>DASQJB010000330.1:0-5681 GCA_035631295.1 Bryobacteraceae bacterium | reverse complement strand
GAGCCCCTTGCAGCATTTCTCAAACTCGACCCGGAGTGGGATCCGCTGCGTGGCGACCCACGTTTCGGTGAGCTGGTTTCGCGTTTGCGACTTTGAAGTTTTCAGGTGCATTGGCGATGGGAAGGCGTAGAAGGAAGTGCGGAGATGGTCAAGGCGGAAGTGAGCGAATCACTGCACCGGCCGCTCGACATTAACGCCTTGATGGTGACGCTTTTGCTCGAATAGCCGAAGCCCGAATTAATAAGAGCCGATTTGACCCGCTCCCGGCTTTCTCGCGCCGCGTGTCCGGCATACCGACGGTGATGAAATCACGGTTAGAACTGGGGTACATGTCGACTTCGACGTCGATCAGGTGCGCGTCGATGCCGTAGGTTGCCGCGTAGCAGATGCGAAATAAAGCCACAACTGTTTAGTGGCTCGGGCGCGGAATTCCTCGCAGGATAATTTTAGCGGCTGCTGGTTTTCACGGCGAGCTGCGTCTTAAGCCAATTGACGATCAGGGGCTCCAGCTCCGCGTTTTTGGCGAACATGGGCACGCCATGCTCGGTTCCCGAATAGATTTTGACAGTAGATTGCGTATTCTTCGACGCCCCGACGGCATCCTTGATCCCCTTGGCCGCGCCCGTATCGCCGTCGCTGGCTGCGCCGAAGACCGGCAAGGAGGTGGTCGTGGCAATGTAAGTCCTCGCCGCGTCGCTCGCCTGGCCGGAAAGCAGCATTAAGGCTTTGATGTCGTGATGGCGCGTGGCCAGATCGGACGATTGCGTAACCCCGCAGCTCGCGCCGCCCGCGGCGATCCGCGATTTATCGACGTCTTTCTGCGCCATTAAGTAGGCGAATGCCGCGTCTACGTCGCCGGGCCATTTATCCCGCTGCGCGCGGTCGCCGCCGCTCTCGCCATAGCCGCGGAAATCAACCGTCACAACGTGAAAGCCAGCGTTGGCGAGATCCTGAGCCAGGCCGTCCCAGGCATGCCGGTCCATGTTGCATTGATGCAGAAGAATCATCGCGGGGCCGGATCGTCCTGGCGAATAATAGGTGGCTTTCAAATTCACGCCGTCGGCGGCCTTGATTTCTACATCTTTCTTTTGCGTCTCGGCGGAAACGCAGAGGGCGAGGCTAAACGCGAAACCGGAGAGAATTAAAAGTCTCTTCATAGTGAACCTCCTCGGGTCAAATCATATCAAGACAAGAGCGGCAGGCGCCTGGGTCCAAACCGCGCTCAAAGCTGATCCCGGTACTGCTCCAGCGCGATCTTCACCACCTGCGCCCGCGTCCGAACGCCGAGCTTCTCGAACAATTGGCGCAGGGACGCTTTCACCGCGCCTTCGGAAATTTCTAGCCTGGCGGCGATTTCCTTGTTCGTCATTCCCTGGAAAATGAAACGTAGGACCGTCTTGTCGCGCTCCGTGAGTTTCGGTTGGGAGGACGCGCGCGTGCGATCCATCGACCGGAACAGCGGCGTCAGGTAGTCCTTTTCGAGACAGCTTTCTCCCGCCGCCACCTGACGGATGATCTTGCAAAGAACGTCAGTCGAATGGTGTTTATGTAGAATGCCCGCCACTCCGGCCTGCACCAACTGGACTGCTTCGGGTCCGCTGACGCCGGCAGTCAACACGAGGATTTGCCCTACGAAGCCGTTCTTTCTAGCCTGCAAAACAAAGTCCACGGCGCGCTCGGGACCTAAATCGACGTCGAGCAGGATCATGCTCGCGCCGCTTACGGGAAGCTTCGCCAGCGCTTCGGCGGACGACGAGCTTTGTCCTGTCACCTTCAGGTCCGGCTCTTTTTCGAGCATACGAGCCAAGCCTTCCCGGAACATGGCGTGGTCGTCCAACAGGAACAGATTGATGAGCTGTGCGGCGGCTTGGCTCATTCGCCCTCCTTACGCGCAGTCTCCAACTCAACCACGAAGCAGGATCCGCGTGCGGATGGCTCGAATCGAAGCTCGCCGCCATAGCTACGCAGGATCGCGCGCGTGACGTATAAGCCCAATCCGGTTCCCTCGGCGCCAGGTTGAAAGGGCTGAAACAAGTTATCCGGTTCGGCTACTCCCGGACCGGTGTCTTGAAACCGGACAGCCACCTTCTGCTCCTCCTTGGCAACAGAGATGGTCAGCTCCCGGACAGGCATTTCCTCGACAGCCCGTTGACTATTCTGCGCCAGGTTGAGAAATGCCTGCAAGAGGCCCTCCGGATCGGCGATCACTCGAAGGCCGTCGGCCGGCAGCACCCAGCGTATCTTACCGTCCGCTTCGCGCCAGCCTGGCTCGATCACGATGCGAAGATTATCCAAAACCTCGCGCAAGGGGACCGTCTCCACCAAATCCTGCGCGTGCGCCTGCAACTCGAACTCGGCGGTGTGCTCCAACCCTTTCACAAGCTGCATCAGGCCGCGGAAATCCTCATCCTGCGCAAGATTGAGCTTGTCGCCTAAATTCGAGGCCAGCAACAGAATCGCCGCGCACAGATTGCGGACCTCATGCGAGACCGCGGCCGCGCCGATCCTGTTGTAGCGCATCAACTGGCGCAGATTCTGCTCCTCGCGGTCACGCATCTCTTCGGAGGAATCCACCACGATCGCCGCCAGCCGCGTCCCTTCCCGACCCTGATACGTGGAAAACCACGTGTGGGCCAAGAAGATCTCGCCATCCTCGCCCCGGCCATAGCATTGTGCGGCCGTTCGAAATCCTTCCCCGCCCCGGTCCAACCCCAACGCGTCGGAGAGCAGCGGAAGATAGCTGGCGATCACGCGCCCTTGAAGAGTCTGGCCATCAGGGATCCCGAAGAGCGCGCTTGCGGCGTGGTTCGCCGCCAGCACGACGCCCTGATGATCCAGCGTCAACACGGCAGCCGGACTGCTTTCCACGAGCACGCGCAGTTGCTCTTCTGCTTCGTGGCGCAACGCTTGTTCTTTCTCAACTTTCGCGAGATGCTCCACCACGAGTTCGCGGTTGCGGTCCAGCACGACGACGAATAATCCTGACACGAAGTAGGCCAGCGAAGAGAACATGAAGCGGAGGATGATTTCCAGGCGCCCGCTGGGAACATCGAAGAGAAACCTCAGGCACGCGCACAGGAACGCCAGACCCGCGATCCCGGCCGGACTAAGCGCCAAAGCCCCCAACATCATCGGCAGGATATATAAGACTCCCAAAGAGAACGTGTTTCCGACTGCCCAGTCCGACCATGCGACCAACATCACCAGCGCGGCGGTCGCAACCAGCACTTTTCGCTTATCCGCCTTCAGCAGGGCGGACGTTCCTTCTTTCAACATGACGCTGTAGTTCCAGAATCACATAGCTCATAGACTCCGAATGCCGGATGCTACGCTGATAAATACTCATGAGTAGTCTTCAGGTCACCCTCCCGGACGGCAGCGTCCAGAGTGTTCCGCAAGGGGCGCGCCCCATCGATATTGCGCGGTCGATCAGTCCCCGGCTGGCGGACGACGCGATCGTCGCGCGAGTAAACGGGGATCTGTGGGATCTCAACCGGAGCTTGGAATCGGACTCCAAGGTCGAAATTCTGACGCCGCGGAATCCCGAGGCGCTGGAAGTTTACCGGCATTCGACCGCACACTTGCTGGCCGCAGCTGTGCTGGAGTTATTCCCCGAAACCAAGCTCGGCATTGGTCCACCAATTGAAACCGGCTTTTATTACGATTTCCAGCGGGAGACGCCGTTTACGCCGGAGGATCTCGAAAAAATCGAAAAGCGAATGTGGGAAATCCAGGCGCGGGATTTGCCCTACGAGAGGAAATATACGCCCAAGCAGGAGGGCCTGAAGCTTTACACGGACCAGCCTATGAAATGCGAGCTGATCACCGAGCGCGCGGGTGAAGTGTTTTCCGAATATACGCTGGGCCCAGGCTTCATCGACTTCTGCCGCGGGCCGCACGTCCCCTCGACCAAGAAGATCAAAGCCTTCAAGCTGCTTTCAATCGCCGGGGCTTATTGGAAAGGCGATGAGCACAACCAGAGGCTCCAGCGGATCTACGGGACGGCGTTCTTCAACAAGAAGGATCTGGAAGACTACCTCCAGAAACTCGAGGAAGCCAAGAAGCGCGATCATCGAAGGCTGGGGCAAGAGCTGGACCTGTTCAGCATTCAAGAGCTCGCCGGGCCCGGGTTGATTTTCTTTCACCCCAAGGGCGCGATTGTACGGAAGCTAATCGAGGACTGGATGCGCGATCAGTATATTAAGCGCGGGTATTCGCTCGTCTACACGCCGCACGTGATGCGGGCGCATTTGTGGCAGACCTCCGGGCACTTGGAAAACTTCGGCGAGAACATGTTCGCGGGGATGGAGCTGGACGACGCAGAATACCGGCTGAAGCCGATGAACTGCCCCGGTCACATTCTGATTTATCGCGACAAGCTGCGCAGCTACCGCGAATTGCCGGTGCGGTTTGGCGAGTTGGGCACTGTCTACCGCTATGAGCGCAGCGGCACCATGCACGGGCTTTTGCGCGTGCGCGGGTTCACACAGGACGACGCACACATCTTCTGCACTCCAGATCAGATTGAAGACGAAGTGGTGGGCTGCCTGGAATTCGCCATGGACGTTCTGAAAACCTTCGGCTTCGATGAATATGAGGCGGAGATTTCCACCTGGGACGGAGGCGCGAGCGGCAAGTACATGGGCACGGCGGATCAGTGGACGACGGCGGAGAACGCTCTGAAGCGCGCTGTTGATCGGCTGAACGTCAAAGCCCCGGTAATTCCGAACGAGGCTGCCTTTTATGGGCCCAAAATCGACGTGAAGCTGCTGGACGCGCTCGGGCGCAAGTGGCAGCTTTCCACCGTGCAATTCGATTTCAACTTGCCGCGGCGCTTTGAACTGGAATACGTGGCCGAGGACGGCAAGCGGCATCAGCCGCTGATGGTGCATCGCGCGCTGTATGGCAGCGTGGAGCGCTTCTTCGGCACGCTGGTGGAGCACTACGCGGGAGCCTTTCCGGTGTGGCTCGCGCCGGTGCAGGCGGTGGTGATGCCGATTACGGACCGGCAACTGGATTACGCAAAGAAAGTCCACACCCGGCTGGAGGAAGCAGGTTTTCGGGCGGAGCTCGACGACCGCAAGGAAAAAGTCAACCTGAAGATCCGCGAGGCCCAGATCCAAAAGATCCCTTACATGCTTGTGGTGGGGGACCGCGAGGCCGAAGGCGGCTCGGTGGCCGTCCGGCACCGCAAGCATGGGGACATGGGCGCGAAGCCCGTGGAGCAGTTCATTGAGGAACTGCGCGGGCTGGTGGATCTGAAGGTTGCGAAAGATTAGCGGGCTGGGAATGAAAAAAGCCGGTGAGTACTCGGAGGAAGATACTCACCGGCCGGCTCACCACTACCGCTAGGTTGTAGCGCGCCGAACTTTCGGGGAGCTAGCCGGGCAGTCGGCAACTCACCCTACGGAAAGAGACGCGTTGCGCCTTGGAAAGGTCACAACTGGACACTTTCATATTAACATTTCGCATTATCCTTGTACAGAGGATGATTAAAGAATATTGGGAACTTCATTCGAGATTATTATGAAAGGCCCCTTGCAACTGAGCAACCAAAACATTTATCGCTGCAGGGCTAAGGCCCTCTGGCACGCATCCTTTCGGCACGGCTGAAGCCGTGCCCTGATACGGCTTGCGACGCCTTCATTTGAATCTGTCATTTAAAACGGCCGCCAAGCGGA
>DASQJB010000329.1:0-4370 GCA_035631295.1 Bryobacteraceae bacterium | reverse complement strand
GAGCCGCCCCAGAGTCAATCCGTGATTCGTCCGTAGGCTCTACCCGCCCTCACGGGCGGGGCTGAAAATCGGCTCGGCGCTGTGGTGGCGAGCGCTACCCAGCCGCCACCGCGAGGGAGCGTTAACTGACGAACACCGGTCACCGCCCGATTGACTCCCAATTCAGATCGGAGTCCAGATCCCCCCAGCGGCCGCGCTGCTCATCCGGCTGGGCGGCGGGTTTTGCCCTCGGCCTCTAGCTCCTCGGATTTCGATTCGCAAGACTGTTCGGCAGCCGCATGGCCGTCGGCGCGGTAATGACGGACTGTGCGGATGCCATAGGTTCCGGCAAGAACACCAATCCCGGAAGTCAACAACACGATTTTCAGGAGTGTAGCAAACCTCACATACTTCTCATCGGCAGAGGAGCGAATCTTTTGATGGGGCGACTACTTGCTGGCGTTAACCGCGGCTCCGATTTCGGGGCTATTGACGTTGGCGGGCTCCTGGCTCCAGTTGTTGCGGATCACCAGAGTTTGGTCCGAATAAAACGTGCGACGGCCGGAGCTGTTGAATGTTTCAGGAATGGCCGTGACGGCGTAGCCGGTGGGTGTTCCCGCAACTGCGAAAATGTAGCCGCTGGCCTTGCCTTCGGAGAGGCCCCTGGGGATGATCTCGGCGGCGTTGGGCCCTGGGGACCCGCTCGCCGGAGGGCCAAGTTGGGCCAGACTGGTCGCATAATTGCCGAACTGCGAATAATATTGAGTTTCGGCTTGGTGAATGGTGGTGATTTGCCGGATCGCAGCCATCTCGTGCGCCGACATGAGCTGCTTGTTCATCTGCGGGACCGCGATCGCCGCGATCACCAAAATGATCGCAATCACGATCAGTAATTCCATGAGCGTGAAGCCCCGGCGGTTGCGTTGACGCTGCATAACTACATTTTAGACGTTCGAAAGGCGAAAAACGTGGAAATAGCCGGACGTTAATGAACCCGTTCCCGGATGCGTTCCCTGTAGACCAACTCGTCGAAAATAGCCAGCACCTGTTTCCGGTAATAGTAAACGCGCTGGAGCTTGGCCTGGATCGCGCTTTCATTGCGATGGCGGCGTAAAAGCTTTACCAGCAATGACCTGGGAACGTCGATATCCCGGCGCAGCGTTTCCGCCGAGTGGCCCCGCAGAAACAGCGCGTAGAACAAAGCCGCTTCGCGCTGCGGCGCCTGAGGGTCAAACTCTTCCTGATACGCTGCGGACATCCGAAAAAAGCCAGTATAAAGCCCGAGACGCGAAGAGGCAATAGGCTCGTTTCCCCGAAAATTCGGAAGGCCAGCGCGACTCACTGGATGGTATGCTAAGCGTCCATGGCGGTCTCGCGCTTGCCCAGGCCGCACTCTTCATGAATCGCGCGCACGGCCTGCTCGAGCCCCGCGCGGTGCACGACAATGGCGATGGTCAGCTCGCTGGACCCCTGCGCAATGGCAATGATATTGATGTGATGCTGCGAGATGGCGGTGAAGATACGCCCGGCGAGTCCTGGCGTGCCGCGCATGCCTTCGCCCACCACGGCGATGAGGCCGACGTTGGGATCCACCTGCAAGGGCTTCAAGTATCCATGGGCCAGCTCCAGCGCCAAGTCTTGTTCAAGAAAACCTGCAGCGCGTTCGAGCTCCGATTGGCGCACCAGGAAACAGAAGCTCTGCCGATAGCTGGAACTCGTCATAGCCAGAAGTTCGACATTGGCTCGCCCCAGCGCCTCCAGCGACCGTGCCATGAGCATCGTTCCGCTTAGGGATCCCGTGGCCGGTTCGATAGAAACCAGCGCCACGTCCGGCATGGACGTGACGGCATGTGGCCCATGCACGCTTTCGAGGCGCGGCACGATCCGCGTACCAGGTTTTTCGGGCGCGAAGCTGTTTTTGCTCCACACGGGAATGCCACGCTCGGCCAATGGCGCCAGCGTCCGTGGATGCAGCACTTTCGCGCCGTTATAGGCTAGCTCCGCGGCTTCCGCATAGGTAACGGCGTCCAGCACCAGCGCATCGGGGATCAGGCGCGGGTCGCCGGTCATAATACCGTCGACGTCGGTCCAAATCCAAAGCTCCGCTGCGTCCAGCGCGGCGGCTAAGATGGAGGCTGAAAAATCCGATCCGCCGCGCCCCAGCGTGGTGGGGCGGCCATCCAGCGTCGAGCCGTTGAATCCCGTGACAATGGGAAGCACCCGCCGGCCGAGCAATGGCTGAAGGACCTTCGCGGAGCGCTCGCGAGTTTGCTCCATCAGCGGGGAGGCGTTTCCGAAAACGGCATCGGTGGCGATCACCGCCGAGCCGTTTACGTCCGCGGCGGGGATGCCTTCCGATTCCAGATACTCCGCCATCAACAGGGCGGAAAGGCGCTCTCCCACCGCTACCGCCTCGTCCACGGAGCGCGGGGGGCGTTCGCCCAATAGCATCATGCCCCGGGCGATGCGAGTGAATTCCTGGATCAGGACGTCAATGCGCTCGAGTGCGCATTTCTGCCGCGCTTCGGGCAGCAGTTCGCGGCACGTCTCGGCATGGCGCTCGGCGAGCTGCGCCAAGTTGGCTTCCAAATCCCCCTCATCGCCTGCTTCGGCCTTACGGAGGGTGTCCAGAAGCAAATCGGTAATTTTGGACATGGCCGAGACCACCACGACTAAGGGCCTCTCGCGGTACTGCTCCGCGGCAAGTTGCGCGGCTATGCGAATTCGCGCGGCGGAGCCCATGCTGGTGCCGCCGAATTTCATGACAAGGAGGTTGGGTTGTAGATTGGGTTGCAAGGAGGTCGAGTTAAAAACCATTTTATCTGCTGTCCGCCCGGCGGCGCCTTACGCGGCCCTATGGGGATCGATGTGGCGCCGATTCGTCCAGATTCATTTGGCGAATTCTTGCAGCGGCATGCGGGTTGACGCATCGTAAGATTGAGCGGATACTATATTCGCAGGAGGGATTTTTATGCTTCGCCCTCGTTTGGTGGCCATTCCAGCAACGCTGGCTTTGGGAGTGTGGCTTCCCGCTTTCGGCCAGTCTGTGATTTCCACGCACTCGGGCGTGGTTTACTTTTTTGAAGGCTCGGTCTTCATTGGGGATCAACCTCTGCAGCAGAAGTTCGGTAGATTTCCCGACATCGGCGAAGGCGGAAAACTGCGAACCGAGCAAGGCCGCGCCGAAGTGCTGCTCACGCCTGGCGTAATGCTTCGTGTCGCGGAAAACAGCTCCATCCGGATGCTTTCCACCAGTCTTGCCGACACGCGAGTGGAGTTGCTGGGCGGCTCCGCCATTCTCGAGTCGAATGAGCCGCGGAGCGATAACTCAGTTACTCTGATCCACAAGAACTGGCAAGCCCGGATTCCCCGCGAAGGAGTCTTCCGCATCGACTCCGACCCGGCTCTGGTGACCGTATACCGCGGTGAAGCTAAAGTGTCGGCCGCCGAGAATTCCGAAGTAGCGGTGAAGCAAGGACAAAACCTGCCGTTGGCTTCGGTGCTGGTTTCCGAGCCGGCGGAGCTTGCCTTAAGCGATCCTTTTAAGACTTGGGCGATGAGCCGCAGTCAAGCCGTTTCATCGGATAACGCCACGGCCGCCGGAATTCTGGACGATCCGACACAGTCGACGGACGCCGGTTTGGCCGCCGGCGTGGGCGGCGGTGGTTTCAGCTACTTTCCTCCGTCCATTGTTCCGGGTCTGAGCAGCCCATACGGAGTCAGCTTCTGGAGCCCTTTCCAAGCGGGTCTAAGCTCGATGTATTTTCCAACATACTTGTATGGGCTGTACGGATACGGCTCTCTGTTTCCGGCTTGGCCGGGCGCGATTCGGCGTCCAATTATCGTTGCTCCCTCGCGTATCTCGATCCCGTCGGCGATATCGGGTCCTTCGCGCACAGGCTATACGTCGCCGGGAAGCGTGATTACGCCGAGACCTCCTACTGTGTACCCCTCAGGAATCGGCGCTCCACGAACGACGGCGCCCCACACGGGTGCCCCTCACGCAATCGGCGGGCGCCGGTAGGCCGAGCTCGTCAGTTGAGCGCCGGCCACTGAAGGGGATCAAGACGCACGTGGGGCAAGCCCGTGGGCTGCGGCGGCCTTTCTTTCAAGCCGCCTGCGCCAGCGGGGCCGGGGGGTCCGCGCAGGCCGCGGGCCTGCCCCACAGAGCAGCGGAGCTGCAACCAAACGCCAAGCCCGGCGGCAGGCTGAAAGCCAGGCCCCACCGAAATCGTCGCAGCAGGCAACGATTCTCAGGTGTAGTAGTACAAACCGCGTCTTCAGAGGAGCGATCGGGACAGGCTTCGGGCTGGGCTATTGCAATGGGGCGTAATACCCTAGGCGCCAGCGCACCCTGAGATTGGGAACCCCCTTCGGCGCGCTCACCTTCA
>DASQJB010000328.1:0-12645 GCA_035631295.1 Bryobacteraceae bacterium | reverse complement strand
GCGGACGGCTTCGGCTTTGTGCTGGCTGGCGGAGCGTATGAGAAGTTTCCGCAGATAGGCCGGGTTGAGATTGGAGATCGCGTCGAAATCGGCGCGAACTCCTGCGTGGACCGCGCAGCCCTGGGAGTAACTTCGATCGGCGAGGGAACCAAACTGGACAACATGGTGCATGTGGGCCACAACTGCCGGATCGGGCGCCACGTGGTAATCGCGGCGCAGACGGGATTCTCCGGCGGCGTGGTGGTGGAAGATTATGCCGTAATCGGCGGGCAAGTGGGAATTGGCGACAAGGCCAGAATCGAGTCGGGGGCGGTGCTGGGATCGGGAAGCGGCGTACTGACGTCCAAGATCGTGCGGGGCGGACAAGTGATGTGGGGCACGCCTGCGCGGCCGCTGAAAGAGCATCTGGCGCAGCTCGCGGCTTTGTCGCGGCTGGCGAAAAAGCGGTCGTAGCTTTGCGAAAGGCAGGCCACAAAAACCAATGGCCTGCGCCGCGGCGCAGCGGAGCCGCAACCGAACGCCGGGCAAAGCTTGGCGGCAGGCTGAAAGCCAGGCCCCCCCAAAATCGTCGCCGCCCGCGAAGATTTTCAGTTCTCGTAGTAGTTAGGCTGGCGCGGTATCGTGAATGCGGTCGACGTCGAGCACCAGATGCCCGGCCGGCGACGCCTCGAACGCGGGCAGAAACCGCGCGGACCAATCGATTTCATCCCAGCGGTAGGAATAGCGGGTGTGCACGATTTGCGAAAACGAATCGTCGAAGCCCTTGATCAGAATCAGCACTTCCGCTTGCAGACGTTCTAGATCTTCGCGGGTTCTGCCCCAAAGCGGGCTTTCCGGGCCAATGGGATGCACCACGGTCCAGGTGAGGGCCAAGAAGAAGACTTTGCGGCGCTCGAGCGGTAAGTCCACGAAGTTGCGACGGAGCTTGCCGTCGGGTCCGCGCTCAACGGTCATCAGAATGACGTCGGCTTCTACTTCCATCATCACGTTGCTGCGCTGATTGGCGACGCGGAATTCCAGGCCGGATTGGTCCCTGTAAGGCGCCACTACCATCTGGCGGCTGAAAACGAGCTTCGCGTTAGGACGGGAAAAGCGCGCGAACATAAGACTGGTGGCCAGTGCGAAGCCGCCTACTCCCAGCGTCACCTCGAGCGCCGAGACCAAGTGGGCCGCCAGCCCAAACGGATAGATCGACCCGTAGCCGACGGTGGACAGCGTTTGGGTGCTGAAGAAGAAGGCCTGCGCGAGCGGGTTCAATCCCAGGTCGCGGTCGCTGGCGCGCAACGCGCCGGGGCCCAGCAGCACATACACTGCGCCAAAGAGTCCATTCACGAACAGATATAGGCAGGCCATGATCCCCAGAAAACGAGGCCAGGTTGTCCGGATCAGGTTGACATAGACATTCCCCGCAGCTCGGCGAAATCCCCGCCGGGAGACGTTGAAAGACCCATCGCGGTTGATGGTGCGTAGGAGAGCCCCGCTATATTGCTGCGTCAGGCCGGGATCGAAGGAAGGCGTCATGTTTCTGAGAGTATCAGCGGGGTTTGTGGACGCCAGCCGCCGGACGCTTATTTCATGGCGCGGGCCGAATCGTGGATGGGGTGGGTCGCGGCGTCCGCGGGAATTAGTCTCAGCGTCACGAACTCCTTTTGACCATCGCGAACGGCTGCGTGTGCGGCAAACGGCGACAGCGCCTCCAGCACACCCGGGTTCTTATATTCGACGGGCGCAGAGGGGGGCAGTGCGTACAAGTCGTAATCTCCGGGCGCCAGACCAGAAGCAAGAAAACGCCCTTGCTGGGCGCTCACTAACGCGACGAATCGCTCTGGGCCTTCCCTTCGCGCTATAACGATGGGAACCGAAGCGTTCTGGCCCTGGCCCTCCACCGCGCCCTCGATTTCGCCGCCGCCTCTGTGAACGACAATCTTCAGCTCGGGAATATGCCCAGGTCCGATTGTGAAGCCTTTCTGCTGCACGTCTTCCGTCCCGGTTCCGGGTGAAGATGCGGTCATGCTCTCCACGTACGCGCCTGGAAGCATCCGCACCGCCAACTCATACCTGCCGGGCAAGAGATTCCTTAGGAGAAAGCTTCCGTCGCCGATCATCATCGCCCTGGAAGTGGGCGGGATTCGAAGAGGCGGGAACGAACTTAGAGGCGTGGCGACAACGTAGCCGAACCGCGTCGAGCGCTTGGCGCCGTCGATCTCGATGTGGCCTCGGACGTCCACTGCTTCGCTCAACGCGATCTGCAAGGGGGCCGGATCGCGGTCTGAGACTGTGACCGCGGCCTCTCCGAAATCGGAAGGGATCGCCTCGGGAGTGAATGCTTGCACGACGTAAGAGCCGGGCGGGACGTTTTCAATCTCAAACGACTTGTTGCCCGCGGTCACGACCATGGGGTTGTTCAGAGGCTCGCCGTCTTGAACAAGGCGAAGCGAGACGTGCCGGAATTGCGGAACGCTGCTCAGTACGCCGCGAATTTGGTAGAGCGGATGAGATGAGAGCTCGAAGTTGGCGGTGATCGTCTCGCCCGCTTTCGTCTGGAGCGTTTGCGCCGAGCGGCGCTCCGTCACGCCAGGAAAGTAGAGGGGCCCGAATCCATGCCGGACGTCGGCTCCCGTACGAGCGGCTTCCAAATAATAAGAACCCGGGGCGAGCGAGGCTAACCGGTACTCGCCGCTGGGCCCGGCGACGGCCACGGAATAGTTGGGCCGCAATTGTTCGCGGCCATCCTGGATCTCCACGCGAATTGCTCGCACCGCGGCGCCGCTGAGCGGCGCGCCCTGGTCATCCATTACCCGCCCCTGGATGGCGGACTGCGGCACAAGAGATACGGTGACGTTTCGCGCTCCCATTGGAAGAAGCGGGACAGTCACGATTTCGCGATTGTCTTCGGAGCGGAAGCCTTCATGCGAAACGAAAAGACGGGAGGCGGGCAACCCGCGATCAAATTCGATGGAGAATCTGCCGGACTCATCCGTCAGCGTCCGCGCGGCATCCGCGGGCCAGGGGCGGTCGCCAGGGCGGTCGCGGAAGCCATAGTTGGCGTAGCTCTGGCGCAGCACGACCAGCGCCCCGGCCAAGGGTTCGCCGGTGGCGGCATTCAAGACGGTTCCGGAGACAACCCCGTTACCGCCCGTTTGGGCCGCAACTTGCAAGGCGGTGGAGAGAACAACCAGGCCGAGACCGCCACACCGCATCGTCCAAATGATACACCCATCCAGATTGGGCGCCAATCGCCTGTTGCAAGCCCCTGCAAGCACAGAGCTGAAGCCCCAGAGCTCTTTGCGATTCTCGCGGCACGTCTAAAGCCGTGCCGTGACGCAACCCTCGCTTCGAGACTACTTCCCGCGCCCCTTCGGCCCCTGCGCGATCATCTGGATGGCGATGAGCCAGTCTTTGTTCTGCGCGTTGTCCCGGGACACGGCGTAGAGCGTCTTTCGATCCGGGCCGCTGAAGGCCACGCTGATGACTCCGCGGGGCGTGGGAATCATACCGAGAACCTTGCCGTCGGGGGCGATCACTTGCACGCCGGCTTTGCCTCCCCCAGGATTGACGGTCACGTAGAGGCGGCCCGCGCTGTCGAATGTGCTGCCGTCGCCGCCGCCATCGAGCTTTGCGAACTCGCGCTGGTTGGTGAGCGAGCCGTCCTTTTCCACGTCGAACTCCGCCAGTGTCGCGCCGTTCGTGACAAAGAGATGCTTTTCATCCGGGCTAAGAACAATGCCGTTGGTGCCGAGATTCTCTCCATACCGCGTAATGACGCCTTGCGGATTGGCATAAAAGAGCCCGCCCATGGTGAAATACACTCCGCCTTTGCTATCGGCGGTCAAATCGTTTAACACGCCGCCGATGCAGTCGATCGGATCACCGTTATATTTATCGGCGAAAGTCTTGCGCTGGGGCGCGAGCTGCACAATCGATTCGTTCAGCCCGCGATTGTGGACGAACAGCGCCCCCTTTGCGTTCATCGCCACTGAGCCGCTGGTGTTCAGTCCCGTGTAGGCGACCGAGACCTTCCCGTCCTTATCGAGCTTCACCACATTACTCTTATCGTTCTGCGCGATCAGCAAGCCGCCGTCCTTGGTGGCGATGATGCCATCGGCGTTGTTGCCGTCGACCTGCCAGACCTCTTTCCACTGCGCGCCCGCGGCGATGACGCCTGGAATGGCCGTCACTGTGCTTTCGCTCGGACCTGCGGCCGCCGCCGGCGGAGGCCCGCCCTTGCCTTTGCCGCGCCCTGCTCCTCTGCCCGGAGGCGGCGTCTTGCATGTCTTGATCAGATCGGGATATTTCGGATCCGATGGCGCCTGTATTCCCGGCCCAGTAGTCAGACCCGCCGGCGGCGGTTGCTGGCACCATACCATCGCCGCACCCATAATTCCCATCGTGAACATCCCTGTAAATCTCATATAAGACCTCCTGTCCGCGTTCCAGAATATCAGGAGTCCGATAAAATGTCTTTGTCGATGCCCCGTCGTGCAGCCCTTTTGTTTCTTGTTATCGCTGCGACTGTATCTGCCCAGAGCATCGTCGCCCACCGTCTCAATCGCAGCGAGTACGCCAATACCGTTCGCGATCTGTTCGGCGTGGATTTCCGCGCCACGGACGAATTCCCGCCCGACGATTCCAGCCAGGGGTTCGACAACATCGGCGAGACCCTGACCGTCTCGCCGGCCCTCATGGAAAAATACCTTTCGGCCGCCGAGCGCATAGCCTCTCGCGCCGTCGGAGGCGATCCGCTTCCTAAGCCCGTCCTTCTCAATGGCTCCGGCCGCGCTCGCCGTCTCGGCCCCAGCGCGATTGAGCTTAAGGAATACTTGGATTATGACGCGGATTACATTGTGCATGCGAATCTTATAGGTCATCGCAGCGACCAGGACAAACCTGTCACATTGGTGATTTCCGTGGACGGCAAGTCGGTGAAAACGGCGACCGTTCCTGTGCAGATAAGCGCCGTGAATCGCAAAGGCGGCGGCACGCAACGCGCGACTGTGGAGGCCAGAGTCTTTCTCGCCGCGAGCCAACATTCGTTCCGGGCAGAGTTCGTGGACGATGCGGATCTGCAAAACATCCCTCGCGATCAGTGGTTCAACAACAACGTCAATATTCATCCTGACAACATTGAAATTACTGGGCCTTACCCATCAGTAGAACCGCGCTCTGTAGCTCGCGAGCTGCTCCTCTGCGATGCGGCTTCCGGCCCGGCTTGTGTGGATCGCATCCTGTCAACCCTGGCGCGCCGCGCCTACCGCCGTCCCGCCGGCAAGTCCGAAGTCGCCGAATTGCTTCGCGTCTTCGATCAAGCCAAAACCTCCGGCTACACGCCCGCGCAAAGCCTCCAATTTGCAATTACTGCGGCGCTGGTCTCTCCGAATTTCTTGTTCCGCATCGAGCGCGATCCTGAGCCCGGCGCCGTCGCTCGCGTCAGCGACATCGAACTCGCTTCCCGCCTCAGCTATTTTTTGTGGAGCTCGATGCCGGACGATGAGCTGCTTGCGCTAAGCGAGAGCGGCAAGCTGCATCTGCCGGCCGTGCTGGATGCGCAGGTCGCGCGGATGCTTGCCGATCCGAAGTCGGCGGCGTTCGCGGAGAATTTCACCGGTCAGTGGCTGGAGACGCGCACTCTGGACGCCATCCGGCCCGACCCCAAAAAATTCCCCGAGTGGAGTCCCGAGCTAAAGGAAGCCATGCGCACCGAGACTCGCATGTTTTTTGAATCGGTGATGCGTGAAAACGGGCCCATCTCCGATTTTCTCGATGGAAGCTATACCTTCTTGAATGAGCTTTTGGCGAAGCACTACGGAATCGCCGGGGTCACCGGCACCGAATTCCGCCGCGTCGAGCTGACGCCAAATGAGCCAAACGGCGCCCAACGCAGCGGCGTTCTCACCCAAGCCGCCGTGCTCACTGTGTCCAGCTATCCCGCGCGCACATCGGTCGTTCTTCGAGGCAAATTTATTCTCGAAAATATTTTGGGCGCGCCGCCTCCGCCTCCTCCGCCGGACGTTCCGCGCCTGAACGAAGAAGCCGTTGGCGTGTCGCAATCCCAGCGGCAACAGATGGAGGCGCATCGCTCCGACCCGGTCTGCGCGTCGTGCCATTCGAAGATGGACGCGCTGGGCTTCGCTTTCGAAAACTACGACGCCATCGGACGGTGGCGAAGCCAAGATAGCGACATACCCATCGATTCCAGCGGAGGGCTGCCCGACGGCAGAACCTTCCACGGCGCGGCCGGGCTGAAGGATCTGCTGAAGCAGAACATGCCGGAATTCGCGCGTTGCCTCGCCTCGAAATTACTGACATACTCGTTAGGCAGGGCGTTAAATCCAAACAAAGATGAAGATGATCGCGCCGCGGTTCGCGCCGTGGCGGCGGAGGCGGCCCAAAACGGCTACAAATTTCAGGCAATGATCACGGCGATTGTGCACAGCCCGTCCTTTCAGCAGCGCAAAGGAGAGCCGAAATGATCGTGACGAACGCGATTTTCCGGAAGGCGCTTAACCGGCGCACCGTCCTTCGCGGCTTGGGCGCTGCCATCGCCGTTCCCTTCCTCGACGCCATGACGCCGGTTTTCGCGCAGTCCGCCACGCCCGGCCCGGTTCGCCTGGCTTGGTTCTACGTCCCCAATGGCATCGACATGCGGAACTGGACCCCGGCGGAGGAGGGTACGCTCGAAAAGCTGCCCAGCATTCTTGCGCCGCTCGAACCGTTGAAGAAGGACGTGCTGGCGCTTTCCAACCTGACTTCCAACTGGGGACGGCCGCTGTTGGTGGGAGCGGGCGATCATGGCCGCGCCGCGGCCGCTTACATGACCGGCATGGAAGTGCACCACACGGCCGGCGCGGACTTAAAGCTCGGCGTGTCCGCCGATCAGATCGCTGCCGCCGCCGTGGGCCACCTGACCAAGCTTCCTTCGCTCGAAGTCGGTCTCGAAGAAACCCGTATCGCCGGTAATTGCGACAACGGCTATTCTTGCTCCTACGAATACAACCTCGCCTGGAAGACCGAATCGCAGCCGCTTCCGCCGATTTCCGATCCGCGAAATCTGTTCGAGCGCCTGTTCGGCTCCGACGCCGCCGAACCAGCCGCCGCTCGCGCCCGCCGTCTGGCGATGCGGCAAAGCATCCTCGATCAGGCCATCGACGACACGCGCAGGCTGGAATCTGACCTCGGCGCAGCCGACCGGCGCAAGCTCGATGAATACCTCACCTCGGTCCGCGAAATCGAGCGGCAGGTCGAGCGCTCGGAAAAAGACAGCGAGCAAATCGATCCCGGGATGGAAAAACCTTTCGGCGTTCCCGCGGAATTTCCGGACTATTTCCGCCTCATGACGGACATGATGTTAGCCGCTTTCAGGGCCGACATCACTCGCATCTCAACCATGATGATCGGCCGCGAAGGCTCAACGCGCGCCTATCCCGAAATCGGCGTCTCCGACGGCCATCATCCTTTGACCCACCATGGCGGCAACTTGGAGATGCTCGAAAAGGTCCGCCAGATCAATTCCCTGCACCTGCAGCTCTTCGCGGAATTTCTGGCGAAGCTGAAAGCTACGAAGGAAGGCGATTCAAATCTTCTGGACCATTCGCTCATCGTCTACGGCGGCGGCTTGTCGGATGGCAACAGCCACCAGCACGATCAACTGCCGGTGCTGCTGGCCGGACGAGGCAGCGGCTTCGTCAGTCCGGGCCGCCATATCATTTACCAGCGGGAAACGCCAGTGGCGAATCTTTTCGCGACCATGCTTGAGCGCATCGGCGTCCGCCCCGAGCACGTCGGAGATTCGACCGGCCGCTTACCGGGACTCTCGCTCAGCTAGTAATTCGTTGATCGTCCAGGGACACTTGGCGGGCAGCTCTTTCAAAGATCCAGTCTCGTCTCGTGCGTCCTTCACGGCGCGCTGATAGGCCTTTCCAAGTTCTGCGTCAGGCGCCCGCGAATGCTCGGCGAGTCTTCCAGACTCGTCGAGGATTTCATACCGAGCGTTTTTGATAGATGCTCGCCAACTTGCGGCATCCCAGTCCGGTTGTAACCGCTGTTTCAGCCAGATGCAGCATCAATCGTTGCAACTGAGACCGCACAGCCCTTCGATCCGCTCTGCTAATCCCTCGATCTCCTCCGCGATGTTCTCCCAATCCAGTTCGTCAACCGCCCGAGCGCGCAGCGCCGCGGCCATTTCATCGGCCCACGCCGCGAAATCGGTTTCGTAGTGCGTCTTAGTCGTCGCGCTCATATAATCGATGGTAGCTCTTCATGCCCGCCGTTGGAGTCGTCTACAACACTTCGATGAGCCGCCCCGATGCGGCGCTGGCTTTGGCCGCGTTGTACGGGTTCCAGGCAAAAGGCGAAGCGCGCGTCGGCAGCGTATGCGTAACCGGCGCGGGCCTCAAAGCCGCGATTTTCTGCGATATCCTCGGCCGCTTCTACATACCCGGTCCTCCGCGCGGCGCGAACGAACAGTTGCCGGTAGGCTTGGCGGATGTCAGACCGCTTCCGCCCGATCCGCCCATGGTGAAACCCGCCTCGGCGAACGAACCTCCTTATCCTCACAGCATCCGCAAGCTCACCGATACCGCTCAAGCTGAAGCGGCGCTCCGCAACGGCGTCATCTACAATGCGGAAGCGGTGGTGATTTTGAGCGCGCCCGCCACGAATCTCGCGAACACCCTCGATCTGCTCGGCGTCAAAGACCTCTATCGCGAGCGGGTGAAGTGCCTGGTTCTTGTGGACTCCACCGCGCTACGCCAGGACGAGCCGGCGCTTCAAAAAATCCTGGCCGAGTGGCCCTCCCCAATCTTTTTCTGCGGCAGAGAAGTAGGCGAGTCGCTTCCCTTCCCCGCCGCTAGCATTGAGAAAGACTTCTCCTGGACCCAACCGCACCCGGTGGTGGACGCCTACCGCGCGTTCCATCCCATGCCCTATGACGCTCCGGCTTATGACCTCGCCGCCGCCCATTTCGCGGTTCATCCGGATTCGGGCTTCTTCGATCTCTCCGAGCCGGATGCGCACAACGTGCGCCAGCTCGTCCTAGATCCGTCTAAGCACGAGCAAATCCTCCAAGCCTTCATCGAAATCGCCAGCGCAAAACCCCCGGCCCCACGACATAAGGCGTAAATCACATGACGAATCTCAAGCCTGTCGATATCGCCGTTGTCGGGCTTGGCGCTGCAGGAGGTGTCGCGGTCCTACCTCTGGCCCGCGCCGGCATGAAGATTGCGGCGCTCGAAGCCGGCAGCCGGATCGATCCCTCCACTTTCCGCGCCGACGAACTGCACAACAACGTCCGCGCTCTCGTCACAACCGGGAACAAAGCCCGCGCAGAAACCCCCACCTTCCGAACCAACCCGGACCAGCCAGCCCGCCGGGCGACGAGCGGCATGACCATGATGAATGCCGTCGGCGGTACGTCCATCCATTACTACGCCAATAGCTGGCGATTTCATCCGTGGGATTTCAAAGTCCGCTCGGAAACCATCCGAAGTTATGGCGCAAACGCCCTCCCCAAGGGAACCACCGTCGAGGACTGGCCGCTCACCTACGAGGATCTGGAGCCCTTCTACGACACGATTGAATATGAAATCGGCGTGGCCGGCAAGGCAGGCAACATTGTGGGGAGCATCGATCCTTCCGGCAATATCTTCGAGGGACCGCGCCGGCGCGAATATCCCATGCCGCCCCTGCGCGATACCGACTTCACCGAGCGGATGACCTCGGCGGCAAAGAAACTGGGCTGGAACGCGCACCGCTCGCCCGCGGCCATCAATTCACAGCCGTATCAGGATCGTCCAGTCTGCGCCTACCACGGATTCTGTGAACAGAACGGCTGCCACGTCGCCGCGAAAAACTCCACCGCGGTCACCACCATTCCGGCTGCGCTGAAAACCAAAAACCTCACTATTTTCGAGCGAGCCCACGTCACCGGCATTCGTGTCGGAGTCGCCGGCAAAGTAACCGGCGTCGAATACGTGCGCGACGGCCGCGCCTACTTTCAGCCCGCTAAGGCCGTGCTGCTCGCTTCCTACACCTACGAGAACGTGCGGCTGCTGCTGATGGCCAAATCCAGGCAATGGCCTAATGGGCTATCGAACAATCATGGGCAAGTAGGCAAGCACTACATCGGTCATTGGAACGGGCGCGAGTGCTTCGCTTTGTTCCCCTCCGACCTCAACGTCTGGTACGGCGCCGATGCGCAAGCCGTTGTCGTCAATGATTGGGCGGACGACAACTTCGATCACTCTGGCCTCGGCTTTATCGGCGGCGCAAGCTTAACCGTAGGCCACGAGGCGCATCCCATCGCCTCCGCCGACATGCCGCTCTTCGGCCGTACGCCCGCCTGGGGATCGAAATGGAAGGCGTTCATCCACCAGAACGCCGGCCGCTGGAGAGGCGCTTATGCGCAAAGCACCTCCCTGCCCTATGAAAACACCTGGCTCGATCTAGACCTCGAAGCGAAGGACCCGATCGGAAATCCCATCTGCCGCATCACCAGCGGCCTCAAGGAAAATGAGCCGAGGGCGAGCGCCTATGCCGCCGCCAAAGCGGCCGAATGGCTCCGCGCCGCGGGCGCCGCGGAGGTCGTCATAAATCCGATGCCCGCCGAAGGTCCCAATCTCTCCTGGCATGCAGTCGGCGGAACGCGCATGGGCGATAACCCGGAAACGAACGTCGTGGACCGCTGGGGATTTTCCCACGAGGTTCCCAATCTCGGCATCCTCGGCGGCTCGGTAATGGGTACGCACGGCGCTCGGAATCCGACGGAAACGATTCAAGCGCTCGCCTGGCGCACCGCCGATCGCTTGGTCAAGGATTGGAAGTCCATCGCGGGCTAGCAAGTCCGGCCAGCCCGAAAAGATTTGAGCGCAATCACGAATGTTTTCCGAGAGGCACTTCGGCCTACCTGATGTAGAATTTCAATATTCCGAAATACAGAAGGGTCAAAGGAGGCTCTATTTGTCTCGAATTGTGTGCACCCTCGTCACAGGGCTTTGCCTGACGTCGCTCAGCTCGGCGCAAAAAGATCCAGGGGTCCGCGGAGGCCCTCCCGGCTCGGGAACCCCGCTGCCGGGCCTCACTCAGAATGAATTGGCCCTCTTCAATGAGGGCAGGCTGCGCACGATCCAGCTTGAATCCGTTTGCGATGACTGTAGCGATGTCACGCTCGGCTCCGATACGGGCCAAGATCCCAATCTGGCGACGTTGACCAATTCCTCCGGGCTCGGCGCCCGGTTCAACGGCGATCAATGCTCGGTTTGTCATCAGCAGCCTGCCATTGGCGGGTCGGGTGGTTTCCTGGTGCCCAATCCCCAAGATTCACCCAGCAAATACCGCAAACCCGAGAATCCCATGTTCGATTTGATCCCGCATCGAAAGGGCGGACAAAACTACGTGCCTTCGTTCATCACGCAGTACGGGCCGATCCGCGAAGTTCGGTTTCAAAAGAAACCGGACGGCACGCCGGATGGGGGCGTCCACAACCTCTTCACCATCGTCGGGCGCTCGGACATTGGCTTTCCAGGGTGCACCACGGCGGACCTGCCGCCGATGGACTTCGAAACCGAATATCGCAAGGGCAATCTGTCGTTCCGAATTCCCTTGCAGACCTTCGGCCTCGGGCTCATCGAGGCGATCCAGGACCAGACCATTCTGGCGAATTCCGCGGCAACGGCGTCTCTGCGCGCGGCTCTGGGCATCGGCGGGACTCCGAATCGAAGCGGCAACGACAGCACGATTACTCGCTTCGGATGGAAGGCGCAAAACAAGTCCGTGGCGATGTTCGCCGGCGAGGCCTACAACGTCGAAATGGGCGTCACCAACGACTTGTTCCCCACCGCGCGGGACGAAACGCCGGTTTGCACCCAAGGCGTCAACGAGCCCAACGATATCATCCGCACGGATACAACCGACGTCCGCAACCAGTCGTTCACCAACCCCCTGCATCAGATTCCGGACTGGTTCGCCTTCGCGGTTTTCATGAGGGAACTGGCCCCGCCCGAACCCGTTCCCTTCTCGCCGAGCGCGCAGCGCGGGCAGCAACTTTTCGGCACGAGCGTCAGCAATCCTGGGATCGGCTGCTTCCTTTGTCATTCGCCGGTGATGACGACGGGCCCCCGAAATGAAACCGAAGCCCTCGAAAGCCAGCAAGCGCATCTTTATTCCGACCTGTTGCTCCATCACATGGGCAACGGCCTAGCCGACAACATCACGCAAGGGCTAGCGCAGGGCGATATGTTCCGGACCACGCCGCTATGGGGCATCGGGCAGCGCTTCTTCTTCCTGCATGACGGAAGAACCAGCGATCTGCTGGCTGCGATCCTCGCTCATGCCTCTTCCGGAAATCAAAACGACCAGGGCAACCAAAATAACCAAGGCAATGCTGGTTATCCGGCCTCCGAGGCTAATGCGGTGATCCGGAAGTTCTCGGCCCTGCCAATCGCGGATCAGCAGGCGATCCTGGACTTCTTGAGGTCGCTGTAACGCCGCCTGCAGTTCGAGAAGGTTACTTTACCTTTTCGTCCCGCTCCACCTTGCCGTCGCGGATGTGCACCACTCTACGCGCATGCATGGCGATGTCGTGCTCGTGCGTCACCAGCACAATCGTGTTGCCCTTTTCATGCAACTTCTCGACCAGCGCCATGATCTCGT
>DASQJB010000327.1:0-13554 GCA_035631295.1 Bryobacteraceae bacterium | reverse complement strand
ACCGCGGCCTGGTCCTCCTTGGAGTCCAGAATTGCCTTGGGGCTTGCGACAATTCGTCCCTTTTCTCCGGGACGCGCCGCTGCAGTGCCGGCGGTAGGCGTCTGCGCCGGCGCACAAACGGCGGCTGCGAATGCCAGTGCGCCCGTAAAACGGCTCAACCGGAAGGTCATTCATCGACTCTACGATTTCACGTATGCGAAATCAAGGTCCTTTGGCCGTCCTACGGCGCCACCCGCCCGTGAGGCGGGGTCGAGCTCAGTGACGCCACTCGCGCGCTGAAAACCGCCTCGCCTTCAACCCTTTAGCATCCGGCTCCGCCTTCTATTCCGCGTTTCCCTGCTACCTTCCGCGCGAAGGAGACTCCAAAACATGACCGAAGCTCAGCTCATCGCCAATCGCGCCAACGCCCAGTGCTCTACTGGCCCGCGCACCGAGGAAGGTAAGAACCGTTCGTCTTTGAACGCCTTCCGTCACGGACTCACCGGCCAAATCGTCATCCACACTTCCGAAGACCGGCAAGCCTTCCAAAAGCACTGCGACGAAATCCGCGAGTCTCTCGCTCCCGTCGGCGCTCTGGAAACCACCCTCGCCCAGTCCATCGCCAAGGACTACTGGCGCCTCATCCGCGCCCGCGCGTCGAAAACGCCGTCTTCACCCTCGGCCTTCAGAAGAATTTCGGCGCCTACGACGACGACGTCCCTAACCCCGAAGTCGAGACGGCTCTCGCCCTAGGCCGCACCTGGACCCAACAGAACCGCAGCCTCCAGCTCCTCATCACCTACGAGCAGCGCATCCGCCGCTCCATCGAAAAGAACACGGCCGAACTCGGAACCCTGCAAGCCGCTCGCAAAGCCGCCGTCGTGCAAGCGGAAGAGAAAGCCCGCCTCCTCGTCCAGCTCGCCGAATACGAAGCCAAACGCGGACGTAACTACGATCCCTCCAACGACTTCCCGCCCGAATCCCAACCGCTCGGGTTCGTTCTTTCGAATCCCGCGGTCTTTGCGCCGCCTCGAGTCTGATAAACGCCTCAAACAGGCCCGGGAGATCGACTTGCGTGGTTACCTTCGCTCCGACGACGAGGAATCCGACGACTGAAAGTGGCGCTGACTCTCAGTTGCCGCGTCCCGACTCGTCTGGACGCATGGTTCGGCCCGAGCTTGTGTGGAGGAGGACATTTTTAACAAGGGTTGACAGGTCCTTTGGCCGCCCCTGCGCGCTCAGGGGCCGGAAGCCTTACTCTATGACAAGGCTCACTGAAATGAAATTTCTCGTTTTCGCAGCCGCCGCCGGACTGGCATTCGCACAGGCGGGGCCGGACATCATTCCTCTTTGGGAAAAGGACGCGCCCGGCGCGCTCGGGAACGCGGATGCGGACCGGCCCACGTTATCGGTCTTTCGCGCAGCGGTGCGACAGAATGGCTCGACGGGTGTCATTGTGGCGCCGGGCGGAGGGTATACGAATCTTGCGATGGATAAGGAAGGCCGGCAAGTGGCTTCGTGGTTCAATGCGATGGGTGTCACAGCTTTCGTTTTGAAGTACCGGCTGGGTCCGCGTTATCACCATCCCGTTGAACTGGGCGACGCGCAAAGGGCCGTCCGGCTGGTGCGCTCGCGCGCGGCTTCGTTGGGTGTGGCCGCGGATCGAATCGGCATGATGGGCTTCTCGGCGGGCGGACATTTGGCCGCTACGGCCGCTACACATTTTGACGACGGCAATGCAGGCGCGCCGGACCCGGTCGACCGGGTAAGCAGCCGCCCCGACTTTCTCATTCTGGCTTATCCTGTGATCTCTTTCGATCCGGAGATTGCGCACCCCGGCTCGGTCAGGAGCTTGTTGGGCGATAATCCATCCCTGGAACTGCGCCAGGAGTTGTCGGCGGATCTGCACGTCACGCCAAGGACTCCACCCACGTTCCTATTCCATACCAACGCCGATACTAGCGTTCCCGCGGAAAACAGCATTCGATTCTGGCTGGCGTTGCGCCAGGCCAAGGTCCCGGCGGAGATGCACATTTTTGAGAACGGGCCGCACGGAGTCGGGCTTGATTTCGGAGATCCAGCTCTAGGCGCATGGCCCACGCTCGTCACGAATTGGCTGAGGACGCGGGGCCTGCTGTGAGTGCTAACCGTGAGTGCTAACGAAGGATGACCGCGCGTCCCGTCGCTCTTGTCACCGGAGCCAGCCGGGGAATCGGCCGCGGTATCGCCATCGAATTATCGCGCACCCACGCGGTGGTCGGCACGTATCAGGCGCGTCACGACATGGCGCAATTACTTGCGGCTGAATTCGGGGTGGATGCGGTCCAATGCGATGTTGCAAGCGGAACGGATCGCAGAGCTTTGCTCGACCACGTTGCGTCACACTATGGCGGCGTAGACCTGTTGGTGAACAATGCGGGCATGGCGCCTCGCGAGCGGCGCGACATTCTGGAAGGGGAGGAGTCCAGCTTCGACGAGCTCATCGCGGCTAACCTTAAGGGGCCTCATTTCCTGACGCAGCAATGCGCGCGAGGAATGATGGCGCGCGGGAGCGGGCGCATCGTATTCATCACCTCCATCTCCGCATACGCCGTTTCGGTGAATCGAGCCGAGTACTGTATCTCCAAAGCCGGGCTGAGTATGTCTGCCGCCTTATACGCACACCGTTTGGCCCCTCATAACGTACAGGTGTTCGAGATCCGGCCCGGCATCATTCGTACCGATATGATTGCGCCCGTGGAACAGCGTTATGAGGAGCTGATACGCGCCGGGCTGATTCCACAGCGGCGCATGGGCGAAGCGGAGGATGTAGCGCGCGTGGTGCGTGCCATTAGCGATGGTCTATTGGATTACTCCAGCGGCACGGTCATCGACGTCGATGGTGGGTTTCGGTTGCGGAGCTTGTAAGTAGGATGAAGATCCGCTTTGACCTTGAGCCCTCCAGTTTGGAAGCGAAGATCCACAACTTATTTCAGCTTTCCGCGGCTAAGATCCGGAGTATTGAAGAGACGTGGAATCCGGCGCTGGGATCGCCCGTGTTCACCGTAAGGGGACGATATGCCAGCAGGGGCTGGACCGAATGGACGCAGGGTTTTCAATTCGGATCGGCGATCTTCCAGTTTGACGCGACAGGCGAAGCGGAGTTCCTGAAGATCGGCCGGTCGCGCACCACCGAGTTCATGGCTCCGCACGTGACGCATTTCGGAGTGCACGATCATGGCTTCAACAACATCAGCACCTACGGGAGCTTGCTCCGGTTGATGAATGAAAAGCGCATTCCCGAGCAGCCGTGGGAGCGCCGGTTCTACGAACTGGCCTTGAAATGTTCCGCCGCCGTGCAGGCGTTTCGTTGGTCCCCCACCGCGGATGGCGATGGCTACATCTATTCCTTCAACGGCCCACACTCGTTGTTTGTCGATACGATTCGCTCGCTGCGCTCGCTTGCGGTAGGCCATCAGCTTGGGGCGGCGCTCATGGGCGAAAACGATTGCCGGATCTCTCTGTTGGAGCGTCTCAGCTCTCACCTTCGCAGTACTGCCCGATACAGCGTTTACTACGGAGAGGGCCGCGATATGTGGGATGTCCGCGGACGGGTCGCGCACGAATGTCTCTTCAACACCACAAACGGGACGTACCGCTGCCCAGCCACACAGCAAGGATATTCGCCCTTTAGCACCTGGACGCGCGGCTTGGCCTGGGCCATGTGCGGATTTGCCGAGCAACTCGAGTTCTTTGGTTCGCTCTCCGATGAGGGCGGCTTGGAGGAAACGATACTACGCGCCGCACAGGCCACTTGCGATTACTACATCGAGAACACACCTGTGGACGGGATTCCCTATTGGGATACGGGCGCGCCGGGGCTGAGTAAGCTTCCCGATTGGGCGGAGCGGCCCGCTGACCCTTTCAATCCCTACGAGCCGGCCGACAGCTCGGCTGCCGCCATTGCCGCTCAAGGGTTACTTCGTTTAGGACGTTGTCTCGATAACAATCATTATTGGCAGGCGGGGCTGACCATCTGCGACACGCTTTTCCAGGAGCCATATCTGAGCACGGATCCCGATCATCAGGGTTTGCTCTTGCATTCGGTCTATCATCGACCAAATGGCTGGGACTATTGTCCGGATGGCAGCGCCGTTCCGCGGGGTGAGTCCAGCATGTGGGGAGACTATCATGCAAGAGAGTTAGGCTTGTACCTGATGCGCATCATCCATAACGGCATATATCTCAGGTTTTGGTCATAAAATGACATCGGCTCAAACCTCTTACCGGCGCATGGCTTCCATAAAGGGAGCTTCCGAATTTGTGGACTATGTAAAGCGGAACGGCCTTACTCTGGGGATTGACGAAGAAGTGGTGAGCGGCGCCAGCGGCCCGCTGAGCCAGCCCTACGAGCTGGGCGATCTAAGAATCGGGAACCGGTTCTGCATTCTTCCCATGGAGGGGTGGGATGGCACGGAGGCGGGCGAACCGTCCGATCTGACGTTCCGTCGCTGGCGCCACTTCGGCGAAAGCGGCGCCAAGTTGATTTGGGGCGGCGAGGCTGTAGCCGTGCGCCACGAAGGCCGCGCGAATCCGAACCAGTTGCTTTCCAGCGAGGCAACTCAGAAATCCTTGAGCCAGTTGCGCAATAGCGTGATCCACGCTCACGAGGAACGCTATGGGTCCAGCAGTGACCTGGTGGTTGGTCTCCAACTTACCCATTCGGGACGTTTCGCGAAACCCAATTCGCAGACGAAGCTGGAGCCTCGCATCCTGTATCACCATCCTCTGCTCGACCGCCGTTATGGAACGGCGCCTGACTATCCTTGCCTGACGGATGCGGAAATCGAAGGCATTATAGAAGACTTCGTGGAGGCCGCGGTGAGAGCGCGAGATGCGGGCTTCACATTTGTCGACATTAAACATTGCCACGGGTATCTCGGCCATGAGTTTCTTAGCGCCAGAACGCGGCCGGGGCGCTATGGCGGGCCTTTCGGCAACCGTGTGCGGTTCTTGCGCGAAGTGGTCGCAGGGATCCGGCGGGACGCTCCCGGGCTATTGATCGGTGTTCGCCTTAGCGCCTTCGATCTGATCCCGTTCAAAAAGGGGCCGGACGGCCGGGGCGAGCCGGAGGAATTTGCCGAAGACTACCAGTATGGTTTCGGCGTTAATGATCTTACTGAGACCTACCAATTCCTGGATACGCTCGAAGAACTATCGATTCCCCTGGTTTGCATCACCGGCGGCAGCCCCTACTACAACCCGCACGCTCAACGCCCCGCACTCTTTCCGCCTTCTGACGGCTATGGCCCGCCGGAGGATCCGCTGGCCGGTGTGGCCCGCTTGATCGCCGCAGCGAGCGACGCTAAGACGCGGCGGCCCAAGCTCACGGTGGTGGGCACGGGCTACAGCTATTTGCAGGAACACTTACCTAACGTGGCGCAATATTATGTCAGAACGCAGCAGGTGGACTTCGTGGGTCTTGGCCGTGTGGTTTTGGCGTACCACGAACTTCCTCGGGACGTGCTTGAAGGGAGGCCGCTTCAGACCAAACGGCTGTGCCGCACGTTCAGCGATTGTACGACTGGCCCTCGCAGCGGGCTGGTCTCGGGATGCTTCCCGCTAGACCCGTTCTACCGCGAGCATCCTCAGGGCGAGCAGCTCAAGTCGATCAAAGGAGCCTCGACCGCTTCCTCTGGTCGCGGCTCAGAGTCGACTTTACAGAGCCGCGACCGCCGGGAGCGGTTCAAACCCGGAGATTCTTTGTGAAGACCGCATGGTTTAGGGAACTGGACCGATATCACTGGTTCGTTCTATCGGTCGCAAGCCTCGGGTGGATGTTCGACACCATGGCCCAGCAGCTTTTCAACCTGGCGCGCAAACCCGCTGTCCAGGACTTGATGGGCAAGGGGACGAGTGACGCGCTAGTATCCGAGCAGGCCGGCTACACCACTATGATCTTCATGATCGGCTGGGCGATCGGCGGAATTGTGTTCGGCATCTTGGGCGACCGATGGGGCCGCGTTAAGACCATGTCGGCGACGATTCTCTTGTATTCGGTCTTCACCGGATTGAGTTTCTTCGCCACCGATCTTCTACAGTTCAACATTCTTCGATTTTTGTGCAGCCTGGGCGTGGGCGGGCAATTCGCGGTTGGGGTATCGCTGGTTGCGGAAGTCATTCCTCACAAGGCGCGTCCGCAAGCTCTGGGCATGCTGCAAGCTCTTTCGACCGTCGGAAACATGCTGGCGGGAACGATGGGCATTCTGATCGGGCATGCCGAACAGTCGGGCACACTAGCGGCAGGGTGGCGGTACTTGTTTCTCACCGGCGCGCTGCCGGCTCCGATGGCGCTGCTGGTCTTCGCGAAGTTGAAGGAGCCGGAGCAATGGTTGAAGGCTCGGGAGCAGAAGCGCCGCATGGGCTCGCTTCGCGATCTTTTCGCCGATCCCGTGTCGAGGCGCAACTCCGCCGTCGGGTTGGTGCTGGCGTTCGCGGGCGTCGTCGGCTTGTGGGGCATTGGCTTTTTCAGCTTCGATCTGTTCCGGCCCGTGCTCGAACGCGCTTTCCGCGCCCAGGGCCTGAGCGGCGCGGACCTGGCGGGAAAAATCACCACATGGATCGGCATTACTTCCTTGCTTCAGAACTTCGGCGCGTTTTGGGGAGTACACGGGTTTACCTTTCTCACGGAACGCACCAACCGCCGGACCGCATTCGCGATCGGCTTTATCGCCGCCATGGGCATGACATCGTTTACCTTTTGGCGTTTGCAAAGCATCGGCCAGATCTTTTGGATGATTCCGCTGATGGGCTTTACGCAACTGGCTTTGTTTGGCGGATATGCGATTTACTTGCCCGAACTGTTTCCCACGCGCGTGCGCAGCACCGGCGTGAGCTTCTGCTATAACGCGGGGCGTTTGGTGGCGGCTGTGGGTCCGCTAGGTCTCGGCTTGTTGACCAGCCGTGTTTTCCACGGGCCGGATGCGATGCGGTACGCGGGCATGACGCTGTGCCTTGTCTTTCTTCTCGGCCTGGCGGCTTTGCCGTTCGCGCCGGAGACGAAAGGTAAGCCGCTGCCGGCCTAGTCGGCTCACGTTTTCTCAATTTCGACGGCGTTACCACTTCGGCACGAATCGTAGATCGCCGTGACCACTTCGAGCGCGCGGTAACCCTCCTCACCCGAAACCAGCGGTGGGCGTCCGGTGCGGATCGCGTCGCCGAAGTCGAGGAATTGGCGTTCGAAGGGAGCCAGTGAAATCGCCATCGGATCGGAGGCGCCCGAAGCAAGTGAGCGAGTCAGGGGCGGCGGCTCACCGGCGTCGCCTTCCACGTCCCAGGTAGTCAGCTTATCCCCGCTGACGATCGCCGTTCCGCGGGCGCCGTGAAATTCGAGACGCTCGGGATAGCCGGGTTGAAAAGCCGTGGCGGCTTGAATGACTCCCGTTGCTCCGGACTCGTAACGCAGGACGGCGCTGACCACGTCTTCCGATTCGATCGCATGTACGGCGCCTAACTGCCATTCGCCCGTAACGCGGCGAATCCGCCCTGCCAGCCACAGCAGCAAGTCCACCTGGTGAATCGCCTGGTTGATGAGTGCGCCACCGCCTTCAATGGCCCAGCTTCCTTTCACCGGGCGTGCATAGTAGGACGGAGGGCGATACCACTTGACGTATGCATCGGCTTGCAACATACGGCCCAGGCGTCCCGCGCCGATCGCGCGCTTCAAGAATTGGGCCGATTCATCGAAGCGATGCTGGCTCACCACGTTGAGCAGGATTCCCGCGTGACGCGCGATCTCAACCATTCGCTGGGCCGTGGGGATCTTGGTGGCGATCGGCTTTTGCACCTGGACATGCTTCTTCAGTTGCGCGCATAACTCGACTGCCTCAAGGCGGAAGTCCGGGAAAGTGCAGACGTCCACAAAATCGATGTCCGAGCGAACACAGACGTCCTGCCAGCGCTCAAGCGGCTCGCAACCGTATTGATCGGCGAATGCCTTGGCCCGCGCCGAACTGCTGGCGGCGCAGGCAACTATACGGTACCCAATATTGCGGTAGGCTTGCGCGTGCTTGTGAGAGATGGCCCCGGTTCCGACGATTCCCACGCGCATCCCGCTATTGTGGCACGGGGCAATGAAATCCAAAAGGCTATATGCGTTCAGGAATCGTGAACCCGGACCGGTATCCGCGATCTCCGTCCCGCAAAAGGCGGTTGGCTTCGTCGTCGCCGGTCACTTGTTCGGTCGCCGGATCGAAGTGGAGAGTGCGACCCAGGCGATAGGAAACGTTCGCGAGGTGCACCAGGGTGCAGGAATAGTGCCCTTCCTCGACCGGCGCGGCGAGGTCTTCTTTCTTCCGGCTGCGCACGCAATCGATGAAGTTGGCGAAGTGATTTTCCGGCGCGCGACCGCTCGGACCCGGCTCGCCCTTCTCACCCAGCCAGGTTTTATAGGAATCGTACTCCTGAATGCCCAAGTAGCCTTTCGACCCATAAAACAGGTTACCGATGGTGGCAGGTTTTCCGGAGGCCGGACCAAGCACCTGGCCAGGGGCGGTGGCCGCGTTGGACGGCGCGGGAGTCGGGCCGGCTGGGGGAAGGCGGCTGCCCCCGTACAATCGCGTGCCGATTTCGGCCTCGTGATTCGTCATCCAATGCCGAACTTCAAATTCCATCAAACGCTTTTTCCCATCGGGCATGTCGAATTCGTAGGAACAGGTCAGCATGTTCGGCGTTTCCTGGTCGTCGTCGAACATCACCTTGGCGCCAATGGCGGATACTTTGCTGGGGAATTTCACTCCCAATCCCCAGCGGGCGATGTCCACTTCATGGATGCCCTGGTTGCCGAGGTCGCCGTTTCCCGTATCCCAAAACCAATGCCAGTTGTAGTGAAAACGGTTGAGAGTGAACCCGCGGTCCGGGGCCGGCCCCAGCCACAGATCGTAGTCGACGCCCTCGGGAACTGCCTGCCGCGGTTGGCGGCCGATGGTATCGCGCCACTTGAAGCACAAACCGCGCGCCATATATACCTCCCCGATGAGATCATCGCGCAGATACTGGACAGCCTCTTGGAGACTCGGACTGGAGCGGCTCTGCATCCCCATCTGTACGATGCGGCCATACCGGTTCACCGCGGCGACGAGCTGCTTGCCTTCCCACCAATTGTGCGAGCAAGGTTTTTCGACGTAAGCGTCCTTGCCGGCCTGGCATGCCCAGATACCCATCAGAGAATGCCAATGGTTGGGAGCGGCCACCGAGATCGCGTCGATGGATTTGTCTTCCAGCACCTTGCGCACATCGGTGAAGGTGCGCGGTTTGGGCAAGTCCAGCTTTTCGATATCGGCGAGCCGTGTGCCCAGGACCTTTTCGTCGATCTCGCAGACCGCCGCGATTTCCACACCGGGAACCTTGGAGAACCTTTTCACGTGGTCCATGCCTCTCCCACGAATTCCGCACACGGCTAGGCGGACGCGGTCATTGGCGCCAAGCACTCTTTCCGGGAACACGACGCCTGCGAGAGCGGCCCCACCCACGCCCGCTCCGGTCTTCAAGAAATCCCGCCTGCTGGCTTCCGATTCGGTTCCCATGTCTCGAATCCTCCTTGAATTACGACAAAAGGGTCATCAATCCCGCGAGCGATTCGCGTGTGCTCTCGACCTTATCGCGATCCGGCCGCAGATAGTGCGTTTCAAGCGACATTGTCCCTTCGTAGCCATCCTTCCGCAGCGCCTGGATCTGGCCCTTCCAATCGATATAGCCTCCGCCCACGGGCGCCCACTCTTTCTTTCCGGTGGCCGTATTGCGCCGGACATCCTTCACGTGCATGTGCGAAAACAGACCTTTCACGGCGGTATAGCCATCGGGATAGGGAACCTCATCCAACATGGCCGCGTTGCCCGGATCCCAGTTGCCGCGCAGGCCGGGCGAGCCGATCTCCTTCAGAATGCGTCCCAGCTCGGCGCCGGTGCCGACGTTGCAGGAATGCTCGTTTTCAAGCACCAGCACAATGTCGTTCTTGACGGCGGCTTGGGCCGCCTTTGAAAGCTGCTCGCGCACGAACGGGTACGCCTTTTCCGGTTCGTTCACGCGCCAGTAGCTGAAGATTCGGACTTGCCGCGTATCAAAGAAGTGCGCCAGCTTAAACGACTGCTCAAGTAATTTCGCGGCGTCCTCTTCCACAAAACTCGCCCTGGAGACGTCGCGCTTCTCGCCTGCCTTGGTGGGCATCTGGGGCAGATTCCACTTGTAGATTGGCGATCCAATGTCGGTCACCCGGAGGCTATGCTGGGCGATCAGCTTCCTGGCGCGATCCAATTCCTCATGGTCGAGGTTCATGATGTTCTTGCCCCACATCTCGCGTAACTCGCAAAAGTGGAGGTCATGGGAGGAAAGAAAATCCAGCGCCTGACCGAGGTCCCCCGTAAGCTCGTCGGTAATGATTCCCAGCCTGAAGGCAGCCGTGTTTCCAGCCCGGAGCTGGAGGGCGGAACCAGTGGCCACCGCGCTCTTAAAAATATCTCTTCGCGTCCAGGTCAACCGCATGTCAGTTTCAACCTCCAGGGCCATCATATAACCGCCGTCAAGGCGCCGCGGTTTGGTTCGCGCTCCGATTGAGCGTGGCTAAACAGTCGGTTCAGCTTTTCCGGCCTTGACGCGGATCCTCCACTGAGATAAATTCCCGAGCTAGTTTGTTCCCTCGGGAGGTGTGGTTATGTTGCAGAGGTCTCGGCCGACGGTTGCACGCTTGTTTCTGTCGATGGCGATTCTATGTTCCGTGCCGCAGTTGCGCGCGCAGGCGGTGGCCGTGGCGCAAATCGGCGGAGTTGTCTCTGATCCGGCGGGTATGGTTATCGCCGGCGCCCAAGTGTCCATGACAGATACGGAAAAAGGACAGGTGCATACGGCCGTCTCAGACAGCACAGGTAGTTACACACTGCCGAATCTTCCGGTGGGACCGTACAGGCTAGAAGTGAAAGCCCAGGGCTTCAAGAATTACGTGCAATCGGGACTGGTTCTACAGGTAGGCAACAATATTCAGGTCAACGTCGCGATGCAGATCGGTTCCCTCTCCGAGAAGGTCGAGGTTACCGCCACCACCAGCCAGGTGGAGACGAAGGAAAACTCCATTTCGGTGGTGATCGACGCGCAACGCATCAACGAACTGCCGCTCAACGGCCGACAGGCCACCCAGTTGATCATGAGCCTGGGCGCGTCGGCGTATGGAGACGCCGGCGACACCGGCAGCAAGACCTTCTACAGCTCCACGCGGATTTCCGTCGCCGGCGGTCAAAGCAACGGAACGGCGTACTTGCTTGACGGTGGCGATAACACGGACGCCATGTCGAACGTTAACTTGCCTTTCCCGTTCCCCGATGCACTCCAGGAGTTCAGCGTGGAGACCAGCGCCGTGTCATCCCGCTTCGGCATCCACCCCGGGGCCACTGTTAATGTGGTCACCAAATCCGGGTCGAACGGATTTCACGGCGACGTGTTCGAGTATCTGCGCAACTACCACATGAACGCGCGCAACTTCTTTGCCACCAGCCGTGACAGCTTGAAGAGAAACCAGTTCGGCGGAACCGCCGGAGGCAAGATTATCCGGGATAAACTGTTCTTCTTTGGCGGTTACCAAGGCACCATTAACCGCTCCAACCCGCCCCAGATGACCACGTTTATTCCAACGCAAGCCATGCTGAAAGGAGACTTCAGCGCCATCGCCGGTCCGGTCTGCACCTCCACCGCCAGCGGCCGGCAATTGACGAATCCTCTGGCCAACAACGCACCCTTCCCCGGTAACCAGATTCCGGTGAGCATGCTCAATCCGATCGCCGTTAAGGTCGCCAGCAGCTATCTGCCGATCAGCGCCGCCGACCAGTGCGGCAAAATCACCTACGGCATTCCCATCACCGGAGACGAACAACAGTTCATCGGCCGCATCGATTTCGTGCATACCGAGAAACACAGCATATACGGCCGGTATTTTGCCGATGCCTACAAGAATCCGGCCACATACGACGGCAAGAACCTGCTGACCACGACGCAGGCCGGCAATCTCGAGCTGGCTCAATCGGCCACCATTGGCGACAATTACACCTTCGGCCCGCGAACGCTCAACTCCTTCCATGCGACCTTCAACCGGCGGCGCGACGACCGCGGGCCGACGGATATCCCCATCAACCCCACTTTGCTCGGCATCAACATGTACAGCGCGGTGCCGAACTTCCTGCTATTCTCCGTAACCGGCGGGTTCAGTACTTTCTGCGGAACCTGCGCGCCGGGACATTTCAACGTCAACAGCTATCAAGTGGCGGACGACGTGGATGTAATCCGCGGCCGGCATCAAATGGCCTTCGGGTTCAATCTCGTCCGGGTGCAAAATAACACCATTTCGGGATTTCAGGAGAACGGAAATTTTACGTTTAACGGCTCGCGCACCGGCCTGGGTCTGGCCGATTTCATGCTCGGCGTGCCCAACGACTTTAGTCAAACCAACGCCACTCCCGACGATCTGCGGCAATGGATCATGAGCTTCTATGCGCAAGACACCATCAAGGTCTCTCCCCGCTTCACGCTGAACGCCGGCATTCGCTGGGAGCCCACCTTCGCGGACCCGGACAAATACGGCCGAGGCACTTCCTTCAGCCTCCCGGCTTTCTTCGCAGGCCAGCGCAGCGTGGTTTATCCGAATGCGCCCGCGGGACTGTTCTTCAAGGGCGACGCGGGCATTCCTGATGCGATGTGGAACGGGCACGTGGCCAACTTCGCGCCGCGGCTTGGTGTGGTCTGGAATCCGCACGGCGATGGCCGCGACACGCTCCGCGTAGGAGGGGGGATCCTCTACGATGTGACTGAGACCTGGTTCAATGAGCGGGAGACGACCAATGCCCCGATCGGCACCAATATCGATACACCGAATCCGGTAGGAGGATTGTCAGATCCATGGCTCGGTTACCCGGGCGGAAACCCGTTTCCCAATAAGACGGCCTTTTTCCCCACTTCGGGAATCTACGTCAACATGCCCATCGATCCTAAGCCCACCTACGTGGCCAATTGGAATGTCACGTATCAGCGGCAGTTGCCCGCGAATTGGTTGGTCTCCATCAGTTATCTGGGAAACAAAACCACGCACCTTTGGAGCGATCGCGGCGAAGTGAATCCCGCGATTTATATTCCAGGGAATTGCGTGGCCGGCCAATACGGCCTCACCGCCCCTGGCCCATGCTCCACTACATCCAATACGCCGTTCCGGCGGCGTCTCTACCTCGCCAATCCCACTCTCGGCGCGGCCTACGCGAGCATCAATACGATGGATGACGGCGCAGTCGCCCACTATAACGGCTTGCTGGTCTCCATGCAGCATCGCTTCGCCCACAACTACACCGCCAACGTGAACTACACCGACTCCAATTGCATTTCCGATTCCGACTTTGGCGCAGCCCTGGCCGCCTCCAACAACTCTCAACCGTTCAATCGCCATGCCGACTGGGGCCCGTGCGCCTTTGACACGCGCCACAACTTTAATGCCTCACTAGTGGCGACCAGTGCGATCAACTACCCTAACGCGTGGGTCAGGCGGCTGCTGAATGACTGGCAGATCGC
>DASQJB010000326.1:0-13196 GCA_035631295.1 Bryobacteraceae bacterium | reverse complement strand
GCCTCTCGCGGTGGTGATTTCCCCGCTTCTCCTTCTGAGCAAGCAGCGCAAACATTTCTTGATGGTGGGCTACACGGGGGAGGACGGAAAGCAGCAGGCCCTGGTTTTTCGCGTGGACAAAGGGGATATCCGGGCGACACTGGTGAGCCGGGAGGCACGGACGGGGTTGAAGATCCAATATCAGGATCCGGAGGCGCGAAAGGCGGGGAAGGGATGAAAATACAGATCGGTTTGGCGGCCGTGGCGCTGGTTCTGGCATGGGCGCATCTGCGAGCGCAACAGGATTCCCCTCGCGTGGTTTCGGCTCCGCTGCCAGAAATGGAGAACCTTGCCGCCCAGGTTGTGGCGGTGAAGCGAGTCTACGTGTATCCGGCTGACCGGCGGCGAGACCGCCGCGCAGATGCGCGACCCGAATCATTACAAGTCTGCAGAATTCGAAGCTGTTCATCCTGACCGAGAATGCGGACCGCGCGGACGCGGCGATGAGGGGCGCCGCCGAGGATCTGATTTACACCGACGACTTCGAATCATCCGATAGCGTGGACCTGCGCGGCGGGGCCAGCGCGGGCGTGCGTTCCGGACGGACGGGCTCGACCGCGGCGATCACCAACGGCCACTCCCTCACGGCGGGAGCGGGCGAACACGAGTCCACCAATATAAAAGAGCGGAAACACGAAGCTCTGGCCACAGTGAGGCTGGTGAATAAAGGCGGCGACGTTCTGTGGTCCACCACCCAGGAGAGCAATGGCGCAAAATTTCGCGGCGCCAGCGCCGACATAGCGGACAAAATTACGCGCCAACTCATGGCGGAGTTTGAGCGCCGAGGAAAACAATAGGATCACGATAGAATTTCAGCCATTAAAGAGTGGCCCGTTAAGTGCCTAATATTGGCACGTGATTTCGGTAAACCAAAAGAATCAATCGGTTGAAGGGAAGAGCCGGAAAGTATTTCCGGTTCCGACCGGGAAGATTCTACTGGCGGCTTGTGCGTTGATCAGCCTTGAGGGATGTCAGAGCGCTTCGGTTTCGGCCTCGAATGGGCCGAATTCGAATCCGGCTGCTCCGAATGCGGTCGCAGCGCCTGCGAGCTCCACGGCGGGGAATCCAATCGCGGCGAACGTCAGCGCCGAGGAACGGCCAACTCCTGTAGTGGTTCCCACCGGCTCCGTCCTGCGGGTCCGGGTGGATCGGGAACTGAACACAAAGTATAGCCGGCCTGGCGACCGTTTTACCGGAGTCCTCGAAAGTCCGGTGGTTGCCGGCGGAAGGGTGGTTCTTCCTAAAGGCACGGTAGTGGGCGGGCACGTTTTGACGGCGCATGCGTCGGGCCGGCTCAAGGGCCGGGCTGTCCTCTCCATTACCTTGGATACATGCCGGGTTTCGGGCAGAGAGATTGCAGTATCGACGAGTCCGCTGACTCGAGTGAGTGGGGCTCACCGCAAGCGCAACTGGGCATTGATCGGTGGAGGGTCGGGCACAGGAGGCTTGGTGGGTGGTTTGGTCGCGGGGCCGGTCGGCCTCTTGGCGGGCGCGGCTTCGGGAGCCGTAGCAGGCACGGCGGGAGCGGCGCTCACCGGCAAGAAGGAAATATCGTTGCCGGCGGAATCGGTGACAGGATTTACTCTAAGAAATCCCCTCACCGTGCAGGTGAATGGTCGCGCGAATTTTCGTGGTTAGTCGTTAAGGTGCGGAGAGGTCTAAAAGTGCAGGTCAAAAGCACAAATGAGGTTAGGGAGGTCGAAATGAAGAACATTATAGTGACGGCTGGCGCTCTGGGGTTTATGCTGGCCACAACTGGCTGCATCGCTACGCACAAGTATGTCGCCAAGACAGTGGCTCCAGTGGAATCTCGCGTAAGCGCCACCGAAGGTAAGAACACCGAACAAGACAAGCAGCTCGCCGATCATACGAAGACGCTCGCGGATCAAAAGAAGGAGATTGACGACGTCGGGACGGATCTGTCGAGAACGAAGGAGCGTCTCACGGACGTCGATTCCAAGGCGACTGCGGCCGGTCAATCCGCTCAGCAAGCGAACCAATCCGCGCAGCAGGCCAATCAGGCAGCAGCGAACGCGCAGCGTTCCGCGGACCAGGCGGCGCAACAGTCGGCGCAGGGCCTGGACCGAGTCGAGAAGACGATGGTCGCCATGAACAAATGGAACCTTTCGACCTCCTCGACCGTACTGTTCCCCGTGGGTCAGTCGAAGTTGTCGAAGGAAGCGAAAGCTCAATTGGACGACTTCGCGACAAAGGCATCAGGATATCAGCGCTACATGATTGAAGTTCAGGGCTTCACGGATAAAACCGGCCCGGCGAGCTTCAATGATACACTGAGCGCAGCACGAGCTGAGTCCGTGTCGCGGTACTTGGCCAACGAGCATATGATTCCTGTGCGGTCTATCTCGACATTGGGTTCGGGATATGCGACGCCGGTGGCGGACGATAAGACCCGCGACGGCCGCAAGCAGAACCGCAGAGTAGAGATTCGCTTGTTCATTCCGGAAGCCGGAGCCACCACTCAGGCCGCCGGAATTGGAGGTGGAATTGGACAATAGATCGCACACGGCGCGGCTTCCGCGTTCGTGCGGTCTGATAGGGTTTTGCTGCGTGCCTGAATAGGCGGCGGCAAGCAAGCTAGGTCGCCGGCCCCTCCGACCCGGCGGCCTTTGGGCAGGCGCAGAGGGAGATTTCCTGCAAGGAGATCTGCACGCCTTGCAGGGCGACTACGGTCACATGGTCTTCCTCGCGCGCCTGCCCTTTCCTTTTTAGGCTGAGCTTCCTCAACCGTTCGTGTGAAGACGTTGGTACCGGTTCCCACAGCGGCTTCATCATACGAGGACCATGTGACACTCCCTAGCGGCCAATGTTACTTGGTTCTCCCGAATGCCAGCAAATTGCTGATATTGTGGCCTGCGGCGGGCTCTCGGCGCCGCTCGGAGTGTGGAAGGGAGGCCGCGGGCCGAGGGCCTGCCCCACGCCGAACACCCAGTCCCCTTAGAATCTTTCAAATGCCCTTAAGGAAGGTCTCATAGGTTAGCTGTAGGAAGACTGAAAACTGAGGGCTGATAACTGAGAACTATCTAACTCGCGAGAGCAGATCTTCGGCCAACACAAAAGCGCGCCGCGCCAGTTCGACGGCAGTAACAAGATCGTCAACGCGGAACTGCTCCTCAGCCTGCCTCTTGAAGGTGCGAATTCGTTCCACATCGCTGTTTTGATCAGCGGAAAGCTTTTTCTTGCTCAACGTCTCCAAATCCTTCGCCACCATGCTGAGAAATCCTCCGTAAGAGCGATTAAGATCGTTGCGCTGGTCCGCGGTGAACAGTTGCCTGATATTCGGCGGAGGCGCGGTTGGCGATTCCGGCTGGGGCGCCGCAGCCTTCACGGGCGGGGGCTTGGGCGACGCGGCGGGCTTGGGAGGTCCGGGAAATTCCGGCATCCGGAGCGTGGTGCTGTCAGCGGGATTCTGTGGCGCCTCAATATCCAGATCCGGACCGGATTCCTCGATGAAGACATCCGCCAAGGCGACCGGTTGAACTTGAACGGGCGGTGGACGGAACGCCCGGGGTGCAGGTTTAGCGTGGGAGAACATACACCCCGTCGCCGACAAGCTCGAGAGCAATAGTACTCCGCCGAGCAGCGCTATGGAACCCTTGAACGCGGGTTGAAATTCAGGCATGCACAACCACCGCCGGGAATTGAAGGCGGAACGTGGTGCCCCGGCCTTCCTCGCTCGTGAACGCGATAGTTCCATTATGCAACTGCACGGCGCGGTACGTCAGCGCCAGCCCTATGCCTGAGCCTTTCGTTTTCGTGGTGAAGTAGAGTTGAAATACTTTGTCGCGCAATTCCGAGGGAATTCCCGGACCGGAATCGGCGATCTCCAGGGAAACAGATCCCTCCGGACGATCGACCTTCACATGCAGATCACCGCCGTTTTTCATCGCTTCCATCGCATTGGAGATGAGATTGAGAATGGCCTGCTTGAGCATATCAGGATCGGCGCGAAAACAGGCCGGCTGCGGCGGGGTCTCCAGGCGCATCGCAACTTTCGCCACTTTAGCCTGCGGCGCCACGAGATCGACAATTTCCTTGGCCAGGGCCGAAAGATCCGCGTCCTCGAAATGGACCTCCACCGGCCTGGAAAAATCCAGGAACGTTTTCACCACGCGGTCCAGCCGCAGAACTTCTTTGGATAAGACATCGATTTCCCGGGCGATGTCCTCCTCCGGGCCGCCCAATTTGGCGCGCAGCAGATCCAGGCGGAGCGCGATGCCGTTGAGTGGATTCTTGATCTCATGCGCCACGCCGCTGGTAAGCTTGCTGATCGCCGCCAGGCGCGAGGCCACGTCCAACTGCGACGCCATTCTTTCCAGCAGCGTTTCGATGTTATGGCGAAGCTCGTTGGCGTCTTCGCGCGCGCCATGAAATTGCTGGCCCAGGAGATTCAGCTTACTCTCGACAATGGCGAATTCTTTCGCTAGGCCGCGGCCGCCCTGCTCGGCGCGATAGCTCCCTTGCGCGATGCGATCGATGGTTTGTTCGATCCTCTTTACCGGCCGCAGCGCGCGGTTGGCGGCCAATACGGTAATCAGCAGGGTCACTAGAAGCGACCCGCCGGAAATCAAGGCAAGCCAGGCCAGTTCATCCGACAGACCTCGGCGCAGCAGAGTGTTGGAGGTGACCACCTGCACCCGGAAAATCGTATCTGATTGTCCGAGATTGCCCATCGCATCGGACTGTCCGAGATCGCTGACCACCTGATAGTCGGGGCGGCTGGTCAAAAAATCCACCAGACGGGCAGGACCCGACGCCTGGCGCCACTTTTCGAAATCCCGAAGCGGCTTCACCGTCGCGCCCACACGGTCCGGAAAGGACGAGGCCAGAATCTCCCCCGAAGCGCTGACGATGTTGATCTCCAGAATGTACCTGGAATGCACCGCCGTCTTCAGAAGCATGGTGGGAAGATCGGGATCCGTTTTGACGATCTGGTACACCAGTAACCGCGTCTCCTGCTCGGTGGCGGGTGGAGGATGCTCTTTGACGCTTTGCCGGATGTGATCAACGAGGAAAGCGGTGATCTGCTCGCTGGCAAGCCTGCTCCACTCAATGGCGGCCCCCGAGGCGAAATCCACCAGGCTATTGAGATGCAGAGCGGAAAGCGCCAAGGCCACTAGCGCCACTAACGTTACGCTCAGCAGAACCAAACGGATCCGCAACGACATGGACTTCAGTCGGCGCTCGCGCCCTGCGCCCCGTATTCCTTCAACTTATTAAATAGCGTCTTCTGGCTGATTCCGAGAATCTCGGCCGCGCGCGTCTTGTTGTTCTTCGTGTGCTCGAGAGTCAATTCAATCAAAGCGCGCTCGGCCTGTTCGATTGTATAGCCGACGGGAATCCGAAGATCGCTCCCGGAAGAGACCGGCAACGGAGCGGGCGTTCCGCCAAATCCCGGAGGCAAGTGCGCAGTCTCGATGGAGCCTTCCCCTGCGAGAATCGCCGCGCGTTCCAGGACGTTCCTCAGCTCCCGGACGTTGCCGGGCCAGGAATGCGCCTGGAAGCGCTCCATCACGGAAGACGAAACCTCGGTCACCTTAGTGGAATGTTTTTGATTCAGCTCCTCAATAAGCGCGGTGACGAGAGCCGGCAGATCGTCCTTGTGTTCGCGCAGGGGCGGGAGCGGAATCGGGAACACGTTGAGCCGGTAAAACAAATCCTCGCGGAATTTTCCATCCTTAATGGCCGAATCGAGCGGCGAATTGGTGGCGGCGATCACGCGCACGTCGAGCTGGGTCTCGGTTTTGCCGCCCAGCCGACGGACGCGCCCGTCTTCGAGCACGCGCAGCAGCTTGGCTTGTGTGCCTACAGGCATGTCACCGATTTCGTCCAGCAGCACGGTGCCGTTCTGGGCCAGCTCAAAGCATCCGGCCCGCCGCTCGACTGCGCCGGTGAAAGCGCCTTTCTCGTGCCCAAAGAGCTCACTCTCCATGAGCGTGTCGGGCATGGCGGCGCAGTTGATGGCGACAAACGGCGCCGTGCGCCGCGGGCTTAACATGTGAATGGCGCGGGCGGCCAGTTCCTTACCCGTGCCGCTTTCGCCGGTGATGAGCACGGCGGCGCGGCTCGGAGCCACTTGCTGAATGAGAGAAAACACCTCTTGCATGCTTCGCGAAGTCCCCACCATTTCGTCCAGCAGGCCGCGGTTGCTAAGCTGGCGCTCCAGCCTCTCCGTGTGCTCGGTCAGTTTTCCCTGGTGCGCCGCGCGCTCCAACAGCAGGCGTAGCGCGGCCGATTGCACCGGCTTTTCCAAAAACCAAAAGGCGCCCAGGTCGTGAATCGTGGAGACGGCCGTTTCCAGGTTGCCGAAGGCGGTTTGCACGATCGCCGGGATAGCGGCGCCTTTTTCGTTCAACCGCTTAAGCAATTCCGCGCCGTCCATGCGCGGCATAAGCAAGTCGGTGACCAGGACATGAGCGGGAAAATTCTCCAATTTTTCCAATGCCTCGCGGCCATCCGCGGCCGTCTCGACTTCATATCCCCAAAGACCGATCATCCCCGCCAGGGCCGTGCGCTGCGATTCTTCGTCGTCAACCACGAGAACGCGAGTGAGCTGACGTTCTGTACTCATCCTTCATCTATTCTGACAGGCGAGAGACGCCATTTGCATCGAGGACCGGGCGTTTCCGGTAGCCCCTTTTGCTATCATGCCCCCAAATGCAATTGCGCCAATCGTTGAAGGCCATCAAGCTCGGATACCTGCTTTGCCTGGCGGCGGAGTTGGCGATCGTGGTCTATTGGATTGTGGCGAGACCGGCCACGGACATCCCAGTTTGGGCTCCGCTGCTGGTTCCGTTGGTGTTCGCCTTGTTTATCGCGATCCGCCACATCCGCCGCCGCATGACTTTGATCACGGTTTCCGGCGATCATGTGCGCTATGAATTCGGATTGGTCGCCAAAACCACACGGACGGTAGAGTTGATGAAGGTGCAGGACGTAAGCGTTCACCAGACGGTGGGCCAGCGCCTGCTCAATATCGGCGACATTTCCTTGGAAACGGCGGGCGCGCATAGCCCTATCGTGATGACTTCTATCGACGACCCCCGCTCGGCAGCGGAGCATATCCTGAAGATGGCGCATGCCGCGGCGAAACAGAATCCCTGACAACTCCCGAAGCGCTTGCGGCTATTTGCCGACTGAATGTGAAGAATCGCGTTCGTTGTCGCAGACGTCTTCGATCATGTCGGTGTCGGCCAGAAACTCGAATTGCATCGGGAACGACCAGGTCTTGGCGTACGCCTGCGGATCGTCGATGACGACCTCGGCGTCCATGTGGCCGAAGTCGCGGCGGCGGAAGCGCTCGACGGTGTGAAGAGCTTCCGTATGAGGGCGGCCGCTGTCATCCAGCCAGCTTTTGTCGTTGAAGCCGCGCGTGTCGATCACAAACCAATCGCCGTCCCATGAGCCAATGGAATAGCCGAGCCAGGCCGGGTTCGACACGGCAGGATGTTTGCGTCCGTCCGTGAAGATCTGGCGAAACCGCGCGAACTCTTCATACAAAATGAGCGTCAGGCCAGGGTTCTGGACAATCTTCATCGGAACGCGTATCAGCATCTGATCCGGAATGCCATGGGGCAGGCACCGCGCCGAAGGCCGGTCCGCCATGAAATTCGCTTGGCGCTGTTTATAAAGCGCTTCCGCCGCGGGCAGCATCGGCGGAATCTTTTCTCCCGATCTCATAAAGTCTTCGAGATTGGGGCCCATGGCCAGACCGGCAACGACGCGCTGGTTCGCCTGCCCGCGCGCCCGCTGCCACAATCCCGATAGATCCGGGTGGCCGTCGGCGGCTTTCGGAACGGGAGCTGTCAGATTGGGTTTGCCATCGGGCGTCCGCGGTATGCCGGCAGTCGGATAATCGAGCCATTGCGCCGCGCAGGCCACTGGGCAAACAAAAATTGCGAAGCGAACCCAACTGAGCATAGGGACAGCCATCATTCTCTCAAATTCTTAATGGCCGGGGTTCTGCACCTTCTGCTGCGCCTGCCAGTCGAGCTGGCGTTTGCGTTCTTGGGCTCGTTGGGAATCGGAGGGTAGTCTCTATTGTCTCTGTTCTTCAGGTCGTCGAGAATCGCTCGAATGTATTTCTTCATGCCTCAGGGTGATCACGGGCCCGTGCGGGACGGAACCGCAGCCGCGCCAAGTGGCGGAATTCTAGGGAGCTTGAGCCACGCTCACGGCGTGCCTCCCGCGTTAGGGCAAGGTAGATTTGCCCAGGATGACGGCCCGCCGCGCGCCCGTTGCGGAAGGAAGGTTCCCTGGCTCCTGCCTGAAAGTCCGATAAGCGAGCACCGCGAAGGCAATCGCCTCCTTGGCGTCTGGATCGACGCCGAACTCCGCGGTGCTCTTGATCTTCCAGGGAGCCAAATAATACTGCAGCCGCCGTATGAGCCAGCGATTGTGGATGCCGCCGCCCGAAACGACGACTTCCCCGTTCGAATTGGGCGTGGAGTCCAAGGTCGCTCGCGCGATGCTCCATGATGTGAACTCGGTGGCGGTGGCGATCAGATCGGGCAGCGGTATGCCCGTACCGATCAAGGCGCTGACGAACTCCTGACCGAACTGCTCGCGACCCGCCGTTTTTGGCGGCTTCAGTTTGAAGTAAGGATGGCGGCGTAGTTCCTCCAACAGCTCGCCATTGACCTTGCCGGACCTGGCGATCCGGCCGCCGCGATCATAGCTTTCACGGCGCTCGGTCATATGCCTCACTAGCGCGTCGATCACCATGTTGCCCGGACCCGTGTCGTAGGCAATTACTTCTTCAGGCTTGGCCCCGGGCTTCAGCACGGTGATGTTGGCGATTCCCCCGATGTTGAGCGCCACCCGGCACATTCCGCGATGCCGGAAGAGCAGATAATCCACCAGCGGCACAAGCGGCGCGCCTCGTCCGCCGGCCGCGATATCGCGCTCTCGAAAGTTCGAAATGACGCGGACACCGGTGCGGTCGGCCACCACGGCGGCTTCGCCGATCTGCAAAGTGCTGGCGACGCGCCGGCCCAGATAATCTACCGCAGTCCCTTCGTGAAAAACGGTCTGCCCGTGCAGCCCGATCAGTTCGATCGAACCGAGCCGCAACCGACCACGGCGGCAAGTCGCGATCACCGCGTCTGCGTAAAGGTCACCCAAGAGGAAATTCAGCCGCGAAATTTCGGCCGCCAGTGAGACGCCAAGCAAGGCATCTCGCACCGCCTTAGGATAGGGAACGCTCCGGAACGCCACCGGCTCGACTCGCGTTCGGTTGATGTCCACCACGGCGACATCGATGCCGTCAAGCGACGTCCCGCTCATGATTCCGACGACCCTCACGAAAGCTCGCGCTGAAGCTCGGCTAGCAACTGCAACGCCTCGATCGGGCGCAGTTCGTCCAGCTTCAGCTTCCGGATGCGATCCGCGATCTCGAAATTTACCGGCTCAAAAAGCTGAATCTGCATCGGGGCGGGACGGGGAGAAAGTTCTTCGGTGACGGTGTGCTCTGCCGATTCGTGCAGCGCCAGGATTTGGCGCGCGCGCTCGATGACGCTCATGGGCAGCGCGGCCAGCCGCGCTACTTCGATGCCATAGCTGCGGTCCGCCGCGCCCGGCTCCACGCGCCGAAGGAACAAGATTCGGTCGCCGGATTCTTTCACGGAAACGTGCAGATTCCGCACGCCGTCTAGTTGCGACGCCAGCTCTGTCAGCTCGTGATAATGCGTGGCGAAGAGCGTTTTGGCTCGGATATGCCGATGAATGTGCTCGATCACCGCCCACGCCAGTGCAAGTCCGTCATAGGTCGCAGTGCCACGGCCGATCTCGTCCAGCACGATCAAGCTTCGCGGGGTGGCCGTGTTCAGAATCACGGCTGTTTCCGTCATCTCCACCATGAAAGTAGACCGGCCGCGCGCAAGATTGTCCGCCGCGCCGATACGCGTGAATACCCGGTCGACGATGGGCAGCAGCGCCGATTCCGCCGGCACGAACGATCCCATCTGCGCCAAAATCGCCAGCAGCGCAGCTTGCCGCAAATACGTCGATTTGCCGCCCATATTCGGCCCCGTGATCACCGCGATGAACTCGGTCTCGGGATGGAAGTAAAGGTCGTTCGGAATGAATCTCTGCGCGTCTTTTTCGGCGAGCTTTTCAATCACAGGATGCCGCCCGCCTACGATCTTCATTTCGCCGTTTTCGGAAAACGAGGGATGTATGTAGCGGTTCTGCGCGGCTGCTTCGGTCAGAGCCGCGGTCACATCCAATTCGGCAACGGCCGCAGCCGTCGCTTTGATCCGCTGGGCGTGCGAAGAAGCTAGAGCGCGAAGCTGTTCGAAAATCTCGCGCTCCAGCGCCAGGATTTTCTCGTCGGCTTCGAGAATTTTCGTTTCCAGTTCCTTCAGCTCCGGAGTGGTGAACCGTTCGGCGTTTACCAGAGTCTGCTTACGCTCGTAATCCGCCGGCGCCAGATGGAGGTTCGCCTTGGAGATTTCGATGTAGTAACCGAAGATGTTGTTGAAGCGCACCTTCAGCGATGCGATGCCGGTGCGCGCCCTTTCTCGCAGCTCGATTTGCACGAGATATGTCCGGCTGTTTTGGGAAAGGCCGCGCAACTCGTCCAATCGCGCATCGTAGCCGGCGCGGATCGCGCCACCATCGGAGACATTCACCGGCGGCTCATCCGACAGCGCTTCGAGCAAGCGGCCGCTGACTTCCGGCGCGTCGTCGAGCCGCCCGGCGAGATCGTGAAGGCGTGGAGCCTTCGCATCCGCGAGCCGCGTCTTCAGCGATGGAACGACGGCGAGCGAGCGAGCCAGAGCGAGCAGATCGCGGGGGCCGGCAGAGGCCAAGCTGACTTTGGAAAGCAGCCTCTCTAAATCCAGGATCGAAGCCAAATCTTCTGCGATCTGCGAGCGCAGAATCGCAGAGGCATGCAGCTCCGCCACGGCATCCAGCCGCGCATTGATCTCCGCGGGATCGAGAGACGGCGCAAGGAGCCTCCGCCGCATCAAACGGCCTCCCATTCCCGTATGCGTGCGGTCCAGCACATGGAGCAGCGTCGCCTCTTTCGATTCGCCCGCGAACAGAGGCTCGACCAACTCCAGATTTCGAACGGTGGTTGCATCCAACACCAGCGCATCGGATCGGTCGTAGAAAGAAGGCCGCTCCAGGTGGTCGAGCGCGGCGCGCTGCGTCTCGCGCAGATAGTGCAGAATCGCGGCCGCCGCTCCGGTGGCAAGCGCGCGTCCTTCCAAGCCGCACCCATCAAGCGCCAGAAGCCGGAAATGCTCCGATAGACTGCGAGGCGCGTAATCGCTCGCGAAGACCCACGGCTCGACATCCGTGCGAAGGCAGGCGAGCGTCAGCGGGGCGCCGGAGGGGGCAAGCGACTCGCGGACATTCAGAGTTTCCAGAGCCGCCGGAACGTCGGATAAATCGAGCTCCGTCGCGCGAAATTCACCAGTGGAGAGATCGACATGAGCGAGGCCCGCCGAGGTTCCATTCGGCATCACCGCGGCCAAGTAGTTGTTCTCATGGGAGCGCAGCACTTGGGAATTCATCGCCGTGCCGGGCGTGACGATGCGCGTCACTTCGCGCTTCACCAGCTTTTTGGCGAAACGCGGATCTTCCACCTGGTCGCAAATGGCGACGCGGTAACCCTTTTGAATCAGGCGCGCGATGTAGTTCTCGGCGGAGTGATAGGGCACGCCGCACATGGGAATGGCCTGGGCTTTTTCCTTGTTGCGCGATGTGAGCGTGATTTCAAGTTCGCGCGCGGCGGTCACCGCGTCGTCGTAGAACAGTTCGTAAAAGTCGCCGAGCCGGAACAGCAGCAGCGCGTTCGGAACCTGCTGCTTGACGCCATGATACTGCCGCATCAGCGGCGTGGAGGGCTCGGCCGACATCCGCTATTGATACACCTTTGCCGCCTTGAAATCGCCGGCCTTGACGACGGAAATCGCCGAGGTGTCCAGGTGCTTGCGGAAGGCGGCTGAAATCTGCTCGGGACTCAGAGCTTGGATTTTCGCGTCGATTTGCTCGTCCCACTGGAGCGTGCGGCCGGCTTGCTCGCGCGAAGCGATGAGCGTGAGCAGCGCTGCATCCTGCGATCGCGAAACCATTTGCGCGTCGCGATATGCGTTCTTGGCGGCCGCGACTTCCTGCGCCGTGAAGCCGTCTTGCACGGCCTTGCGAAGTTCGTCCAGGAACGACGCTTCCACCTTCGGCGTGTTGGCGGGATTGCTGATGGCGGTCATCGAAAATAGCGCGGCGTTGCCTTCCGAAGGCGCGGTGAACGACGTCGACACGCTGTAGCTCAAGCCCTCGCGATTGCGAATGCGGTCAGGAATGCGCGCCGTGATGGAGCCGCCGAGCATATAGTTGGCCAGCACCATCGCCGGATAGTCCGCGTCGTCCTGTGAGATCGGGATTCGCAAACCCGCTTCGAATTGAGCATTGGCTTTGTCCGGGGCTTCGATTTTCTGATTTATGGAGCCCGCCTTTTTATAGCTGCTCGCGAGGCGGCGATACGGTCCCGCGGTGGTCCATGAACCGAGGAGCCCCTGGATCGTTCTCTGCACCGTGGCCTGATCGAACGGACCGATGATGGCGAAGACGCCATGGGAGGCGCCATAGAACTGATCATGGAACTTGCGCACGTCGGCGAGCGTAACGTCGCGCATCGCGGCGAGCTGCTCTTCGCGGGGCGGAGTGTAGAGAGCGTCGCCCTTGGAATAGGGAGACAAATGGCGTTCGAAAGCTTCTTGCGCAAGCTGCGCCGGCTCGGTCGGCGCGTTGTCCAGCGCCCGCACGCGCTGGGTTTTCACTTGGTCGAAATCGGATTCGGGATAGGCGGGTTCGCGCAAGATGTCGACAGCAAGGCGCAACGCAGCTTCGAAGTTTTCGGCCGGCGCCTGGACGGAAGCCAACACGCTCGCGATCGACGCGCCGCCCGCGGCTCCGCCACCGCCCCCGCGCCCGCCGCCACCACCGCCGCCTGTTGTGGTGATGCGCGCGTTCAGCCTGTCCATTTCTTCTTGAATCTGCTGCCGCGTCCGGGCCTTTGTCGCACGCATCAGTAGCGCGGCGGCAAGTTGGGCGGCGGCGTTCTTGCCGGCGAGCGTCTGCTGATCTCCGAAATTCAGCTCTATCGTCGCGAAGACCACGTTGTTCGCACT
>DASQJB010000325.1:0-5106 GCA_035631295.1 Bryobacteraceae bacterium | reverse complement strand
CGGACGTCGCGCAGGCGTTTGGATATTCGAGAGCGATTCCAATGAAGGCGCCTGGGACTGCGGCGGCTCCGAAGCCCAGCCCGGCGGCCGTTAAGCCTTCGGCGGGGCCAGCCGAGGGCGCGGTCCAGATCCTCGCGGTGTTGCAACGCGACGCGCGGCTGATCGATTTCCTGATGGAGGACATCAGCGGTTACCCCGATGAACAGGTGGGCGCCGCGGTGCGCGACGTTCAGACGCAAGCTCGCGAGACGCTTTCGCGCTATCTGCGGCTGGAGCCCGTGGTCGATAGCGTGGAAGGAGTTTACACGAAGGCTGATGGCTTGGAGACTGTGGAAGTGAAGTTCATCGGCAATGTTCCGGCGAGCGGGAAAGCTCCAGGAGGTCTGCTGCGGCACAAAGGCTGGAAGGCCGCGAAGGTGGATTTGCCGCAGGCGGGGCCCGGCACAGTGCTTGCGCCGGCCGAGCTAGAAGTGGAATGAACGCCCACGCCGGATGAATATCGGGATCGACCTCGGCACCACCAACTCCGCCCTCGCTTTCATCGATCCTCAGCAAGCTGCGGAAGCCGATGCGCCGGCGATTCAAATTCAGGAGACGCCGCAGTATGTAGCGCAGGGACGCATCGAGGCGCGGCGCACGCTGCCCTCGTTTCTTTATCTGGGCGACCGCGAGTATATCGGCGCTTTTGCGCGGGAACAAGGCGCCATTGTCCCCACCAAGAGCGTGCATTCGGCGAAGAGCTGGTTGTCGAATCCCGAGGTCGACCGCACGGCGAAAATCCTGCCGTGGGACGCGCAGGAAGCTGGACGGGTGCTTTCGCCAGTGGAGGTCTCCACACGGATTCTCGCGCGGCTCGCCGAGGCGTGGAGCGAGCAGCACGGCGCATCCATACGCGACCACAATGTAGTGCTGACCGTTCCGGCGAGCTTCGACGAGGAGGCGCGCGAGCTGACCGTAGCCGCGGCGCGCGACGCGGGAATCGAGAAGCTGACGTTGCTCGAAGAACCGGCGGCGGCGTTTTACTCCTGGATCGTGAATGACCTGGCGCGGTCGCGCAAGAGCCTGTTCGACGGGCAAACGGTGCTGGTGTGCGACGTGGGAGGCGGCACCAGCGACTTCACCTTGATCCGCGTAGCGCGCGAGGGCGACCGCGTCGACTTCACGCGCACGGCCGTGGGCAAACATCTGCTGCTGGGTGGCGATAATCTCGACCTGACGCTGGCTTGGCTGGTGGAAGAGAAGCTGGGGAAAACGCTCTCCGTGCGGCAGCGCAGCGGCTTGCGCCGGCAGTGCGCCGCGGCCAAAGAGCGTCTTCTTTCAGAGCCGGATCTAAAGAGCGTGGAGATTACGGTGCTCGGCGCGGGGGCGTCGCTGGTGGGCGGCACGCTCAAAACCGAAATCCTGCGCGAGGAAGTATTGGAGCTGGCGCTAGACGGTTTCCTGCCCGAGTGCGAGCCAGGCGAACCGCCGAAGGAAGAAGAGAAGAGTCCTTTTCGCGAGATCGGGCTTCCGTATGTCTCCGATCCGGCGGTGACACGGCATTTGGCGGCGTTTCTAAAGGGCGCGGGAGACGCGCGGCCGGATGCCATTCTCTTCAACGGCGGGTTCTTTATTCCTGAGGTTCTACGCCATCGCGTTGCGGATGTGCTGGAGCATTGGTACGGCCGGCGGCCCGCCATCTTCGAGAATCGCGATTTGGACCTCGCTGTGGCCGTGGGCGCGGCGTATTATTCCTATGTCCGATCGACGGGCGCAGGATTGATCGTTCGCGGCGGATTGCCGCGCGCGTATTTCATCGAGATTGGCGGCGACGGTGGCGCGCTCAAAACGATGTGCCTGGTTCCGCGGGGCGCGGAGGAAGGCTCGACGGTTGAGGTCGACCCGGGGAATCTTCAGGTTGTGGCGAACAAGCCAGTGGCGTTCCGGCTCTATAGCTCTCTCACGCGAACCGAGGACGCTCCGGGCGACATAGTGGAATTCTCCCGGAGTGACGCCGATCTGCACCTTCATGCTCCGCTGCACGCGGTGCTGCGGTTTGGAAAGGCGGGCGAGCGGATGGCGCCCGTGAAGCTAGGCGCGCGACTGACGGAAGTGGGAACGCTCGAAATCTGGGCGGATTCGAAGATCAGCGAGCATCGGTGGCGGCTCCAGTTCCAGTTGCGGAAGTCGGCCGCGGCGGCAACTCCTTCGCGCCCGGCGGCTGTGATTAGCGAGGAAGCTTTGCTGGTAGCCGAGGCGCTGCTTCCGGCGACGTTCAAAGAAGGCGCCATCGAGCCGGAGCAGCTTCCCGGCAGGCTCGAACAGACGCTCGGGTTGGGGAGAAATTCGTGGCCGGTAACCGCAATCCGCAAGCTGGCCGATCGGATGCTTGAGCTGGCGGAGAATCGCAAGCGCAGCGCGGCGCATGAGGCGCGATGGCTCAATCTGTGCGGTTTCTGCGTGCGTCCCGGCTTCGGCTTTCCTGGCGACGACTTTCGCATTGAGCAGGCTCGGCGGATTTACGCGGCCGGACTTCAGTTCGCGAATCAGGTGCAGAACGAAGTCGAATGGTGGATATTTTGGGGACGCGTGGCCGGCGGCTTGAACAAGAATCAGCAGACCGACATCTTCCAGCGCCTTTCCCCCACTTTGCTGCCGCGCGCGGGCAAACGCCCGCGCGTGAATCAGAGCCTGCTGCGCGAGATGTGGCGGACAGCGGCGAGCCTGGAGCTGCTTCCGGCGCAGACGCGCACACAACTGGGAGATGAGCTGATAGCGCGCATGAAGAAGGGCGAGTTCGTGGAGACCGGTTTGTGGTGCCTGGCGCGCTTGGGCGCGCGCAAGCTGTTCTATGGGCCGATCAATCAGGTGCTGCCCGCCGCGACTGCGACTCGCTGGATCGAGGCGCTGACAAAAACTCCAAAAGCCGAGGATGCGATCGCGGCGCTGGCACGCCGGACAGGCGATTCGACGCGCGACTTAAGCCCCGCGACGCTCGAATTGGTGCGGCGGAGCTTCCCCGATCTGGATCTCGAGGCGCCGCCGCGGGAGGATCTGGCGGCAATGGGTCGGATTTTCGGGGAGGAACTGCCGTCTGGCCTGGTCTTTCATGAATGAACCACGAGCCTGGAGGGTGGGCTTTAGCCCGCGCAGGGCTTCAGCCCTGCTCTTGGGAAGCGAGGCTAAAGCCTCGCGCGGGCTAAAGCCCACCCTCCATGAGCTTAAGCTCGTTGAGTGGCTCCGCAAGGCGGCGGGGCGCAGTCCGCAGCTGGTAGCCGGCATCGGCGACGATTGCGCCATTTACCGGCCGAAGTCCGGCGAGGATGTTCTGTTGAAGTCGGACCAGCTCATCGAAGGGGTGCATTTTCGCTCTGATTTCGCACCAGGCTTGATTGGCGAGCGCGCGCTGGCTCGCGCGCTGAGCGACATTGCGGCGATGGGCGGTGAACCTCGAGTATGTCTGGTTTCGCTCGCCGTGCCCCGCGGCCGGAAAGAGGCGTGGATCAAATCCTTTTTCCGAGGCTTGTTGCGGCTGGCGCTGCGAACAGGCGTTACTCTTGCAGGCGGCGATCTGGCGCATGCGGATCGGATCTATTGCGACGTGATCCTTATCGGCGCGGTTCCGCAAGGCAAGGCTCTGCGCCGCGACCGAGCGCGAGCGGGCGATTCGTTATGGGTTTCAGGTAGGCTTGGCAAATCGTGGGATCGAAGAATCCAGCCACGCTTGGAGTTGGGCCGCCGGCTGCTCGGGTGCGCCACGGCTTGCATGGATATCAGCGACGGGCTCGCGCTCGATCTGCACCGGCTTGCGAAAGCGTCCGGACTGGCGGCGGAGATCGATCGCGTGCCGCTGGCGCGAGGGGCAACCTTGGAGCGCGGCCTCTATGGCGGTGAGGATTATGAGTTGCTGTTCGCGCTGCCGGAAGGCGCCACGGCGCCGCCAGGGGCTCCTAGAGAAACGACGCGCATCGGGAAGATGACGCGAGGCGAACCCGGCAACATCCGTTTCCGAGGCCGAGTAATCAGGCCTCGCGGGTATGATCACTTTGCCTAAATTGGAGTATACTGACCTTTCATCCTCCAAATGGGCAGGTTGCGTCGCATTGTCGGAGTGTCCGCGCTCGTGTTGTCTTTTGTTCACGCGGCGCCGCTCACTTTCCATAAAGACATCGAGCCCATCCTTCAGAACCGCTGCCAAGGCTGTCACCGCCCAGGCGAGGCCGCGCCCATGCCGCTTCTGACTTACGAACAAACGCGGCCTTGGGCAAAGGCGATTCGCGCCGCGGTCCTCACCGGCAAGATGCCGCCGTGGCACGCCGACCCGCATTATGGAAAATTCCTAAACGATCTCTCCCTGCCGGCGGCGGAGAAAGAGAAGCTCATCGCCTGGATCGATGGCGGGGTCAGGGAGGGCGCTCCGGCCGACGCTCCCAAGCCGCGCGTCTTTCCCCAAGGCTGGCTGATTGCGAAACCCGACGTCGTGTTCGAAATGCCCACGGAATTCGAGGTTCCCGCGAAGGGCGCCATCGACTACCAGTACATCCCGGTTCCCACCCACTTCACCGAAGACAAATGGATCGAGATGGCGGAAGTGCGGCCATCCGATTCCTCGGTGGTGCATCATGCCATCGTAGTGGTGGAGCAGAACGACGGAAGCTTCGATGAGCAGTATCTGGCGGGCTACGCTCCCGGCATGACTCCGCAAATCTGGAAGCCGGGACAGGCGCGCCTCATCAAAGCGGGCGCTACGTTGGTGTTCCAAATGCATTACACAACCAGCGGCAGGCCCGCGAAGGACCGCACACGTATCGGCCTTGTTTTCGCCAAGCAGCCGGTGAGGGAGCAGATTCTCGAGATGCAGGCCATGGGTCTCAATCTGAAGATTCCGCCAGGGGCTCCGAACTATCGAGTGGATGCGTTGGCCGCGATGCCCAGCGATGTGCTGCTTGTGGGAATGCGCCCTCATATGCATCTTCGCGGCAAATCGTTCCAGTTCCGCGCCCAGTACCCGAATGGAGAAAGCGAAGTCCTGCTCGATGTTCCGCACTACGATTTCAACTGGCAACCCTATTACTACCTGGAAACGCCAAAACGGCTGCCACGCGGAACCTTGATCGAATGCACGGC
>DASQJB010000324.1:0-3748 GCA_035631295.1 Bryobacteraceae bacterium | reverse complement strand
CTCGTATAGATAGGGTTGATCAGCGGGTCCTCGGCCATAGAGATTGTCCAGGTCGAACCGCGGCGTCCGGTAGTCTATGAGCGCGTGGGGATCGTTCTTGCTCTGAAGACTGCTGGCGGGGTCGAAAGTGATGTCGTGGTCGATGAATTGACCAAGGTATGTGTAGCCCGCGCTGATCCCGGGATCTTCGGCACTACCTGTATTCTCGTCGTCGTCAGGCTCGTCTTCAGAAGGCGCATGGTCTGCCGGGGCGGTCATCGCTTCCGCGAGCCGCCCCAGGATCTCTTCCCCCACGCTCGAGCCCTTAGGGAACATCCGGCCAAAGAGACCCTCGAACTTCGGGTCCTCGGGCGAACGAAGCTTGGTTGTCTCATTCTTTTCCCGGTCGCGGGAAAGTCCGCGGATTTCGCCGTGTCTTGCGTAAATAGGCGCGGGAGCCCGCGCCGGAGACTGGCCAGACATAAAACTTCTCCTTAATCGAGCGGATTTCTTTGGCTCGGTAGCGACTCGCTAATTGTCGGTGTCGCCGGGCGGGTGATCGCCTCCGACACGCCACGCTTTGAACTTCGGCTTCGCCGGGATCGCCTCATTCCGATTCTTTTGCGGCGCGGGCATTTCTAGGGTGCCGCATTTGAAGTGGACCTTAGTCGTTCCGTTCAAGGTTTTCGTGACCTTAAACGGGCCTGTGAGAGCCTTCCCGTTTTTGACAGGGATCTGAATAGGTAAAGTCCCTTTTGGGCCGGGCAATTTAAATGGCGGAGCCGTGAGGTACTCGATACCCACGCCAGGCACGTTGGAGTGGAACTGAATTCGATCGTTCTTGTCGATCGCCAGGACCGTCCAGCTAATGCTGTACTTTTTCTTGGCACGAGGTTTGAACTGCAAGTTGTATTGGATGACCGCCAAAGCTTTCTTTCCTCCTTCTTAGTGGATCTTCCGAGACTCTAACAATCGTTTATAGCCGGGAGACGCCGCCAGTTGAGCCAGGTCCCCCATCCGCTCAATGCGATAGAACATCGATTGCGGCGCATCCTGAAGCAGGCTGAGCGCACGGTCGTATTCCAGCAGTACCGCATAGGTTTGCACTGCCATCCAGCGAACGTTGCTCGCGTTACGAGAGAACTTCAGCGCCGAATTGGTATCGTCCTCTGCCTGCTCGGGCCGGTTCAGCCAGGCGTACAGGTACCCGCGGCAGGAGAGCGAATATGCGTTCGAGGGATTTTGCTCCGTCTCGTCGCGTGCGAGTTCCAAGCCTCGCTTATAGGACTCTATCGCTTTCGGCATATTGCCGGTTAGGCGGTAGACAGAACCTAGGTCAATGAAATAGAGAGAGCTCGGCGCACGTTCAATCTGTATCGCATTCAGGATATAGGGAATCGCCTGGGCAGGCTGGCCCTCGTACCAGCGCAGCATCCCGAGACCGAGTTCGACTTTACCCGTGTCCTGAATCGACCTAGCAAGATTCAATTCGGTTTCCGCATCCCGCTCGCGGCCCTTGATGTTCATGTACGGCGACGCCACCGCGTAGTGGGCATCCGCCAGATCCGGAACCAGGTCGCGCATTTTCCTGTATTCCTCGGCCGCGGCCTCGTAGTCCCCCTGATTGAAAAAGTAAGCTCCCAGGGCCTGGTAGTTCTTGAAGTACTGCGACTGGAACTTGAGGGCATTCCGATACGCTTCCAGCGCGTCTTTAAACTGGCCGCCATCTTCATAAAGCTTGCCCAGTTGGCGCCAGACATCGCCATTGGCGGGATCGAGGTCGATGGCCCTGAGCAAATCGGTCCTGGCTTCGTCATACATGCCCAACGCTTCATTGATGGTTCCGGAGGCCAGGCGCACCTCCACCACGTCGCGGTTACGCCGCTCCGCCTGGACCAGGGACGCGCGGGCTTTGCTCTGCCATTCGTTGCGTTCCGGCATCCGAGTCAGCGTGGACATGGTCCACTGCGCCTCGGCGAGCTTGGCGTGGGCGAGAGGCGAGTCGGGATCTAGATCCGCCGCCCGTTGCAGCAAAGGAATGGCGCGCTCCACATCCTGATCGCGCTTCGCCAGGGCCGTGCCCTGTAAATAGAGCGGATAGGCGGCGGCATTCACGGTCGCCGCGACCGCCAGCGGGGGCAGGCGGAGCGTGCTGGTAACCATGCCGGCTAGCGCCACGGGGACGTTTTGCAGTTCGTCTTTCGAATAAACGGCTTGCCAGTCTTGCAAGTGAGCTAGCGAAGTCGTGTCGATCAAGTGGGCTGAGACCTCAATTCGATCGCCGTCTCTCCGCCACTCCCCGGTCAGCGCATCCGTTGCGCCCAGCAGCGTTCGCGCCTTGGCGGGCTGCTCGGCCTTGTTTTGCAGAGCGTCGCTCAGGGGGATCACCGTCAGGCGGCGAGTACGACTGCTTTTCACATGGCTCATGCGGTTGCCGGCATCCAGCAGCGCGCCCTGACTCAAGGCAGTAGACTCCGCATCCCCCGAAAAGGGCAAGAGAGCCAACCTGACAGTCTCTTGGGGGGCTGTCGCGGCTCTATAAGTCTCCATGCCAACCACGCCCGCCAACACGGCGGCCGCAGCTGCTGCGCTTACGTACCAGCGCCAAACCTTTATCCTCGGCGCGATTGCCTCCGCCACTTCTCCCGCGCTTTGAAATCTCCGCTCGGGATCGGGTTCCAAACAGCGAGCCAAGACACGATCCCACTTCGTGCCCATCGCAGGCGGCTTGCCTTTGAATCGCTGCTCGATGCGCGCATTAGGTCCAAACGGGCGGCGGCCGGCGAACAGCTCGCAGAGAATCACGCCGAGGCCATAAACGTCGGAGGCGCGAGTAGCCTTCCCTCCATTCCACACCTCCGGAGCCATGTAGTCCATCGCGCCGCCCGCCATGGATTGCGCCGTTCCCCGGACTCCAGCGGTTCCGGGCGTTCGGGCCAGGCCGAAATCGGTGATGACCGCCCGCTCATGTTCGTCCACGTCCTTCGTGAGGATGACGTTGTTGCTCTTCACGTCTCCATGAACCACGCCTTTGCGATGCGCTTCCGCCAACCCAGCGCAAATCTGGCGCGCCAAAGCAAGCGCTTCTTTCCTGGACAAAGGCCCGTGGGCAAGACGCGCGGCCAGCGTCTCGCCCTCCAGGAATTCCATACTGATGAACTCGATTTCGCCCTGCCGGGTTTGCGCCGTGTGAATATCGAAGACTTTGCACACGTTGCCGTGGGCGATCTCGCGGGCGTGAAGCACCTCCGGCGGCAGACGCTTATGGAAACCTGCCTTGGAGCACTTGATGGCGACGCGGCAGTTGAGCTGCTTGTCCCAGCCTTCGTAAACCCAGCCCATGCCGCCCTCACCGGCATCGCGCAAAATATCGAAGCGCCTGTCAGCGAGATCGCCACGCTGGAACGGCGGCTCGTCCGGCGCAAAGAGCGATTCCTCGAGGAAGCCGTTCATCCGCTCTTCCCATTCGAGGTAATCGCGGACCTGCCGGATCAATTCGGGATCGCCGCCGCAAGCGCCGTGTATATATGACTCGCGCTTTTCCGCGGGGCTGGCCAGCGCCAGCGCCGCCGCGCTCATCACGAGATCGTCAACGGATGGGTCGTCGCCTTTTTGGTTCAGCATTGCCGCTTCATGCGTACGAACAGCCACTTGCGGGCCTCATGCCACCTTCGCTGCATAGTATGGAGCTTCAGATTCATGACCTCGGCGGTCTCCTCGTCGGTGAGCTCCAGCAAAATCTTCAACTCGGCTACTTCGCACAGTTCGG
>DASQJB010000323.1:0-8483 GCA_035631295.1 Bryobacteraceae bacterium | reverse complement strand
CGGCATGGTGGCTAATGGCCCGGAACGCCGTTTGAAGGTTATTCTGGATCACACCTGATCCCCGGCGTCTTCATTGTCCGCGACTTCTCTGATCACGCGGCACGGATTACCAGCGGCGAAAACCCTGTCAGGAATGTCGCGGGTGACCACGCTGCCCGCACCGATAACTGACCGTGAGCCGATCCGCACCCCAGGCAAAATCAGTACTCCCCCGCCCACCCAGACGTCCGATCCGATTTCTATTGGCTTCCCGTACTCTTGCTTGCGACGCAGTTCGGCATTGAACGGATGCATTGGCGTTAGTATTTGAACCGCTGGTCCAAACATCGTATAGTCGCCGATAGTCACCCGGCAAACGTCGAGGACAATGCAATTGAAGTTGAAGACCACGCGATCTCCAAGTTCAATGTTGGATCCGTAATCACAGTAGAACGGCGGCTGCATCCAGACGGTCTGTCCACCGATTCCAAAAAGCTCAGTGCAAATGAACCTTCGTAGCTCCTGATCGCCTTCGCGCGAAGCATTCAGCACCTGGCACAAATCGCGAGCGCGATTTCGCGCCGAGACGAGTTCTGGGTCCAGAGGGCCATAGAGTTCGCCTGCTGGCATCTTCTGGGGCTCACTTGGCATTCATTCTCTCCCTAAGGAGTCTCTACTGCTCCGCTTACATCTGATGCTCACACGTCGATCAGACACCGCAAGCTGTCGGGTCAAGTCTAGGTTTCACACTTGAAGCGTGGCGTGCGACCGGTCGTAGTGGGGTCGCTCCGTTACAGGGTGGCGTATTCAACTGAACTGCCTCGAGTCAGCAGACGCCGCAGATAATCAATTTGACCGAGATGATAGTTCACATGGCCATTGAGGTGGATCAGGAATTGTTGCGTCGACCGCGGGGAACCTAGCGGGCTTTCGGGAAATGCTGCTTGCAACTGATCGTCTGAAAGATGTTCGATTATTCTCGGAACGAGCTGACGGATCTCCTCGATGCGGGCGACCATCAAAGGGATTGATATGCCCTTGGCCGTGAACTCTTCCTCGCGTGCCCGCCGATAAGGTAAGCCGCCCAAGAGGCGGCACACATATTCGCGCAAATTGCCTTCCAGATGCAAGACGAGGTTGCCGGCTGAATTGACGATTCCGGGTGCGCGCTTCCAAAGAACGTCGTTGTCTGGGAAAGCCTCAAGCTGTTGAAGGAGTCTCGTCAAATCTCGATGGAAAAGCTCTGCGAGGGCGTTGCTTATTGACATTGCTTCATCTTCGCATCCGCGTTCGAGAGGCGCTCCGCATAAGTGGTCGATTCCGCAGGTCTCGACACAAGTGTCGAGACGGCAGGCAACAGTGCCTGCGCCACCGTTGACAACACCTGTCCTCCTTCATAGAATTACCTACCGATCGACAGGTTGATTTAACGGGGAGGATTGCAATGAGAAAGCGGGGTATTGCGAGCTGGATTTTCGTCATGGCAGGCTGCGCGGCGGCCCTCCACGCGCAAACGGGAACTGGGTCTATTTTGGGAACCGTGGCGGACGAATCGGGGGCGGTGGTTCCGAACGCGGCGGTCACTATCGCCAGCAAGGCCACGGGAGCATCGCGGACTCTCGCGACCAATGCGGAGGGTCTGTACAGCGCTCCGGCGCTGTTGCCCGGGGATTATGAAGTCAAAGTTGAACTGGAGGGCTTCCGGACGCTTGTGCGCGATGCGCAGGTGCTCGCCGGAAGCGACACGACGGCGAACTTCACACTCGCGCCCAGCGCGAGTAAGGAGGTGGTCACCGTCGAGGCTGCGACGGCACAAATCAACTACGACACGAACACCATCGCGGGCTCGATCGAACGGCAGTCGATTCAAGAACTGCCGCTGAACGGGCGCAACTTCACTCAACTGGCCACGCTTCAGCCCGGAGTCACGGTGACGGCGGGCGCCACGAGTTCCCGCAACTCGCCCATCGCCGTGACGGTTCTGGGCGGCTCGGGCGCATTCGGAGCGCAGACGCTGCTGACGCTGGATGGCTTGAAGATCATGGACGAATACGACGGCACCGGTACGCAGATCAATTTTTCGCAGGAGACGATCCAGGAATTTCAGCTCTCCCAAGTGAATTTCGATCTGGCGACCGGCATTACTTCCGTCGGCTCGATCAATATCGTGTCGCGCTCGGCGGGCAACGCCTTCCACGGCAGCGCATTTTTCTATTATCGCGACCACAATCTGGCGGCCTATCCCGGACTCCAGCGAAGCAAGCTCAATCCTGACCCGTATTTCGCCCGCCGCGACCCGGGCTTTTACTTCGGCGGGCCTGTGAAAAAGGACAAGCTATTCTTCTTTGTGAATTTCGAGCGACAGAGCCAGGTGCAGGCCGCCACCGTGCAGCCCGACCTGCCCTCGCTCGCTCCGGTGGCGGGCATTTTCTCCAGCCCGCAGACCTACAAGTGGCTGAACGTGCGCTGGGACTACAAGCTCTCGCCTCGCAATAGCCTGTTTGCGCGCTATACGCACGACGGCAACGTCACGTTTGGGCAAAACGCGGGAACCACGCCTCTTCCATCTAACTGGCTCAACAACGACAACTGGTCGGACCAGAGCGCCGCGGGCCTTACCACAATTTTGACTCCGAACCTGGTGAACGATGTCCGCTTCGGCTACAACTACTGGCGCAGCAATAATCCCGTCGCGACGGGGTCGCAGTGTCAGGCGACTTGCATCGGCGCGGGTCTGCCCAGCGTTGGGGTCATTGGATCGGTGTTCGTGACCGGATTTGCCGGCAACAACTACAATGCGCCGCAGAACCGGATCCAAAGGAACCTGGAGTTGGTGGAGCAGCTCTCCTGGCAGAAGGGAGCGCACCGATTGCGCATGGGCGGGTCGGTGGAAGATGCGTATTACTTCTTCAACTGGTCCTTTTGCCAGGCGGCGTGCCTTTTCGTCGTGCCCCCCGAGGTCTTTCCTGTGCCGGGCGAGCCTACGCGGATTGCATCTACGCAGGACCTGCTCAATCTTCCCGTTTACAATGTCGCGCCGTCGCTCTATGGAGGTATCGGCATAGGGCCCTCGATCACGCCGGGACCCTACAACTTCAATAGCGACCGCCAGAACTGGCGTCCGCACCTTTACGCGCAAGACACTTGGAAAGTCCGGCCGAATCTGACGGTCAACGCCGGACTGGGGTATCAATATGAGAGCGGCCTGTTCAATTCGGACATGAACAAGCCGCAGTTCCTGGCGCCCATCCTCGGCGCAAACAGCCTGGGACCGACCCAGCCCAATAAAGGCGAGTTTTCTCCGTCTTTCGGCTTCGCCTGGAGCCCCGGAAAAAGCGGCAAAACCGTGATTCGCGGAGGCGCGGGTTTGTACTGGGACACCGTTCCGATCTATTGGCGGTCGCGAGAGAACGGCGAAATCGGGCCGTTGGGAAATGGGCGAGTCAACATCACCGCAGGCGCATTTCAAAATATTTTTCCGGGCATCCGGAATGTCTTGACAGGCGTCGCTATCAATGTTGGCGATCCGCTCCCGGTGAACGCCATCACCAACCTCACGCTGGGCCAATTCCTACAGATCTACAATCAGCAATATCCGGCGATCGTGCAGAGACTCACCAGCGCGCAGCGCGTCACCAGCGGTCCGTACACGACGACGGATCTGGACATTCTCAAAACCGGCTCGGAGATCTTCCCCGAGCACTTTCCGCTCCAGAAGAGCTACCAGACCTCGTTGGGAGTGCAAAGGGACATCGGCCACGGCTTGGTGTTGACGGCTGACTGGGCGCGACGCCAGTTTGAACACGTGAGTTTGGGCGAGATGGATCTGAACCACTTCAGTGCGGCGGCAGGACCCGCAATCCCGGTCTGCACGACTTCCCAACTGTTCGTGGCGGGGCAGGAGTGCTCCACCGGAGGAGTCACGGTCTGGACTCCGCAGGGCCGCAGCATCTTTGAAGGCCTGCTGGTTCGCGCGGACCGACGCTATGCGAACCACTATCGATTCTCCGTGTCCTACGCGCTACAAAATCTGAATAATGTGGCCGTCGTGAATCTGAACAATTACTTCCAGGGCTACGGGCCCTCACTGCCACGGCATAACTTGAACGTTTCGGGAGTGGCGGATTTCCGCTGGGGGTTCGAGTTGAGCGTGAACTCGTCGATTGTGTCGCGAACTCCCGTTCAGCCGGTGATCGCGGGCGCGGACCTAAGCGGCACGCTGGGATCGGGCGCGTCGGCTCCGCTGCCCGGCAATTCGTATCGTTGTTACAACGTGGGCTGCGGCAAGGGCGATTTGCAGGCGGCCGTGAACGGTTGGAACGCGAACTACGCCGGCACGAAGGGACCGTATGGAACCGTGCTCCCGAAGGTCGTTTTGCCGCCGGATTACCAGCTAGGCGACCCCTTCTTTTCGCAGGACTTCCGCGTGACCAAATCGTTCACCTACAAGGAGCGGTATCAGCTCAAGGTTTTCAGCGAGATTTTTAACGCTTTCAATATCGCCAATCTGACCGGTTACAGCTTCAGCTTGGACAAAGCGGCTGCCAATCCGGCGGCGCAGACCTACTCGTTCGGTCAGCCGACGCAACGGGCGGCGCAGAGCTTTCTCTCGGGCGGCCCGAGGGCGATTCAGCTCGGGGCGAGGCTGTCGTTTTGAGGGGTTCTGAGTTGTCGCGGGAGTCCGCTCCTGTGAAGACGCTTCTGGAGAGTGGGCTTCAGCCCGCACGGCGCTTCAGCGCCGCTCAAGATCTGCGAGGCTAAAGCCTCGCGCGGGCTGAAGCCCACCCTCCAAGGCGTCTTCATCTCCTTCGGTGGCCGCGCCCGTTGACACTCGCGGGAGTATTTCGATAGCATCGTCGCATGCGCCCAATGATTTACGGCTCGGCGACGTTCGCGGCCGCAGGATTCATTCTTTTGTCCGTAGCCTCAGCCCAACAAGGGCAGGCGCCGCAGGGAAAGGGGCGCGGCGCTCAGGCCGCTGGACGCGGTGCGGCCGCCGTCAGCTCCGCGCGATTCGTGGATGGCCATCCGAATCTCAATGGCGTCTGGGAGGCGCTGAATACAGCGAACTGGAATCTGCAAGATCACCCGGCCTACGCGGGACCGATGTGGGAGACGGGCGCGATCGGCGCGGTTCCGGCGGGGCAGGGCGTGGTGGAAGGCAACGAGATTCCTTACTTGCCGGCGGCGCTGGAGAAAAAGAAGAAGAATTTCGAAAACCGACGCACCGACGATCCGGAGGCCAAGTGCTACATGGGCGGCATCCCGCGCTCGAACTATCTGCCGTACCCATTTCAGATTGTGCAGTCGCCTGTGGGCATTTTGTTCGTTTATGAATATGCCAGCTCGAACCGCCTGGTGAACATGGGTAAGCCGGTAGAGGCGGGCTCGGACACTTGGATGGGAACTAATAACGGCCATTGGGAAGGCGACACGCTGGTGATCGACGTGACGGGATTGAATGGGCTGGCGTGGTTCGACCGGGCCGGCAATTTCGCCAGCGACAATGTACACGTCGTGGAGCGCTGGAGCCGGGCGGACAAGGATCATCTGAATTACGAAGCGACCATCGAAGATCCGAAGACGTTTTCGCGGCCATGGAAGATCGATATGCCGGTTTACCGGCGGGTGGAAAAGAACGCGCAGCTTTTGGAATTCAAGTGCGTGGAGTTCGCGGAGGAATTGCTGTACGGGAAGTATAAGAAGAAGTAGCTAATAGCTGTCAGCTGTCAGCTATCAGCAGTCAACTTTCGGATGGTTCCATGAAACTCCTACTATTCGCAGTGGCGATCACATCGGCGTTGGCCCAGAACCGGTACACGCCGCCGAAGACTCCTTGGGGCGATCCGGATCTGCAAGGGACATGGCCGGGGAATATGGGCGTGCCGATGCAGCGGCGTCCGGACCTCGGCACCCGCACGGAACTGAACGACCAGGAGTTTGCCCAGCAGCAAGAGCAGGCTCGGCGAAATGCCGCGGCGGATGCCGAATCCACGGCGGCGAGCGACACGCGAGTGGGGATCGGCCCTCCGTCGTATTGGACTGAGCGGGGCAAGCCGACGCGGCAGTCTTCGCTGATCGTGGATCCGCCGAATGGCAGGCTACCGGGCTTGACGGCGCGGGAGGAGCAGCTTCGGAAGCAGGCGCGCGATGGTCGCGGATTTCCGGGCGAATGGCGCGGCGAAGCCAATGCGCCGGACGATTTGAATATTTACTATCGCTGCATCACCCGCGGATTGCTGGGATCGATGATTCCAGTTGTTTACAACAACGGCAACCAGATTATTCAGGCGCCGGGATACGTGGCGATCCGCAACGAGATGATTCACGAGACGCGCGTGATTCCGCTGGATGGCCGGCCGCACGTGGGAAACGCGATCCGCTCGTATATGGGAGATTCGCGGGGGCACTGGGAAGGCAATACGCTGGTGATCGAGACGACGAATCTCACCGATAAAGATGCGATCGGCTCCAACGGCGCGGGTTATCCCGGCGATCCGGGGCATCATAGCGCGGAGCTGAAAGTGATCGAGCGGCTGACGCGCGTCGACGCGGAAACTATGAACTACGAAGCGACGGTGGTGGATCCGGCGACGTGGGTGAAGCCTTGGACCATGCTCATCGTTTTGAAGAAGGATCCTCATTATCAGCTCTTGGAATACGCCTGCCATGAAGGCAACTATGCTTTGGGCGATATTTTAAGCGGCGCGCGGGCCGACGAGGCAGCGGCCAAGAAGTAAACTGTTTGAAGGAGACACACTGAATGCGTACGAAATTGGCGATCGCTGCTTTGGCAGCCGGCTTGGCCGTCGCGCCGGCTTGGGCGCATCACGCGTTCCAGGCGGAGTTCGATGAAAAGAAGCCGCTGGATTTGAAGGGGAAGGTCACCAGCATGGAGTGGATCAATCCGCATTCCTGGATCCACATCGACGTAACCAATCCCGATGGCACGGTGACCAACTGGATGGTGGAGTGCGGGAGCCCGAACATCATGCTGCGGCGCGGCTTCACGAAGCGGTCGCTCGAAACCGGCACGGAGTTGGAGATCAAGGGGTACCAAGCCAAGAATGGATCGTTCCGCGCCAACGGCAGCAGCGTCACGTTCAAAGACGGGAAGAAGCTGTTCGTGGGCGGGTCGAATCCGGATATTCCGGAGGACCAAAGGTAGCTATCAGCTTTCAGCTATCAGCTAAGGAGGTTCATCGAATGAGGCTGTTGATTGCGGGAGTTGTGCTCACTTCCACCATTGCGCTGGCGCAGAAGCCGTATACGCCGCCCAAGACGCCGTGGGGCGATCCCGATATTCAGGGGCAATGGCCGGCTTACGCCAACATTCCGATGCAGCGCCCGACCAACTTCGGGCTGAGAGACAAGCTGACGGATGAAGAGGTGGCGCAGCGGCAAAAGCAATCGGTGGTTACCGACGAGGCGGATCGCGAGGAGTTCGCCGGTTCCAACTCGACCGTGACCATCAATCCACCGTCGTACTGGGTGGAGCATGGGAAAGTGAATCGGCAGGCGTCGCTGGTTGTCGATCCTCCGGATGGAAGAACGCCGCCGCGAACCGCTGCCGGTGAGGCGTTCGTCAAAGCACAACGGGGCGGGCTGGGGCCGGGGAGCCACTTTCCGGAAAAAGTCGACTCGTGGGAAGATTTCGATATTTACAGCCGGTGCGTCACGCGCGGATTAGTGAGCAGCATGTTGCCGACGCTTTACAATTTCGGCAACCAGATTATTCAGTCTCCCGGGCTGGTGGTGATCCGCAACGAGATGATTCACGAGTCGCGCATTATTCCGTTGGACGGACGGCCGCATGTGGGCAAGGACGTCCAGACCTACATGGGCGATTCGCGCGGGCACTGGGAAGGCAACACGCTGGTGGTGGAGACGACCAACATCAACAATAAGATTGGCGCGGCGGGGGCTTACTTCAGCGAGGCCGCGCGGCTGGTTGAGCGCTTTAGGCGCACCGGCCCCGAGAATCTGAGCTACGACCTGACCATCGACGATCCAAACACGTGGACCAAGCCGTGGACTATCCACATGCCCTACCAGTTGGATAAGAGCTACACGGTGTACGAGTATGCTTGCCACGAGGGCAACTATATGATGCTCGATGCGCTCACGGCGGCGCGGCAGATGGACGCGCAGGGAAAAGAGACGAAGGTTTCAAACGACAACTTCGTGCGCCCGGCGGGCGGCAAACAGTAGCCTTCAGCGGTCGATTCCGCCGGTCTCGACACGAGTGTCGAGACGGCAGGCAAGAGTGCCTGCGCCACAACGGTCGTTTACCGGCTGCTTTTCAATTGGGAGTAAACCATGCGGATAAAGCGGTCGGCGCTTGTGCCGCCGCCGGCCGGCAACTGTCCGCCGGGGACTTTCGCGTCGTAGGACGCCGTCAGTTTCGCGGCCAGAACTTCCTGCTCGCTTTTGCCCTGATCGATCATCTGTTGCACCCTGGCGCGAATGTCGAGGATCATGTCGCGGTAAGGAACGATGTCGGT
>DASQJB010000322.1:0-4652 GCA_035631295.1 Bryobacteraceae bacterium | reverse complement strand
GTGCGGGTGTACCTGCGCGAGATGGGATCGGTGCGTCTACTGAATCGCGAGGGCGAAATCACACTGGCGCGGCGCATGGAACGCGGGAAAGTACGGATGCATAAGGCTCTTACGCGTTCTCCGCTGGTGTGGCGGAAGGCGCTGGAGCTGTATGAGAGCGTGCGCAAGCCCGACTTCCGGTTCGACGAGTTCTTCGAGCTCGGTGGCGCGGAAGAGCAAGTGCGGCAGCGCGCCCGCCTGGACGTTGCACGGCGGCTTGCTCAGTTTGCGCAGGCGCACGACCGGCTGCTGGAGCTGACGCGAAAGATCGCCGCAACTCCGAAGCGGCACGCCAACGTGCGGGCGAAGCTGGAAGCGAAGGTCCCCCGGCTGCAGGTGAAATGCTCCCAGGCGCTTCGCGGGCTGCCGTTTCAGCCGGCTTTGTGGAAGCAATTCCGGATCGTGATCGAACAGGAAGTTGATGAAATCACGCGCCTGGAGCGGGAGGCAAATCACTGCCGCAGCAGGCTTGCGGCGGCCGCGGCAGGAAAGCCGGGGCGGAGCGGCCGCAATGGCGCAGGAAAACTTAGTCGTACGGCGTCGGCTCGTTCGGAACTGAGTTCATTCGCACACGAAATTCGCAAACGAGAGCAGGCGGCCGGCGCCAGCGTCTCGCAGATGCGGCATTGGCTGAAGGCGGCGCGTCAAGCCGACATGGAGACCGAGGCGGCTAAGGCGGCGCTGGTCGAAGCCAATCTCCGCCTTGTGGTTTCCATCGCCAAGAAATACGTCAATCGCGGCCTTCATCTGTTGGACTTGATCCAGGAAGGCAACATCGGCCTGATGCGGGCCGCCGAAAAATTCGACTACCATCTGGGATACAAATTTTCGACGTACGCCACTTGGTGGATCCGGCAAGCGGTGACGCGCGCCATCGCCGATCAGTCCCGGACCATTCGAATCCCGGTGCACATGAACGAAACCTTGACCAAGTACCTGCGGATCTCGCGGGAAACGGAAAAGGAGCTGGGGCGGCTTCCTAAGGACGAGGAGATCGCGAGCCGCATGGAGACCACTGCAGAGAAAGTGCAGGAGCTGCGGGCTATTTCCCGCGATCCTGTGTCGCTGGATCTTCCCGTGGGAAGGGACGGCGAGTCGGTGCTGGGCGACCTGATCGAGGATCAGTCCGCCTCTTCCATCGTGAGCCCTCTGCTCGATCAGGACGTGCGCCGCGGCGCCGCAGGTGTCCTCAAAATGTTGTCGCCGAACGAAGAGAAGGTAATCCGTATGCGCTTCGGAATCGGCTACGAACGCGAACACACGCTGCAGGAGATCGCCGACAACTTCGGGTTGACGCGCGAGCGGATTCGTCAGATCGAGCTGAAGGGACTCCAGCGGCTGCGCAGCGCGGAGAACGCGCAGCGTCTGCGGCCGTTAATGATTCAATAAGAGCTCATAGCCTTAAGCTATAAGCTTCAAGACTCCACCTGTTCGGGGAATACTGCATACCCCTGCGGCGGAGGGAACAACTCTTCCAGCGCTACCAGGCGCTTCCGGATAAAACGGCTCGGAAGCTGGCGCGGGCCGGTTTCCACATCAATATCACAACAGATTCCGTGCAGATATAACGTCAAGGTGTCGATGAACGACTGGCGGGCGTAGGCTCGAAAGTTGCGGGCTCCTGTTGCGTTCTTGGCGCGGCGCAGCCCTTGCTTGAGCCGCCAGCTCGGCTCATCCACCTCGCCATGTGCCTCGGCGTTCAGTTCCTCACGCAATAACCGGCTATAGCGGGCTTCGAGATCTTCGCTCCAGTGCTCGCCCATCACCGTCGCGATCAAGTGGTAAAAGCGGTAGTGGTACTCAGCGACTTCCTGATCCTTCAGCGCAAACGCCAGAAACGTCTCCTCGCCCAGTTGCACATGGGTGGACGTGGAGAGGCGGCTCTCGGGCGGCTTCTCGATGGAGACATAATCGGACGCGGGGGTTTTTTCGCGTCCTTTTTCGCTGCCCCTTTCACTGGCGTTGACGCGTTCGAGATAAGGCACCAGGAGGATGGAGATTTTCGGAAGCGCCGCGGCGATCTTCGGCGGGAGCGCCGCTACCGGCTCTTGCAGGTATTCCCGGAGGTCGTCATCGGACATGGGAAGGGACGCGCAGAAATAGGAGAAAGTATTGCTGAGGGGGATCATCTCGCCGCGGAAACGTTCCGCGAACTGGCGGACGCTCAGCTTACTGAGCTCGATTTGTGCTGGCATCTAGGCACTTACATTCTAGCGGACGCGGCATTTTTTGGCTTGGCCTCTTGGTTACGGTCGCCTGTTCAGACGAAACACCAGCAGGGCGCCCCAAACGTGCTTTCCATAAATAGCGACTTTCCGAGATGCGCCGGTGCGGTCATTATTTTGGGAGAGGGAACGATATGGCGTTTGCTAGCGAATTTGAACTCGAAGACGAGCTTGAACGCGAGTGTCGTCTGGAAGAGTGTAAGGTGATAGACGACCCGTCGGTGAAGTGGGACACGCCCTCTTTATGGGCTTTGCCCTGCTTACTTCAGTGCAAGACAGCATCTGTCGCTCTCGGGCCCGCTTTCCTTGTGCGGGTGTCGGGGTTTGATTGGAACAGGGCCACTCCGCCGCCAGAGGCGCATGACCCTGGCCGTCCCGTAGCGCAAATCCACCGGAATGCGATCACGAGGATCGTCAACGAGATCGCGCGGAGGACCAGTGCGGGGAACTGCGTAGCCCTCAGGGTGCAAGGGTACGCGGATCCGTTCAGTGAGGCAAAAACCGCCAAAGAAGCCAATGACATCAGCGCGGCAAGAGCCAAGGCCTTCAGTGAACAACTTTGGGAACGGATTGTGGCCCAGTTGTCCAAGGATAGCCGGGATCAAATTAAGCAGAAGATGTGGGAGGGAAAAGGAGCGGCTTTGCGCATCTGGTTCACCGACACGCCTGCCCACAGACACTTGAACCGGCGCGTCTTGGTTGGGGTTTGGCCGGTAAACTGCGGGATGACGCTGCCGGGTGCTAGCGCTAAGGTTCGGAGGCGAGGGCGCTCCTGACCGCTACTGCGACCCGCAAGTGAAATTCGCCGCTTCATCGATGCTGCCGCTGCCTTTGTATTGCGCGACGCTTGGATACGCGCAAATCGGGCGAGTTCGGGTGGTCCTCCCGCCTTCGATATGCGCGCCAACGAGCATCGATGGCGCCTCGCCTTTTTCCACCCAATTTACCGCCGCGGTCAGCCAATCGACATTGCCGCAGCCGGGGCCGCCCCCGCAATGGAACATGCCGGGGACAGGGAAGAACCGGTAGAAGTCCTTGGTCTCTTTCTCGCCCATAGTCTTCATCGCGGCCTCATAGTAGTTCACCGACATTTTCGGCGTGACGCCGGGATCGGCCCAGCCGTGATAGTGGACGATTTTTCCGCCATGCGCCCGCACCGCGCTCAGATCCGGAATGGTCGCATCGATGCGGAGCGAGATTGCCGTCAGCCGTTGCGGGTCCGCGTCGAAGTTGAACGTGTGGTAATCCCAATTCGGTCCAGGCGCGGGATCAAAGGCCATGAACTTGAAGAAGCTGTCGGCCAGGTTAAAGCTGTCAGCTCCCATACGCGCCCAGCCGCTCTGAAGCTGACCACCGCGCCCACCGGGCGCCAGAGCCTCCGCGCCTGGAGGCATGCCGGGAAAGAGCTGCCGGCCATGCGAATCGCGCGGGCCATCGTAGATTCTCTTGATGCCTTCGATCTGCGCGGGAGTGAAGCAATCGGGGCGGTCGGAATCGCCGGCGCAACGCGGCAAATCTTTCGCCGGATCGAAGCTGCACTTCAGAGGACTTTCGATTAGCCCATCCTTCAATCCGTCGAGGGCGTCGCATTTGCCATAAACCGCATTGGCGAGCGCCGGAAATTTCTCCGGCTTGATCTGACCTGCGCCCGTCTCAATCGCCAGATAATTCCAGATGGCTTTCATCTGAAGATGACTGAGATCGAGCACCGGCGCTCCGATAACGTAGCCGTCGAAGTCTTCGGGATAGCGCTGCGCTTCCATCAGCCCCTGACGGCCTCCGGTAGAGCACCCTACCCAATACGAATAGCGTGGATCGGCGCCGTAATATGCATGAATGATTTTCTTGGCCAGCAGGGCGGTTTCATGCACCGCGAGGTAGCCGTGATCGACTACCTTTCGTGCAGCGTTGGGATTGTTTGGACCGGGATAGGCAAACAACGCGCCCGGTTCTTTTTGCGCGTCGTGGCCGGTGTCGGTTGACGCGGCGACGTAGCCGTCGCGCACAGCCGTATCCATGGCCGCGAGGCTAATCGTGCCGGCCCACCCTCCTCCGCCCACCATCTCAAAACGATTGTTCCAATTCGCGGGCAGCTTCACCGCCAACTTCGCCTCCGGCCAGATGACGCCGCGAACGTCGCAGTGCTCAGGCAGATTGGCGGCGGCAGCCACGCTTTTGGCTAACTCGATTTTCACATCGGACCCGAATGAAATCGAGGCAAGCTCTTCGCACTTTTTCGCGGGAGCGGCGAAGATGCAGGCCGGGATCAAGAGGGATGCGAATGCGGCAGTTTTCATAGTTCTTTATCTTATTACTCATTCGGAACGAAAAAAACCCCACAAATTGGGCGAAACACAGAGGATGGCGCGAGGCTCTGCTGGATTGGAG
>DASQJB010000321.1:0-5816 GCA_035631295.1 Bryobacteraceae bacterium | reverse complement strand
CGCAGGAATTCGAACATCGACCCATGCACGGCATTTGAGCCTGACTGCGTCACCACAGCCACCTGCCCGCCGGACCGTTTGCCGTATTCGGCTCCGTAAGTATCGGTGAGCAGATTGAATTCCCGCACGGCGTCGATGCCGAGCATGTAGCCGCTCACGCTGCCGGGCGTATCCGCGAGCTGGCTGGTTCCTGTCCATTCAATGCCGTTGATCAGAAAAAGATTGTCCTGAGGCCGCCGCCCGTCCACGGAGAAGGAATTTCCCTCGCTCGTGGTGGTGTTGACAGTCTTCATCGAAGTGTAGTTGACGGCGCCGGGATTGAGCGTGATCAAGTTGTCGAAGCTGCGGCCATTGAGAGGCAATTCCTTCACTTCGCGCTCGCCCACCACTCCCGCCACAGACGACGTCGTGGTGTTGACGACGGGCGCCTCTTCCAGCACGGTGACGGCTTGCGCGATTTCGCCGACCTCCAGCCGCAGCGTGACTACGGCGTCCTCGCCGACCTCCAAATTTACGCCCGTGCGTACAGCCGGCCGAAAGCCGGTTTTTTCGGCCTTGATCTCCTGCGGTCCCAGAGGCAGCGACAGGATTCGGAAACTTCCCACTTCGTCCGTGGTGACCGAGCGCGTCGCTCCGGTCTCCAGGTTCTTCACTGTGACCGTCGCGCCGGTGACCGCTGCGCCTGTGGCGTCTTCCACTTGGCCGGAAATCGCAGCTGTGACTTGAGCGAAAGCAGGCGCCAAACCCGCGAGGAACAAGCACACCAACCTATGCATAATTTGGACCCCCTCGCCCGAACTATAAACGCGGACTGAGGCTTTTTAAGAATACTCTATCAGGTTGTGAATTTCTTCCCTGGCCCGCCACTAATTGTCCGTGAGGGTTTCTGACCGGAAGGAGTCGGCTATTGGGCCAATAGGGTCCCGCAGTTCGATCCGCGGCCTGAGAGAACAGGCCGGGGGAAATTTCGCCGGGGCGGAAAGGAAGCCTTTCGATTCCGTTGGTCAGGCACGGAACACGTCGAACGTCTGAAAATCGCCGTTGAGAAGCGAGTGCGCATCGCGATAGCCCAGCCAACCGGAAATCATCGTGCCGTAGACGCGGCGGAAATCGGTCGTATAGATGAGATTGTCGCCCGCGTCGAGCTTGGTCAGGCTCGGAACCTGGCCATAGTGGCCGCCCTTCACTTTATTACCCACCACGAACATCAAGTTGGCGGTCCCATGATCCGTTCCGAGATTGACGTTTTCGGGAACCCGGCGGCCGAATTCGCTGAACACCATCACCACCACGTCGTCGGCGCGCTTGATCCGCTCCAGGTCGCGCATAAATGCGAAGACTGCGTCGGACGCGTACGTTAGCAGGCGCTTGTGCACGTCGCCCTGAAACACATGCGTGTCGAAGGCGTTGTTGCGGTAGGAGGTGTAGTAAAGGCGCGTGGGCATTCCCGCGTCGATCAGCGCCACCACCTTCGGCAGATCCAGCCCCGCGATGCCGTAATCAATCGGCGAGTGGTATTTCGACCAGGCTTCCCGCACCAGCGCCGAAGCATCCTTGGCGCTCTTGGCCGTATCCAACAGGAACCGCCGCGCGGGATTGTCGATCTGGCCGTGCTCCGGCAGCGATTCCAGAATTGGCCGCTCTTCGTAAAACTTCTCCTGCGTGAACTTGTTCGGATCGTCGAATACCACCGGCACATGCTTGCGGCTGCGAACCGCCAGCGATTGCCGCGCGCCGACGTTGACGATGTAATTCGGCGGCGCCTGCGGAGCCATGGCGTCCGCCAGCCGCCCCACCCAGCCGTATTCCTCGCCGCTGTTGGGCGCGGCCGTGTGCCAGTAGGCCATCGAGGTGAAGTGTGAAAACGACGGATTCTCGTATCCGCAGCCATGCACAATAGCGAGCTTGCCGTCTTTGTACAAACGCTCGAAGCCCGCCATGCCGCCGCTGAATCCGAAGTGCTCATCGATGACGCGGATCTCTTTTTTCGGAATGCCGAGATTCGGGCGGTGCTTGTAATAGGCGTCGTCGCCATAGGGGACCAGCGTGTTGAGCCCGTCGTTGCCTCCGGAAAGCTCGAGCACGACCAGAATCTTGCCATCCACGTTGCCCTGCGCCGCCAGCGCCGCGGCGGCTTGTCCGAACACCCGCACCGGCAGACCCGCGCCCGCGCTCACGCACACGCCGCACATCCCGGCGCGCAGCAAGTCGCGGCGGCTGGATTTGGAGAAGGAGAAATGGTTCTTCATGACAGGCTCCAGTGTTAGCCGAGCTGATACTCGGGTTGGCTCATGATCAGATGCAGGACCAGCCGCAGGGACTGCTCCATATAACTTTGCGCGACTGAAATATCGCTCGTCCCCAGGTCTCTATCCAGGAACACGACCAGTTTTTGCCGTGCGTCCGTGCTTGGCGGGACACTCATAAAGCGGTGAATGAAATAATCCACGACCTCGGCCGTGGTCTTGAGTTTCGCATCCCGCACCATGCGCGACAAATTCACCTGAGCCGTTTCGCGCGGAATCGGCGTCACGCGCTCAATGGCCAACTGAGAGCCGCGGAAGCTGCCGTAGCGAGTATTGAACTCCTCATCGCGATCCGCGTTCTTGTTGGATTCCGCGCGCTCGCCGTCCTTGGTTTCGTCTTGCGTCGCGGTGGAAATGTCCATGCCTTCGCGGACACGCTGCGCAACCCGGCGTACTTCGCCGCCGCCGGTATAGCGGTCCGGCGGAAGGAAGCCAATGTCCGGGAACAAAACGTCGCGAACGAAGTTGGCGCGCTCCAGCAGCAAGCCGGGCGTAATCCATGCCTGCCCCTGCGCCCAACCGGCTACCGTCGGAGGCGCAAAAAGCTGTTGGCCTAGAGCCCCCGTGACAGAATTGAAATCCGGGACGCCGGGAATGCTCTTCAAGCCCAGCTTCTTGTACGTGCTGACCGCTAGCTCCACAGGGCTATAGATGCGCGTCCCAACCGACGCCGGGCTATAGAAATCGCGCGATAAGAAAATTGCTTCGAGCAGCGGCTTGATCTCGTATTTATTTTCTCGCAGCACCGCGCCCAGCTTCTTTTGCAGTTCAGGCGAAAGGTCCTGACGTACGAAGTAGCGGTAGATCTTGCCGGCGATGAAGTCGGCCGTCACCGGCTGCTGCATGATGATGTCAATGACGTTGACGCCATCAAACCGCCCTGTGCGCCCCAGGAATGTCTTCTCGCCGTCATCGTGCTGGTCTTTATTGACGACAAATTTCAAATCCTCGAAATTCCAGCCGGTGAAGGCGCGCGCGGCTTCGCGGATATCTTTTTCCGTGTAGTTGCCCACGCCCATGGTGAACAGCTCCATGATTTCGCGCGCGAAATTCTCGTTGGACGCGCCTTTGACGTTCACGCCGGCGTCGAGGAACGATAGCATCGCCGGCCCCTGTGCTACGGCCACGGTCAGATCCTTGAAATTGCCCAGACCTTGTGTCTGGAATAGCTCCAACTGCGCCAGCAGCTTGCGATAATCCCGCACCTTGGCCTCGTTAGAAACGAAGTGGCCGTGCCAGAACAGGGCCATCTTTTCTTGCAGCGGCCGTGGGCTGTCAACCATGCGGTTCGCCCACCAATAGGCCACGCGATTGGTCTCCAGTGCGCTGGCGCGGAGCCAGTAGAAGAACTCGTCCACAACCGGCTGTAGGCGCCGGTTGCCCGTCGGCTTCACCTTGATGCCCAGAGCCTCGCCCTTCTGCTTTGCGAGGTCGGTCACGGCGGGTCGGCTGGGAGGGAATGGCTCCAAGCCGGGATCGTGGATGGCGTCCTCGTCGAAAGGCGCGAGATTCGCCGCCGGGGCGCCTTCGAATCGAACCATCCGCGCAACCGCCTGTTGCGGCGTCAGCTTCGCGAGTGCTTGAATCTCTTCCGGAGTTCCTCCGAATCCCACACGCTGGAGCAGGTGCTCGGCGAAATCGTAGTTCCAATCTTTGGCGCCGATAGGCGTGAGATCGTTTTGCCAGCTAGCAGGGCCATTGGCCTGCGCCAGTGCGCCCGCAGCTACAGCCACAAGAACAAGCCCAATCGGGAGATTTCGAAGCATCTTCCCACTCCTTCGTCGAATCATCGGCTACCATTCTACGCCGGATTCTTCGATAGTGGGGCCAGATTCGCACACAACTACGGATTCCGGGTCTAACCTGGACAAAGAAGGCGCTATGGGACGGTCTGGCAGGATTTGAAGGACGCGCCCAGAATGCTGCAGCGGACTCCGGCATTTACTCCAGCCGCCGTGGTGACCCTGGCGCTCTGGATCGGAGCGAACGCCGCGATTTTCCGCGCCGTCGAAAGCGTACTCCTGCGGCCTCTTCCGTACAAGGATCCCTCGACGCAGGTTGAACTCTGGAATACATATCGCTGACGGCTTTGCAGAACACCATTGATGGGATCTGCGCGCTCTTGCCCAAGCCGCTGACGCTCAAGCGGGAGATGATGTGACCGAGGTAGGAATCGCTCGCTGAAATCCTAGGAGTTCTATCGCCGCCGATCGTGGGACAATCGACAAACAGGAATGAAGCGCCTCACTATCGCAGGATTGCAAATCTACTTTGACGACCAAGGGACGGCGCGCTTCGACCCGCCCTGGAAACAGCGAGCAGCCGTTGAACAGGAGCTAGAGAGCCATCAAGAATTGATCGACCCCTGGCTTCAGGCTTCACATGAACCACAGCCCCGGAAGATCGGCCCCAAAGAACAACGGATGCGAGTCAGGTTTAAGGCGGCAGTAAGAGGAATCCACAAGTTAGGCTTTGATCGCGAGTTCATCGAAGAGACGCTGCGCGCCGCCGCCAAGAGAGCGTACCCGGCCGTTGCCCACGAACACGCCGAGGAAAGCATTGCCGAGGCCATGTCCACTCTAGACCGATAGAGTCACGCCGCGCCGAGTGTCCACGGCGCGAGGTCCTAGTCGGGGACCTCTCCATCGGCCCGGTGATGTGCGTGCGCTCGTGCAACGCGAGCCAAACGCGGCCTGCAATCGACGCCGCAGAATCGGCAGGCATAGATGCATGGAGGCGCGCCGCTCTTGTGCTGCTTCCGCATGCGCGAGCGAATTTTGCCCGCGCCGGACAAAACCGTTCTGCGGAGCGTGCGGCTGATCGAATGTGCCGCGACTGGCGGCCACGTGGTGTGGCAGTTTCACCGCCGTAGCCTCGACTCGCCGGTGGAGTGAGGTTTCGGCTTCGCGGTATCTTGTGGAAGGCCAGCCTATTCCCGCCGATGGCGCACGGCCAGTTGCCGAAACACGAAGCGTGAGCCCTGGCTATTTCGCGCGATGGGCAACAAAGTCAGGAAGAAGCCACACATCACAAGCACCCAAAATACTTCGAGACCCTTCATCACGGTCATACTCCATTAAGCGGTATTTACGGATCTCGGCTCGCAGGGCGTCCGGGTCCAGCCGCCGCGACAACTCAATTGTGGATTGTTTCGAAGCGAGGCGCTCCGCGAAAACTTAGTTAGTGTCCTGTAAACGCAACAGCATTGTTGGAGGTCAAGGGGTCTGCCTGTGGCAGCGTCCAAATCGGCGCTCCTCCTTGCCCACTCGTAGCATTCAACACATATCCATAGCTGCCCTGAAAGAATGTATACGGGCTAGAAACAGATACCGGGTTGGTAGAAAACGGGAAGTTAGACTGAATAATAAAGTCCGTGTTGCCCCTCAACGGCAGGCTAACTCCAGGACAGCTTGTCGAACAAGACACGATAGCAGCATTACCTGCGTCAAAGGTAACTGATGCGCCGCTCCAGTGTGCCTCTATCACCGCACAGGCTTGCCAGCCGGTTGA
>DASQJB010000320.1:0-10005 GCA_035631295.1 Bryobacteraceae bacterium | reverse complement strand
GGGAGTTCGCAGCCCGCGAAGTGCTACGATTACACGCCGTTTGGCAATGAGATTCCGGGGACGGTGGGCGGACGGCCGGGGTGTATGGGAACGCGGTGTTTCCGGGAGTCCGGATGTGGTGAGTGGGAAGTTTACCTCGGCGAAAGGGCCGTCGGCCATGTTTCTAAAGCTACCAGCTTTCAGCCGCCAGAAAAGGTGGACAATAAGATCCGGCGGCCGAGGGATTCCTTCGGTGGTAAAATCAGATTGGTCATGAGTACGCTGTCACCCCGTCTGCAAGTAAGGGTCCAGCAGAAACAAACGCTGACCCCTGGGTTGGTGCAGATGGTGAGTCTGCTCCAACTCAACCGCCTGGAATTGAAAGATCAAATCGAGGCGGAGATGGCGCAGAATCCGGTTTTGGAGGAGGCTGTGGAGGGGAGCGAAGAGCTCACTCCAGAGGAGCTCCAGCCGGTGTTGGAAGCCGCGGCGGAACGCAATGGCGAGCACCCAGACCAGTCGATCCTGGACGCCACGGTGAGCCGGGCCGAAATTGAGGCCGACGCGGGAGCCGAAATTGCCGAATCCGAAGCGTCCGGGCCGGACGCCGAACCTGTTGCCGCCGGTTCTCCTTCCCTCACCATCGATGCGCCCGTCACTCCCGACGGGCCCGACGCCGCCAACGATCCTTTCGAACAAATCGATTTGGGTGAGTATTTCGACAACTATCTCGATCCGGGATTCAAGAGTCCCGTGGCGGAAAGCGTCGAAAAACCCTCCTTTGAGACCTTCCTTTCTTCCCCTGTCACACTTTCCGACCATCTGCGGTCGCAGCTCGCCCTGGTCACGATGGGCGAGGCAGTCCGCTCGGCGGCGGAAGAGGTGATCGGCAATCTGGACGAAAACGGCTACCTGACGGCTTCGCCCGCCGAGATCGCGGCGGAAGGCGGCCACTCCCAGGAGGAAGTGGAAGAGGCGATCCGCATTGTACACACGCTGGATCCGGCGGGAGTAGGGGCGGCCGATCTGCGGGAATGCCTCTTGCTCCAGATCGAAAGCCGCAACGGAAAAGGCGGCGTGGCGTGGCAGATCGTGGCGGACCATCTGAAACTGGTGGAGACCCGGCAATATAAGGAATTGGCCAGGATCCTGCGGCGGCCGTTGGAGCATATCCAGACAGCCGTGGATGTGATCAAGCATCTGGACCCCCGTCCCGGACTACGCTATTCGGGTCCCGGCGCCCGGCAAGTGGAGCCGGACGTCTACATTTCCAAAGACGGCGAAGACTACCTCATTCAAATTAACGACGAAGATCTTCCGCAACTGCGCCTGAACCCTCAATATCGCCGCATGCTGGACCGAACGCAAGAGCCGAACAGGGACGTACGGAATTACGTCCGCGACCGCTACGCGTCCGCGATCCAGCTCATGAAGAACATCGAGCAGCGGAAACAAACGATTCTGAAGGTCTGCCAATCCATTGTCCGGCGGCAAACCGATTTCCTGGAGAGCGGAATCGACCATCTGCGCCCCATGATGATCAAGGAAATCGCGGAGGAGATCGGCGTCCATCCGTCTACTGTAAGTCGAGCTGTTTCAAGCAAATACGCGCACACTCCCCAAGGTGTATACGAGTTGCGGTATTTCTTCTCGGAAGCTGTACAGGGGCCAGGCGGAACGGCCACTCCTTTGCTAATCTTGAAGCGCAAGGTGAAGAAGATGATCGAAGAGGAGGATCCAACCCGTCCTCTGACGGACGAAACCATTACCGAGCGTTTGCAGGCCGAAGGTATTGAGGTGACCCGCCGTACCGTCGCCAAATACCGCGAGGACATGCGAATTCCATCGACACATCAGCGCCGCGTGCGCGCGTGATTCTGCCGCACCCTCGTGCGGCGCGTTATGGGCGCCCTCCACTCGGGTGCGACGATTTCCGGCTGGCAACACTCTTTCCGGAGGAAACGTCATGAGAGTCACTTATAAGGGCATCAAGCAGGAATTGCCCGCCAATCTACAAGAAAAGCTGGATGCGAGATTCGCCAAGCTGTCGAAGCTCTTGGAAAAGCGAGGGGAAAAGGAAGCTCACGTCATTTTGACTTCCGAGCGCCATCTTCAACACGCCGAGATCACAGTTCAGTTTTTCGATCACCAGTTGGTCGGAGTCGGCTCCGATACGGACCTGTTCACCGCCCTATCGGTTGCGATCGATAAGCTGGAAACCCAAGTTCACAAGCAGAGTGAAAAATGGCGTGAGAAGACGCGGAGGGCCCTAAATGGGGCTAAGACCGGCGGAGAAACGGAAGCTCTGGCCCGGCCGGCCGGAGAGGAAACTGTCAACGAGCGCCGTGTTTTTCGCGTCAATCACCATGAAAACCGAAAACCCATGACCTTGGAGGAGGCCTTGCTGGAGATGGAGCAGGATCGCGATTACCTCGTCTACCGGGATGCCGACAAGCACTGCCTCTCCGTGCTGGTGCGCCGGCGCGACGGGCACTTCGATTTGATTGAGGATTGAGTGGCGCAGCCGGTTGTGGGGCGGACGGTTGCAAAGCGCCGGCTGGCGGAAGCTCCGAAATCCCTCTCACCTCACCGTCGAGAGCTGGTAATCATTACCGGCCTGAGCGGCTCCGGCAAAGGAACCGTTCTCAAAGCCCTGGAGGATCTGGGCTATTACGCAGTCGACAATCTGCCCATCAGTTTGATCGATAAATTCGCCGAGCTTACTGGAACGGTGCGCCGCGCCGCGATCGTGGTGGACATTCGGGAGGGGGCCGCGCTGGAGAAATTTCCTGCGCTCTACAAGCGCATCCGGCGCAAGATTCCCACGCGTTTGATCTTTCTCGAATGCGACGATGCGACGCTGATCCGCCGCTTCAGCGAAACCCGCCGCCCGCATCCGTTGGGCGCCGACTCAAGCGTCGCCGACAGCATCGCTCGCGAGCGCCAGCGCCTGCAACCCATCCGCCGCCTGGCAGACCCCATCGTCAACACCGCCAAGTTCAACGTGCATGAGCTGCGCGAGACCATCCACCGCACCTTCCGCGGCCAGAAGCACGCGCCGGAAATCCTGATTCAGGTCACCAGCTTCGGCTTCCGTAACGGTGTCCCCACTGACAGCGATCTGGTGTTCGACGTCCGCTTTCTGCCCAATCCCAACTACATTCCGGCATTCAAAGATCTGAGCGGCAAGAACCCGGGAGTGGCGCGCTACATTCGCTCGTTTCCGCAAACCACCGAATTCATCGAGCGCATCTCGGATCTCCTTGTCTATCTGCTGCCGCACTATATCGGCGAAGGGAAATCCTATCTCACCATCGCCTTCGGCTGCACGGGCGGCCGGCATCGCAGCGTCATGATTGCAAACGAAATCCGAAAACGCCTCTCATCAGCCGGCTATCGAGTGAAGGAAACTCACCGAGACCTGTCAAAGAATTGATTTCACGATCCTGTAATCTCCTGGGCGTATTCTGAACGAACCGCTCCCTCACGGTCGCGGCTCCGAATGGGCGTTTGGCGGCGCAGCCACTTTCAGAGCCGCGACCGTGAGGGAGCGGTCGCGCGAATGACGGAAAACCGGGCGGATCTAGCGATCGTGGGCGCTGGCGTCATGGGGTTGGCGCACGCTTGGGCTGCCGCTCGGCGCGGCCTGAAAGTTGTCGTCTTCGAGCGCAGCCTGAGGGCCGCCGGCGCCTCGGTGCGGAACTTCGGGCTCATCTGGCCCATCGGCCAGCCGCACGGCCGAATGTACGATCTCGCGTTGCGGAGCCGGGCATACTGGCTCGAAGTGATCGAGCAAGCTCGCCTACCCTACTGGCCGGAAGGCTCGCTCCATGCGGTTTACCGCGACGACGAGGCCGCCGTCGCCCGTGAGTTCGCAGAGGTTGGCCCCGGACTTGGCTTTCAATGTGAATGGCTCGATGCCGATCAAGCGTTGAGCCGCAGCCGCGCTCTGAACCCGGCCAGTCTTCTTGGCGCGTTGTGGAGCCCCACCGAGATTACCATCGATCCGCGTGACACCATCGCAACCCTCCCATCGTTCCTGAGCGAACGGTTGGGCGTACAGTTCCGCTTCGGATGCTCGGTCCGGCGTATCGATTTGCCCCTTGTCGAAGCGGGCGCCGAACATTGGAATGTCGAGAACGTTATCGTTTGCAGCGGCGACGATTTCGAATCGCTCTACCCGGAAACCTTCGCAAGCTCCGGCCTGACTCGCGTCAAGCTACAGATGCTTCGCACGGCGCCCCAGCCAGACGGCTGGCGGCTCGGCCCGGCGCTCGCGGCGGGTTTGACTCTCCGGTTTTACCGATCCTTCTCCGTCTGCCAAACCCTTCCCGCATTGCGCCAGCGCATCGCGCATGAGACTCCCGAATACGACCGCTGGGAGATTCACGGCCTCGTCTCCCAAACTGCGCAAGGCGAGCTCACGCTCGGCGACTCTCATGAATACGGCCCGGTCGTGGACATTTTCAACAAGGAAGCGATCGACTGCTTGATGCTTCGCTATATTTCCACGTTCCTCTCCGCGCCCGACCTCTCCATCGCCCAGCGCTGGTACGGCGTGTACGTGAAGCATCCGGATCATCCCTACCTGACACTCAATCCCGCTCCTGGAGCGCACATCGTCACTTCGCCCGGCGGCGCGGGCATGACTCTGTCGTTCGGCATCGCCGCCGAGACCATCGCGGAGATATGTGTATGAATCGCCTGGAAGCGGTGATCTTCGATTGGGCCGGCACGACCGTCGATCACGGGTCGCTAGCGCCACTCAGGGCGATCACGGAGGTTTTCAGCCGTTACGACATTGCCCTAAGCGACGAGGAAGCGCGCCGCGACATGGGGATTTACAAGAAAGACCACATTCGCCGCATTCTTCAGTTTCCGCACGTTCAGAGCCAATGGTCGAGTTTACACGGGGCCGCGCCGTCGGAGGCCGATGTAGACCGGCTCTTCACCCAGTTCATTCCCTTGCAATTGGAGACGCTGGCGGCTCACTCCGCGGTGATCGACGGCGTCGCGGGGACCGTCGAACGGCTGCGCGGCCGCGGGCTCCGCATCGGCAGCACCACCGGTTACACCCGTCCGATGCTCGAGATTCTTCTGGCCTCCGCGGCCAAGCAGGGCTATCAGCCGGAAATGTCGCTCTGTCCGGACGACGCGGGAGGCGGGCGGCCGCAACCCTGGATGTGCCTGAAAATCGCGTTGGAATTGCGCATCAACGCGACTGCCGCCGCGGTCAAAATCGGCGACACCGTGAGCGATATCGAGGAAGCCTTGAACGCGGGCATGTGGGCTGTGGGAGTGACCGCGACCGGAAATGAAACCGGACTCGGCGCCGCCGAGCTTCACGCGCTTCCTGCACACGAGCGCAAGCTGCTGCTCGAAAAAGCCGGCGACATGTTGAAACGCGCCGGCGCGCATTTCGTGGTCAGCAGCGTGGCCGCGATCGAGCCGGTGCTCGAGCGGATCGAATCGCGTCTGGCGGCAGGGAAACGTCCATGAATGGCGCGAGCGGTTCGCGCCTCGCACGCCGGCAGGCACTGACGCTCAGCTTACTCGTAGCCGGCTATGCCGGATATTACTTCTGCCGCTCGAACCTGTCCGTGACCATGCCGCTACTAATCGCCGATCTCGGCCGCCGCGGCATAGCTCCCGACGCAGCGCGAGTCATGCTCGGCTCGGTGGCGTCGTTGGGCGTCTTGGCTTATGCGATCGGCAAATTCCCCAGCGGCGGGCTGGCCGATCTTCTGGGCGGACGGCGCAACTTCCTTTTCGGCATGGCGGGCAGCATCGCCTTCACGCTGATGTTTGCGGCTTCTGGCGCCATCGGGCTTTTCACTCTCGCCTGGATGGGAAACCGGCTGGTCCAGTCGTTGGGCTGGGCGGGAGCGGTGAAGATCGCCTCGAAATGGTTTTCTTTTCGAAGCTACGGCACGGTCATGGCGATCGTCAGCTTGAGCTATCTCTTTGGAGACGCTTTGGCGAGGCAATCTATGGCTCTATTGATTCAGCAAGGATTTGGATGGCGTGGCGTATTCTGTGCCGCCGCCGTATTGCTTGCCGCGCTGCTGGCGGCTTGCGTTTTCCTCTTGCGCGAGTCGCCTGCGGAGATCGGCGAAACTGAACCGTCAGCGAATTCCTTGAATCTGTTCGCGGCATCCGGCAACGAGCATCCGCCCGAGAATCTGCGCGCTTTGCTGCGGCCGTTTTTCTCGAGCCGCGTTTTCTGGCTCGCGTGCGCGCTCTCTCTGGGAACCACCATCCTCCGCGAAACATTCGGTCTCTGGACTCCGACCTATTTCGCGCAACAGGCCGGCATGAGCGCGGCCGAGGCGGCTGCAAAGAGCGCTTTGTTCCCCCTCACCGGGGGCGTTTCCGTGGTCCTGTGCGGCTGGTTGAGCGACCGTCTCGGGCGCGGCGGGCGAGCCTCCGTGATGCTGGCGGGCTTAATGCTTTCCGTGTTCGCGCTGCTTGCTCTTGGCCTGGGAGCCGCCGCCGGCTCAACCTTCCGGCCCGTCGCCCTCGTCGCCATCGTCGCATTTCTGATCGTCGGTCCGTACTCTTTTTTGGCAGGCGCGATCTCGCTCGACTTCGGCGGCAAACAAGGCAGCGGAACGGCTTCGGGCCTCATCGACGGCGTAGGCTATCTAGGCGGAGTTCTCTCCGGCGACGGCATGGCGCGAATCTCGGTCGCGCATGGCTGGAATGGAGCGTTTCTGGTCCTGGCCGGAGTCGCGGCGCTATCGAGCCTGACCGCCGCCGCTTTCCTGCATCATGAAAGCAACCTGGCCCGCAAAGCCCGCGCGGGCACCCACGGTGAATTAGCGTGACGCTACTTCGCGGGTAAATGCGGGATGTCCCGATTGTTCTCGTTGCAGATGAACTCCATCAATTCACCTTCCGGCAGCAGAGTCGCGCTGTAAGTCACCGTCCAGGGTTTGGTGTATGCCTTGGCGTCGTCGATCGTGACTTGAATGTCCAGATGGCCGAAATCTTTGCGGCGGAATCGCTCGGTTACGTGCAGCGCGTCGGTGCTGGGCCGTCCCAGTTGGTCGAGCCACGCTTTGCCGTTGAAGCCGCGCGACTCCACCACCAACGCGTCGCCATCCCACTTGCCGGTGGAGTAACCCATCCAGGTCGGATTGAGATCGGGAGCGAAGTCGCGGCCATCGAGGAAGACCTGCCGCCACAGATTGAACGCCTCGTACACGACGACAATAAGCTTTGGCGTCTGCACCACTTTCCACGGAGCGGGCGCCGTATCGATTTTCGGCACGCCTTGCGGCAGGCAATTGGCGTCCGGCTCCACGCCGGCCTGGGAACCGTCGGCGCGCTGCTCGAACACCGCCTTAGCCCAAGGCTGCAATGGAACGTTTTCGGGCTTTAGATCGGCGGCGATATCGCGCAGGAAACGCGGATTCGGGTTCCAGACTCCGGACAGGTCGGGATGCCCATCCAGGCGAGGCACCGGCGCCGAGAGATCCGGCTTGCCGTCGGGCGTGCGAGGAATGTTGGCTGAGGGCACGCGGACCCACTGCGCGCCCACCGGCGCGCAAAGCCCGCATAAAATAGCGGCGGCAAGGCTGGTTTTCATTGACGGCGATTATATAATAAACGCGCTGAGGGGTGGGATGTGAATCACGTGCAGTCGAGGGTCGAGCAGCGGGTCGAGCGCCCTACGGACGGCGCAGTGATAGCCTCCCCAGGAGGCGCGCCGTGGATCTTTTTCGCGCTGCTGGCGCTGATGGCAGCCAGCGGTTGCGCGGCGCTGATCTACGAAATTGTCTGGCTGCAACTACTCCAGTTGGTGATCGGCTCTTCCGCCGTCTCACTCGGCCTCCTGCTAGGCGCCTATATGGGGGGCTTGTGCGGCGGCAGCTTCCTGTTCGCGCGATGCGTGCCGCGGAGTTGGAATCCGCTGCGAGCCTTCGCAGCGCTGGAAGCCGGAATTGGCATGCTGGGACTGCTGGTGTTGTTCGGCGTTCCCGTTGTGGCTCGCTTCTATGCGGGGACCCCAGGCCTTGTAACGCGCGGAGCCGTGGCCGCCGTTTGTCTGCTGCCTCCGGCGTTGCTCATGGGAGGGTCGCTGCCCGCGTGCGCCCGCTGGGCGGGAACCTCAGCCGTGGGAGTTTCCCGCTTGGGATTCCTTTATAGCGCCAACATTGCGGGAGCCGTGACCGGTTGCCTGCTGGCGGGATTCTACCTGCTGCGAGTTCATGACATGGCGGTTGCGACCTTTGCCGCGGCGGGCATTAACTTCACCATCGCGATGATCGGGTACGCACTAGGCGCCGCCGCAGGCCGGGTTGTGCAGAAAAGCGGCATCGAGGCATCCGGCCCAAAGCGACCGGCTGCCCCACGAGCAGATGTCCTCGTGTACCTCACCATCGCGCTCTCCGGCTTGACCGCGCTGGGCGCCGAAGTTGTCTGGACACGCCTGCTGTCATTGTTGCTCGGCCCCACAGTCTATACCTTCTCGATCATTCTGGCTGTGTTTCTCCTCGGACTGTGGGCCGGCAGCAGCGCCGGATCGTCGCTCGCGCGGCGTCTCGATCGTCCGCGAACCGGACTGGCCGCGTGCCAAATCCTGCTGACCCTAGCGCTCGCCTGGACCGCCTACACCATCGCGCATTCTTTGCCGTACTGGCCAGTGGATCCGTGGCTCTCGCTCGATTCGTGGTTTAACTTCGAGCTCGACCTGGCCCGAACCGTGTGGGCCATCTTCCCAGCGACGTTGCTTTGGGGCGCGAGCTTTCCGTTGGCTCTGGCGTCGGCGACTCCTGCCGATCAGGACCCCGCATCCCTCGCCGGGCGCGTTTACGGGATCAATACCGCCGGATCCATTGCGGGCGCGCTGGCGTTCAGTTTGTGGCTCATCGCGGCAGTCGGATCGCGCGGCTCCCAGCAGATCCTGGTTGTGTTGGCCATGCTGAGCGCGCTGCTGGCCAGCGCTTCAACGCTCGCTCGTAGGCGCAAGGCGCTGTTCATTCCCGCCGTCGCAGCGGTCATTGCAGGCGGCTGGGGCCTGGCCGCCGCCGTACAAGATGTGCCTTGGCAGATGATCGCCTATGGACGACGCATCGCGCCGATCATCCGCGCGTTCGATCTATATGACCGGGCGAATCCGACCAAGGTGCTGTTCCGCGGCGAAGGTCTGAACTCCTCGGTTTTGATCGCCGAGCGTGCCGGGCAGCGTCACTTCTACGTCAGCGGTAAAGCGGAAGCTTCCACAGCCCTGCTGGACATGCGCCTGGAACGCATGATGGGCCACGTGCCGGCAATGATCCATCCGGAGCCACGGTCGGCGCTGGTGGTGGGCTTCGGCGCCGGCGTCACTGCCGGATCGCTCACCCGCTACCCGGAGCTTTCGAAGCTGGTGATTTGCGAGCTCGAGCCATTTATTCCGCGCGCTTCCGACGAGTATTTCGCCAAAGAGAATTACGGCGTGCTGCGCGACGCGCGTACGCGCATGGTCTACGACGACGCGCGCCACTACATCTTCACCACGCCCGAAAAGTTCGACGTCATCACGACGGATCCTATCCACCCCTGGGTGAAAGGCACGTCGGTGCTCTATTCAAAGGAATACTACGAACTGGTGAAGCGCCATCTGAACCCCGGCGGCGTGGTTGCGCAGTGGCTTCCGATTTACGACAGCGATCCGGAAACCATCAAGACGGAGCTTGCGACCTTCTTCTCCGTGTTCCCAGAGGGAACCATCTGGAGCAACAATCTGAATGGCGATGGATTCGATTTGGTGCTGCTCGGCCAAATGCAGAAGGAGCCGATCTCCGTGGACGCTCTCCAGGCGCGCCTGGACCAGCCCGGCTACGCGCCCGTGCTGAAGTCGCTGAGCGATGTCGGATTGCATTCGGCCGTTGAGCTTCTGGCAACCTACGCCGGCCGCGCGCGGGATCTGGCGCCGCTGCTTGCTGGCGCCCAAATTAATGAAGACCTCAACATGCGGTTGCAATATCTCGCGGGTTTGGGCGTGAACTCGATGGCTTACCAGCGGACCTACAAAGAGAT
>DASQJB010000319.1:0-11668 GCA_035631295.1 Bryobacteraceae bacterium | reverse complement strand
TGAGACAAGCTTTTTGTCGACACTTTGCCGTGATGACGCGCCCGACTGGCCCCGACGCGAGTGTCGGCTCGGCTGCTCTGTGGGGCAGGCCCGTGGCCTGCGGCGGCCTCCCACGCCGCCTCCGAGCGAGTAGCAGGGCCGAGGGCGTCTTCGCAGGAGCCGTCAACTGGTGGACTCGGGTTACCGCACTACCCCAGAAAAGGGCCGCTCGATCGTAGTCCTAAAATTTTAGTTGACTCCGCGCCCCAATCGCCGTACAATCGCGATAGCTCTTAATTTATTAGTTAATGGAGCGCGCATGGTCCGTCAAGATAAGTTTCTGCTGGCGTTGGGCGTCTTCGGATCGCGGTCGCGCCTGAGCGGGCGCATTGGCGCACTGCTCGCTCATGGCCGGACCGCCTCTCCGCGGGCCTCGCTCCTGGCAGTAGCGGCTGCCTCTATCATGTTGTTCGCTCTGGCCACGGCCGCGTCGCGCTCTCCGCGCTGGATCGTCTTCGCCCAGCAAGCGTCTCACGTTTTCGCCTTCGAAGCGGTTTCCGTTAAGCCGCACGATCCGGAGGACGCCCGCCGCCCGGTGTTTCAATTTTTCCCCGGCGGCCGATTTATCGCGATTGGTATCCCGCTGCGCTTCCTCGTCGCCAGGGCCTACGACTTGCCGCCGCAATCCATGCGGCTGACCGGAGGCCCGGCCTGGATCAATTCCCAGGCGTACGACATCGAGGCCTCCCCTGAGGCGAGCGCTTTCCCGAATGGGCTGCCCGAAGCGGAGCGTAAACGGCGAGCGGCTTCTATGCTCGGCACGCTCCTGGCGGATCGGTTCAAGCTCGCCGTCCATCGCGAGAGCACGGAAATGTCGGCTTACACGCTCGTCGTGGCGAAAAGCGGGCACAAATTGCATCCCGCGAACGTCAAAGACAAAGATTGCAATCCCGCTACCGGCGCCGGATGTCAAGGTTTCAGTGGCGGCCAGGGACGAGGGATTCACGGACGCTCAGTCACCACGGCGGAGCTGGCAGCGTTTGTCGAAAACTGGTCCGACCGGCCGGTTGTGGATCGAACCGGACTCAAAGGATCCTTCGACATGGATACGGAAGGATGGACGCCGCTCGTCCGCAACTTCGGCAAGGATTCCGAGGGTCCAGATAAAGGGGAAGACCTGTCCGACCCGTTGCGGCCGAGTTTGTTCACGGTGCTCGGTCAACTCGGACTGAAACTGGAATCCAGGAAAACGCCAGTAGACATTTTCGTGATCGACCGAGTGGAGCGGCCCGACCCGGACTGACCGTTCGCGCGCCAGCGGAGAACCGGCAGAAATAAGTGGAACTAAATAAGGCATGACTCGTTAATACAGCTATCGAAGGGTCGGGAAGCCCTAAGCGCGAAACCGACCGCCTGTTTCCAAAACCGCACAGTTCTTAACGCAAATGTCTCCACGATTCAAATGCTTGCAACGTCTGAATAGTGGCTGCGGACGTGCTATCGTTCCCCTCGCCGGAACGTCTCTCATTTTCACACGGAGGCTCCGTTTTCACATGCCGGACCAGTTCAGTGCAGTTCGCCATCTGGCGGCCCTTCCCGCTAACTTTGCGAGCTTTGCGCCTTTGCGAGAAATTGCCCTGGGTTCGTTTTTTCGGGCGGTGCACCGTGCGTCATAAAGCCATCGCCTGTCTGGCGATTGCCCTGGGTTTCGCCATTTCATCTCTCCCCGCCGCCGAACATCACGGACAGGTCAAATTCGGCGGACTCCCCGTCCCGGGCGCTACGGTAACTGCATCGCAACGGGACAAGATAGTCGTGGCTCTCACGGATGTGGACGGCAATTTTTCTTTTCCCGATCTGCCCGATGGCGCCTGGACCATCGAGGTTCAGATGCAGGGCTTCGCATCCGCCAAGCAGGACGTTAGCCTCGCCGCCGACTCCTCCATTCCGGATTCAGAGCTGAAGATTTTGCCGCTCGAGGAGATGCACGCCCAAGTCAGCGCCGCTCCCGCGCCCAACCTCACCGTGGCGCCGACGCCCGCCCCGGCGAACGGTAACGCGAAGGCGAACGCAAACGCCAAGGCCAACGGGAAAGGAAAGCAGCAAACGCAGCCCACGAACACCCAGACGGCGTTCCAGCGCACCGACGTCAACGCTACCGGGCAGCCGGCGCCGCCTTCCAATGGCGCCGCCAACGAACCCGCTCCCCCCGCGAGCGAAGCCTTCGCCAACCAAAGCACTGCCGAGTTGCAGCAGCGCTCGGCCGACGGCTTTCTCGTCAACGGCACCGCCAACAATGGTGCGAGCTCCCCGTTTGCCTTGAACCAGGCGTTCGGAAACAACCGGCGCGGACCCCGTTCGCTCTACAATGGCAATCTAGGATTCACGTTCGATAACTCCGCGCTCGACGCCCGCAGCTTCTCCTTAACCGGCCAGGATACTCCGAAACCCGGTTACAATCGCATGACCTTCATGGGATCCTTCGGCGGCCCCATCAAGATTCCGCGGCTTGTGCGCCGCAACGGCCCGCAGTTCACGGTGAATTATCAATTATCACGAAACCGCACCGCCAACACCAACCCGTACACGATGCCGACCGAGGCGCAGCGCAACGGGGATTTCTCGCAGACGCTCAACGCGTTCGGAAAGTCGGTGCAGATCGTCGATCCTCTTAACGGCCTGCCGTTTCCGAACAACGCTATCCCCGCCAGCCGCATCAGCCCCCAGGCGTTGGCGCTTCTTCAGTACTATCCGTCCCCGAACTTCACGGGCCGCTACAACTACCAGATTCCTATTGTCGGCAACACTCATCAGGACCAACTGCAAGCGCGCGTGAATAAACAAATCGGCCGCAAGAACGGGCTTTCCGGAGAATTCGCGTTTCAGAGCAACCGCACGAATAACCCTAACGCCTTCTCCTTCCTTGATGCCACGGACATCCTGGGCATCCGAGGCCAGGTGAATTGGCGCCATCAGTTCACGCCCCGTTTCTTCGGAACCTTCGGCTATGAATACAGCCGGCTTTCCACGCACGTTATGCCGTATTTCGAAAATCGCACGAACGTGTCCGGCGACGCCGGCATCACCGGCAACAATCAGCAGTCGGTAAACTGGGGTCCACCCGCGCTCAATTTCTCAAGCGGCATTCAAGGCCTTTCTGACGGGATCCCCTCCTTCAACCGCAACCAGACCGGCAAGCTTTCCTACAACGGCCTTTGGAACCACGGACGCCAAGAGGTCCAATTTGGCGCCGATTACACTCGGCAGGAGTTCAACTACAACACCCAGCAGGATCCCCGCGGCACGTTTGGGTTCACCGGCGCCGCGACCGGCTACGATTTCGCCGACTTTCTGCTCGGCATCCCCGACACCAGCTCCATCGCCTTCGGCAACGCCGACAAATATTTCCGCGCGAACCAATACGACGCGTTTGTGACCGACAATTGGCGCGTCAGCCCCGGCCTCACCATCAATGCCGGCGGCCGCTGGGAATATTGGTCCCCGATTTCGGAGCTCTTTGGCCGGCTGGTGAATCTCGACGTCGCTCCCGGCTACTCCGCCGTCCTGCCGGTGGTAGGCTATCAGCCCGTAGGCTCGCTCACCGGCCAAGCCTATCCCGCGTCGCTGATGCAGTCCGACAAGCACGCCTTTCAGCCGCGCATCGGACTCTCCTGGCGTCCGATCTCCGGATCGTCCATCATCGTGCGTGCCGGATACGGCGTTTATTACAACACTTCTCCCTACCAAGCCATCGCGCAACAAATGGCGCAGCAATCGCCATTATCCAAGAGCTTGCGCGTGCAGAACAGCGCAGAAAATCCGCTGACGCTCGCCAACGGCTTCAACGCCTCTCCCAACACCACCACCAACACGTTCGCCGTCGATCCGAATTTCCGCGTTGGCTATGCCCAAAACTGGCAGCTATCGATTCAAAGAGACTTGCCGGCGGGGTTGCAAATGAACGCGATCTACCTGGGCATTAAAGGCACGCGCGGAATGCAGGAGTTTCTGCCCAACACCTTTCCCAACGGCGCGGCTAATCCGTGCCTTAGCTGCCCGTCGGGATTCACCTACTTGACCTCCAACGGAAACTCGACGCGTGAATCCGGCTCCTTTCAGCTTCGCCGCCGCCTTCGCAACGGATTCACGGCCCAAGCTCTTTACACGTTTTCCAAATCCATTGACGATTCGGCGCTGGGCGGGCAAGGCCAAGCCAGTTACGTCGTCGCTCAAAACTGGCTCGATCTAAGCGCCGAGCGCGCCCTGTCGAATTTCGATCAGAGGCACCTGCTGAACCTCCAGGCGCAATACACATCTGGGGTGGGCTTGGGCGGAGGAACCTTGACGGGCGGATGGAAGGGCGCTCTTTTGAAGGAGTGGACCGTGCTTAGCAATATAACCGTAGGCAGCGGTAAGCCGCTCACGCCCTCTTACCCGGCGGCCGCCGTGGCCGGCACCGGCTTCACGGGATCGGTCCGCCCGAATTACACTGGCGCCCCGCTCTACTCAACGCAACCCGGTTTGTTCCTAAATCCCGCCGCCTTCACCGCGCCCACGCAAGGCGAGTGGGGCAACGCAGGAAGAGACAGCATCACAGGGCCTTCCCAGTTCAGCTTGAACGCCTCGGTTCAGCGCACGTTCCGCGTGAACGATCGCTTCAGCCTCGATTTGCGCGTCGACGCCAACAACGCGCTCAACCATGTGGTCTTCACCAGTTGGATCACGCAGGTCGGAAACGATCAATTCGGGTTGCCCACCGCGCCCAACGCGATGCGGAGCGTGCAAACCACCCTGAGAATGAGGTTCTAAAACTATGCGGCGAACCCTTTCTGCTTTTCTCTCATTCACGCTTGCTGCCTGGTCGCAGCAGGTCGGAACCAACGTCCAGTCCGGCGCGGCCACGCCCACCTTCACCACCGGAGCAACGCTGGTGATTGAAACTGTCACCGTCAACGGCAAGGACGGCAAACCTATTGAGGGCCTGACGGCGAAGGACTTCACCATCACCGAAGACAACCAGCCCCAGACCATCAAATTCTTCGAGTACCAGAAGCTGGAGGAAGTCCCCACCAACGCCCCGGCGCCCGCGCCGCGCGTGGAAGACATCCGGATTTACGAAAAGCTCACCACCACTCAAATCGCTCCGGAACCGCCCGGCGATCTGAAATATCGCGAAAAGCGTCTATTGGCCTTGTATTTTGATATGGCCTCCATGCCGCAAACCGATCAGTTGCGGGCGCTGGCGGCGGGCGAGAAGTTCATTCGCACCCAGATGACCGCGTCGGATCTCGTGGCCATCATGAAATATTCCGGCGCCGCGGTCAACGTGCTTCAGGACTTCACCGACGACAAAGACCGCTTGCTCAGCATGCTGGAAACGCTCGCCGTCGGCGAAGGCCAGGGCAACGACGAGAATCCCAACGACGCATCGAGCTCCGATACCGGAGCCGCCTTCGGCCAGGACGACAGCGAATTTAACATCTTCAACACCGACCGGCAGCTTTCCGCGCTCCAGACCGCCGCTAACATGCTGGGGCGGCTCAATGAGAAGAAGGCGCTGATTTACTTTGCGAGCGGCATGCGCCTGAACGGCGTGGATAACCAGGCTCAGCTCCGCGCCACGGAAAACGCCGCCATCCGCGCCGGCGTGTCCATCTGGACCGTCGACGCGCGGGGCCTTGTCGCCAACGCGCCCATGGGCGACGCCACCCGCGGCTCGCCCGGCGGAGCCGGCATGTACAACGGCCAGTCCGCCCTGGCCACGATGAGCAACTTCCAGCGGACCCAGGACACTCTCTGGGCGCTAGCCGAAGACACCGGCGGAAAAGCGTTGCTGGATAACAACGATCTGGGGAAGGGAATCGTCAACGCCCAAAAGGCGATTTCCAGTTATTACATTCTCGGCTATTACACCACCAACACGAATCTGGATGGAAAATTCCGCCGCGTCAAAATTACTCTCGGCGCCGAGACAACCGCCAAGCTGGACTACCGCCAGGGCTATTTCGCCGGCAAGAAGTTCGGCAATTTCACCGCGGCCGATAAAGAGCGCCAGCTCGAAGACGCCCTGATGCTGCAAGATCCCGTCACCGAACTCACCATCGCCATGGAAGTGGATTTCTTCCAGTTGAACGGCGCCGAGTATTTCGTGCCGATCTTGGTGAAGATTCCGGGGCGCGAATTGGCGCTGGCAAAGAAGGGCGGCGCCGAACACACGCTGCTGGATTTCATCGGCGAGGTCAAGGACTCTTTCGGGACCACCGTTTCTAACCTGCGCGAGAAAATGGATATCAAGCTCAGCGACGCCACCGCGGCCGAACTGGCCAAGAAGCCCATCGAATACCCTGCCGGCTTTACTACCCTTCCCGGCAAGTACACCATCAAGTTTCTCGCTCGCGACGCCGAGACCGGACGCATCGGCACGTTCCAAACCACCTTCATCATTCCGAACCTCGATAAACAGGAGAAGGACAAAGAACAGAAGCGCGTGCCGATCAGCAGCGTGGTGTTGAGCAGCCAGCGCGTGGATATGAAGGACGCTCTATACAACGCGGCCAAGGACAAAGGAGCCGCGGAATCGGTGAATCCGCTGGTGCAGGAAGGTCAGAAGCTGATTCCCAGCGTCACGCGCGTCTTCAGCAAGAGCCGCGACATGTACGTATACCTCCAAGCCTACGAACAGGGCGCGGAAACCATCCGGCCTCTGGTGGCCTTCATCAGCTTCTATCAAGGCCAAACCAAGGCCTTCGAAACGCCGCCGATGGAAGTGAAGGAAGCCTTGAACAACCGGATCAAAACCATGCCGATCAAATTCGATCTCGCCTTAACCAGGCTTCCGCCGGGTGAATACAACTTCCAGGTCACGGTGCTCGATCCGCAAGGTCAAAAAGCCGCGTTCTGGCAAGCCCCAGTGATGCTGGTTCCGTAGGCATGGTGGAGCAGGCTTTAGCCTGCAACGGCGGCTTCAGCCGCCGCCATCAACGGCTATGGGCTACTGGCCCCGGTCTCTTCCACCAGCTTCTCGACCGCCACGGAGTAAATAGCAGGCTTACCCTCCCGGTCGCTGACGAAGTAAACGTGCTGGCTGTTGGGCGAAAACACGGGCGACACCATGGCCGGGTCGCTGGCCCGGTGCTCGCACAGCGTCAGTTCGCGCTTGACCGCCCGCACGAGCAGCAGCACGTGCGGCGAAGCCTTGCTGCCGCTAGCTCCCGCGAAGACGCTGGCGTCGGCGTTGCGCTCGAACGCAACGAACTGGGTAGTGTTGGCCACGGCCTTGTCCTCTTTAGCGTCCGGAGTGAACTCGCGTATATTGTGCAGCTGGCGCGGATCGGCGGGATAGTTTAAGTACAGAACGGCGCGCCCATCCGGACTCCAAGTTGCCGAACCCGTTTCGCCGTCCCCCAGTCGCAGAGTATAGTTCTGTTGCCCATCGTAATTCGCAATCCACAAGGACTTGCCCCGGCGGTAGAGAACCGAGGCTCGGCGCGGACGCGGCTGCGGATCGCGTATCTCTTCGGATGCTTGAGCGATGGTGGCCGCCACGCCGTCCGCCATGCGGATCAGTCGCAGCCGATAGGTCGCATCGTTTTTCTCGACGACGGCTGCATAAAGCCCGTCGCCTGAGAGTCCCATTCCTTGCAATCGAAATTCTCGTTCTGCGCGATAGACTTCCCGCGCGCGGTCGCTCGCGAGATTGATCAGAAGAAGGCGATCATGAGCCAGGCAACACACGCCGCGCTCGTCGGGAGTAAAAGTGAGCGAAGCGGGCTGGAGGTCCTCCTCTTCGCTGACCTGCTGCGCCGCGCCTGTCTTCAGATCCATACGGTAGGCTTCCATCCGCCCGCTCAGGTCCGAAGCGAACAAAAGCCAGTTGCCGCGGCGCGCCACCGCGTGCTGATAGTGCGCGGGCATCAAGCTGGTGAAGCCCGGATCGGTAAGGCGCAAAACCGGAAATTCAGTGGAGGGATCGTTATAACGGTGAACCGCGGAAGGAACGAGCTTAGAAGCGAGGCAAGCGGCGGGAATCGCGAACAGAAACGATCGGCGCGTGGGCGCCATGGCTCGATCTTAACACCGTCCCGCGGTTTAGAAAGGCAGATCCTGCTGAACGCGCTGCATTGTCATCGAGTGAGTCAAATAGGTCATCGGGTTGACCGCAATGCCCCCATGGCGAACTTCGAAATGAAGATGCGGCGAGGTCACCCTACCGGTGGCGCCGGACCGCCCCAGCACATCACCGCGGCGTATCTCCTGGCCCGGAATCACGCCAAAGCTCGACAGGTGCGCATAGCGCGTGGTCATGCCGCTGCCGTGATCGATCACGACCATCTTGCCGTACCCGCTCATAATTTCCGCCTGCAAAACTACGCCGTCGGCGGCTGCATGAACGAGAGTGCCCATCGAAGCCGAAATATCCACGCCCGCATGAATCTCGCCCTCGCCCGAAAATGGATCTTCGCGCTCGCCAAACCGGCTGAGCAGGCGGCCGTTCACCGGCCAGAGGCTTGGGGCTGTGTTTTTCTGCCAGGCGTGGGCGTATTCGTGATGCAGCCGGGAGAAATACGCGGATTTCAGGAAGTCGTAATCGGCCACCGACTCGGTATAGGTAGGAACCAGCGGCCCTTCATCGGCGATGCTGTTGGTTCCTTCCAGGCGGCCTTTCAGCCCCAACGCCACAGTCACTTCGCTGGCCATCATTTCGAGCGATGCCAGGTGTTCCCGGTTCTGATCGTCCTGGCGCTGGAGAGCCTGGTACTTGTTACGCAAAGTATCGACTTCGTTGCGGAGCGAGTTGTAGTTGGCCACCTTGCCGACCATGCGGAGGTAGCTCGAAACCATTCCGAACAACGAAACCGATCCGAACAACGCCAGCGCCACCACCACATACAGTGTGTGGTGGGGAACGTGAATGCGCCGAAGCCGCCCGTGCACCGAGTGCGCCAGGACGACAACGAAATAACTCTGCTTCATGACCTTCTCCTATTTCGATCGGCACGGCCTCGGTTCTCCGTTAACCAGGCTGTCGGCCGGAGAGTGCTACGCGTGGTGCAACAGAAGCTTTAAAAATTAAGGAATCGTTAGAATATCGAAAACGGGACGGGAAGTCAAGATGAAAAAATTCGGAGTAATTCTCTGTTTGTTCGCCCCTGAGGGGATCTTAGTCAGGCTTTTACCGGATGTGTCAAGCGAGAACTCCGGATGACCAGTCGACGACCTCCGCGATCGGCCCATTTTTCTTAACCGACGCGATTCCTTTATGCATGTCCTCCCGGGAGGCGTACAATTGGCTCTTGCCGATCACGAGCTTATTCGCCGCGTGCAGCACAAAATAGGGCTTGCCGTTCGTCCCGGTTTTTTCCTCATAGCGCTCATTGAGGGCCGCGTTCTCTTTTACCGAAGCGATGCCATGCTCGCATGCTTCCTTGCTCGTATAAGTTTGGCTTGTCAAGACGATCTCGTCATTGGCCGCCTTCAAATTGAACATGAATTTCTCATCGTGAGTTCTTTTAATCTCAAATGCGGGTTTCATCGCTTGTCACTCTCCTGGCAAGTAAAAAAGTAAAACAATTCGGCTATTTTTCGTTTTGCGCCGCCCTATAGCCCGCTTTGACCGCTTCATCCTCCGTCATGAACTTGCCTTGTTTGGTGTTTCCGTACCATCTGCCGCCCTTGTGATAAATGCCGGAGTCGGTATTCACCCACACCATTCCGCTGGCCTGGGCCGACCGTACCTGTCCCTTCGTCGCATTCTTTACAGGAGGGGCCGACTCTTCGGTCTTGGGGGTTATTCCGGGAGGCACGAAGGACTGCGAGGGGGCCTCGGTGGCTTTCTTGGATTTCCTCTTCTTCGTGGTTTTCTCCGCCTCGGCGGTCTCAGCCGTCGCCTTCTTCTTGCCGGCGGCGGCCTCAGCCGGAGTTGGAGCGGGAGTTGGAGCTGGGGTTACGGTCGCGGAAGGGGCCTCGGTGGATTTGGCGGATTTCTTTTTCTTTTTTTTCGTTGTCTTTTCGGTCTGATCCGTGGTGGTTTGCGCCTGGGTATGTGGTCCTATGAAGAGCAGACCGCCGAGACCGAGAAGCATCGCGGCGCATCCGAGCGCAATAGCCGTCTTCTTCCGCATGGGAATCCTCCCACGAGGCACGATTCAGTAGCGTGCGCCGAGATTTACTTTTTGGGCGTTTGAAGCGGGTTCGAGCAGAATGGTATCGAAGGTGAACTGTTTCTCCTGGACACGCAACCGTAGTGTGGGCGCTGGCGTGGCCTGAACGCCTATCCCACGCCGCGCGCGCGGCCATTGAGACTGGCCTCATCGCCGTCAGCGTCGCCTCCTACTGGGAGATGATCAACAAGAAGGGACGGGCGACGGCCCCGATCGCGGAGCCGGCAAGCTGGTGGGGCAATACTTCATCCGCCGGGAAATTCCCATGTTTCCGATCCGATTCGAGCACGTCGCGCGACTGGAGACCATGTAATGGTCCCCCCCGACCCATATGACCGCATTTTTGTGCGCGCAAGCTCTGGTGGAAGGAGCGACGTTGATAACAGCGGACCGAACCATTCGGGCAAATCAGGCCGTGCCAACTCTTTGGTAAAAGCAGCCGGTAGGAATCGCTGGAGGATGCTCCTTGGAATTGGCGGAGTCGATCAGTATTTCGGGACGCTGGGGTCGACTTTATCGCTCCAGGCGGTGATGCCGCCTTTCATGTTGCGGACCTTGCGGAAGCCGGCCTGGCGCAGGAAGTCGCAGGCTTTGGCGCTGCGGACGCCGCTCTTGCAGTGGGCCACGATTTCGACGGCGGTGTCGAGCTCGTTCACGCGCTTTGGAAGATCGCCCAGGGGGATCAGCTTAGCGAAAGGAATGTTGCAGATCAAATATTCATGCGGCTCGCGAACGTCCAGCAACACGAAGTTATCTCCGCGCTCCATCTTCTCGTGCACTTCCACCGGATCGATTTCGCCTTCCTTCGTGCCAGGCAGAGGCGCGGGCTCCTGCACGGGGACGCCGCAGAACTGCTGGTAATCGATCAGCTCGGTGATCGTGGGGTGGTCTCCGCAGACCGGGCAATCGGGATTGCGGCGCAGCTTCAGCTCGCGGAAGCGCATTCCCAAGGCGTCATAGAGCAGCAGCCGGCCGACGAGCGGCTCGCCCGTGCCCAAAATTAACTTCACCGCCTCGGTGGCCTGGATCAGGCCGATAATGCCGGGAAGAATGCCCAGCACGCCGCCTTCGGCGCAGCTCGGAACCAGTCCTGGAGGAGGCGGCTCGGGATACAAGCACCGGTAGCAAGGGCCGCCGGGATAAGCGAACACGCTCGCTTGCCCTTCGAAACGGAAGATCGAGCCATAGACGTTGGGCTTCTTCAAAATCACACACGCGTCGTTGACCAGGTAGCGCGTAGGAAAGTTGTCAGTGCCGTCGATGACGAGGTCGTAGGGTTTCAGGATCTCGAGGGCGTTGGAGCTGTCGAGGGCGACTTCGTAGCGATCGATCTGAACGTTCGGATTGATGTCCAGCATGTGGTCGGCAGCGGAATCGAGCTTCTTGCGGCCGACGTCTTTGGTGCCGTGGATCACCTGGCGCTGGAGATTGGTGAAGTCCACAACATCGAAGTCGACCAGCCCGATAGTTCCGACGCCGGCGGCGGAAAGATAGAGCGCCAACGGCGAACCAAGGCCTCCTGTGCCGAT
>DASQJB010000318.1:0-38398 GCA_035631295.1 Bryobacteraceae bacterium | reverse complement strand
CGCGAATCTCGACCAAGTGAAAGCGGCGCGAGTCACGGCGGACTACGACGACCGTTATGGCGCCGTTTCCGGAGCCTGGACTACGGACATGTTCGTTGAGGCGGTATATAACAGTTTGAAGAATCCGCCGAAAACGGCGAGTGTGAATTGAAGGAGAAAGCTATATGCGCGCGAGAGGATTGGCTGTTTCGTTTTCCGCGGCTGCACTAGCGTCGCTAAGCGTGCTTGCGCTCCACGTGTATGCACATCATGGCAGCGCCGTGTCTTACGATCTTACTCAGAAGGTGGTGCTGAAGGGCACAATCACGGACTTTAAATACATCAATCCGCACCCGGCGATTTTTTGGGATGTAACCGACGATAAAGGAAACGTCACGCACTGGACCGGCGAAATTGCTCCCAACGTCGCGCAGTTGCAGCAGAACGGGTGGGGAAGGAAGCGGTCGGAAGCGGCGTTGGCCGCAGGGACGCCGGTCACCATTACGGTTTCACCGTCGCGCGCCGGAGGTCCTGTAGGCTTAGTTCAACGGATCGAAAGCGGATCCGGCGATGCGATTCTGGGCGAAATTGGATTGGGCGCCACGCCGCCGGCCGAAACGAAGCAGTAGAATCGGATGGGCATGGCGCCGAGCCACCAAAACGAAACCGGTTGGCGACTGTGGGCGCCCTGCGCCGCGATGGCGGCCTGTTCCTGGCTTTCCTTCTTTCACCGGCAGATACTGAACGTGCTTGCGCCCACCATACTCGCGGATACGGGTTTGGACGCGCAACAATTCGCAAGCATCGCCTCCTATTTCTTCGTCGCGTATTTCATAGGAAACCCACTCTGGGGGTCGATATTGGACTACATCGGCTTGCGCGCCGGCATGCTCATCGGGGTAGCCATCTGGAGCGTGGCGAGCGTTTCGCACGGCTGGATGTCGGGCTTTCTCGGTTTTGCCGCGGCGCGTTCGCTGCTGGGTCTGGGGGAAGGCGTGACTTTTCCGGGAGGCCTGAGGACGGCGGTGGAATCGCTTCCCGCTACGCGACGAGCTCGCGCCATCGCGCTATCCTTCAGCGGCGGAACACTGGGAGGCGCCGCCGCTTCTTATATCGCAGTCCCGCTTGGTTTGAAATACGGCTGGCGCACGGCGTTTGCGATTACGGGGTCGTTCGGAGTCGCCTGGCTCGTAGTTTGGGCGATCGTCTCCCGGCCGCCATTTCTTCCGAAAACCGAGAAGAAGGCGGCGAAGCTCACCTTCCCGAATCTTTCCGAGCGGCGATTGTGGGCTCTGGTGTTCAGTTATTCTTTGCCCGCGATCGCTCCCGGTCCGATTCTGACGATGCTGGCCTTATATCTGAGCCAGGGACTCGGAGTTTCGCAGGCGGATTTGCGAACTCTGTTGCTGATGCCTCCCCTAGGCTGGGCATTGGGATATTTCTTCTGGGGATGGGTGGCCGACCGCTTCGCTCAGGACAACCGGCGGCCGGTTGGTTTGTTCCTTCTGTTGACGGCGTGTTCGCTCGTGCTCGGCGCGGCCATGTGGACGACGTCCATCGCACTTACCGTCGCTATCATGTCCTGGGCCAATTTCATTGGCGGTGGTTTTCAGATGGTCGCGCTCAAGGTCGGCTCCTACTCTTTCCCGCGCGAACAAGCCGCGACCATGACGGGCATCGCTTCCGGCTCATGGGCTCTGGTCAACTACATCCTGCTGCAATTCCTTGGGCCGATGTTCAACCAACATCGGTATGGGGAGGCATTCTGGCTAATTGCTTTGTGTCCTGTGGTTGGAGTGATCGGCTGGCTTATTCTCAGCCGCAAGGAATCGACTGGCGCGAAGGCTTCCGTACCCGCCGCAGCCGGTTGATGTTTTGGGAGGACCGATGCTGAACAAAGTTTTCCTCGCTGGAATCGTTCTTGCCGCCGGGTTGGCGGCCCAAGATTCTTCGACGGTAACGTTCAACCGGGATGTTTTGCCGGTGTTGCAGAAGCACTGCCAGACCTGCCATCGTCCCGGGCAAGTCGCGCCGATGCCGTTGCTGACCTACCAACAGACGCGGCCATGGGCCAAAGCGATGAAAACGGCCGTGGCGTCGCGGAAGATGCCGCCCTGGTTTGCAGATCCGCAGTACGGCCATTTCTTGAACGACCACGCGCTCAAGCAAAGCGAGATCGACACGATTGCCAAGTGGGCCGATACCGGAGCCGCGGAAGGCGACCCAAAGGACGCGCCGCTGCCTGTCAAGTGGCCCGAGGGCTGGCAGATTCAGCCCGACATCATCGTCGAAGGGCCCACGACGAACGTCCCGGCGCATCCCAAGAACGACGTCGTCGAATGGATGTCGGTGACTGTCCCGAGCGGCTTCAAGGAAGACACCTGGATCACTTCCGTTCAGATCAAGCCGGAACATCCGGCCGTGGCGCATCACATCTGCCTGGGATTCAATCCCCATTCAGCAGACATCGAATACTTCAAACCAGTTTGGCAAGACAAACCCCGCGGCGAGGACGGAAGCGCCCTACCCGATCAAGGCCCGACCTTCGGTCCCGCCACGCCCGGGGGCCGGTTCCGCAGCATGGCGGAAGATTGTTACCTGCCTGGAAATCCGGCTGCCGACTATCGCGACTTCCACGCCGCCAAAATGATCCCCGCCGGTAGCGACATCACTCTGAATCTTCATTACACGCCTAATGGCGCGGCCGTCACCGATCACGTGCAGATCGGATTCACGGTGGCCAAGCAGCCTCCCGAGCGGCGTTACGTCTCCTTGAGCTCTTCGGCGCCAACCGACCCGGCGCATTTTGCGATCCCCCCGAACGACTCCAATTGGCAGAGTCCAGCGGCTGAAGTAACGTTCAACCAGGACGTCGAGCTGGTGTACATGATGCCGCACATGCACGTTCGGGGCAAGGACATGACCTACACGTTGATCTATCCCGATGGAAGACAGGAAATCGTTTTGAGCGTTCCGCATTATGATTTCAATTGGCAACTGGGATATAACACCTCCGTGAAGGTCCCAAAGGGGACAAAGCTGCACGTGGACGCGCATTACGACAATTCGGCGAATAATAAATGGAATCCTAACCCCGCGAAGACTGTGTATTACGGCGAGATGACATGGGAGGAGATGATGTTTCCGTTCTTTGGGGTGGTGGTGGACAAGGGAGTCGATCCACGCACGATCGTCTCCGGACGCGGCGCGCTTCCACCGGGCGCGTGAGGCATAGTTGCTATTCGCTGGCTCGTCGGCGGATGCGGCGCGCCCGCATCTCCTTTGGGATCGCTGTTTCGGCAATCACGCTCTTGAACATGGAACGCAGCCAAATGGTTCCGGGGTCGCGGTCTCGCGACTTGTGCCATTGCATAGACTCCTCCAGCGGCGGAATCTTTAAAGGCGGCGCCACGAGCTTCAACGGCAGGTACTTTTGATAGAAAGCCGCCAGCCGGCAGTGGAGCGTCGCAATTCGCGAAGTGCCCACGAGTAGCTGCGGCACGAGATTGAACGCCGTGGTAACCACTTCAATCCTTCTCTGGTGACCGAAACGTTCGACGAACCACTCGTCGAAGGTCGGGAGCTGCTGGTGTTTTCCGAACCGAACCGCCACGTGCCCCAGACTTAGGAACGTTTCCAAGGAGATCTCAGGATTGATCCGTCTATTTCCAGACCAGGCCAAGCAAGTGAAACGATCTTCAAAGAGCCGCTCGGAAGGGTGAGGAGCCGAGAGGTACCTGGTAGGCACAATGGCTAGGTCAATTTCGCCCCTGTCCAACGGTTCGGAACCGCCTTCCACGTTCGACACCAGCTCCACGGTGACGCGGGGCGCAACCTTCTCCATGCGCGGCAGGACTTCGGTCATCACCACCGTTTCGACGTAATCGGACATCATCACCCGAAATTTACGCGTCGATGTAGCCGGATCGAAGGCTGGATTGCTGTTGACGATCGCCTCAGCCTTGAGAAGAAACTCTCTTACGGGCTCCACCAGCCCTTCCGCCAATGGAGTGAGGACCATTTTCCGGCCAACTTGGACCAGGAGAGGATCATGGAGAGCGGTTCTTAGCCGCGCGAGCGCGCCGCTGGTCGCGGACTGGCTAAGGTGCAGGCGCTCGCCCGCGCGGGAAACGCTCTTCTCGGCGAAAAGGATATCTAATGCAACAAGCAAGTTTAGGTCTAGGCCGCTAAAATCCATGCGATGTTCCATCGGCGGGCACGATAGTTTCCAACCGATGTATCTATGATACTGAATCTTAGGTAATGCGGATGGCGGAGCGGTTACGTCGCGAATCGGCGGGAAAGACCAGGGATTTGATGACTACCGGCACGGCTCCGGATAGATCAAGCATACGGCCCACATCGATATAGTCGAACTCACGCAGCTCCAGGCCGTCAATCGACACCACCGGATACCCTGACGCCAGTTCTTGGTGGAAGTGGATCCCGATCAGGCCGCCGACGTCGCCGTCGTTGACGAGCACGAGCGGATGGCCGTGGCGAAGCAAGCCCGCCAGTGCATACGCAACTCCCCGGCAAAATGCATCAATGCGCGCGAAGGTAGCCGATCCGCGCCAGGAAAAGAAAATCGCCAAAGGCGCCTCGCCTGCATTTAGTTCTCGCCGCCCGAGCGCATCTTCAATCGCCGCACGGATCTGGTTGGGATCGATGATCTCGACGTCCAATTGCAGCTCCGGCGTGACGACCGGAACGTTGCGAAGCGGTAGAACCTCGAGCGGCGAGACATAGATCGTCGTCCCGCTGACCTGCGTCGTGTATTGCGAAGCTCCTATGACGGTGGCGCGGATGCCATGGCCCGGCTGTTCGATCCGCCGCGCTAAGCGCTCCAGACGCGTACGCATCGCTGAGGCCAATGCGCATCCCAGATCGCCGAATGACGCTCGCTCGCGTTCGTAGAAATATTCGGCGACGCCTCCCGAAAGGGTCACACAATCGACGCGTACCGCCGGCAGCGGATCAAGCCGCAGCAGAGCGGCGCCTCCGGCCCTTGGAGATCCGCCGCCGAGCGACTCCATCAGACAATCTGCCATGAGTTCCGCCATCGCACGGGCGTCTTCGGGTTCTAGGATTTCACCCACGGCTAGTCTGATCCCTAATTCGTTCGCGTAGAGCCGCGCTACGCCCTCGACGCGGACAATACGTCCATCTTGGTCGAACGACACCAGGCGCGAACCAACGTCCAAAGCGGTTCTGGCCCTCACCTTCCCGCCCGCGCAGATCGCGATCTTGGAGGTTCCGCCGCCTATATCGATGTTCACCACGGTGGCGTTTTCTCTGAGCGACCGCGCCGCCGCTCCCGATCCGTGCGCCGCCATTACTGCTTCCAGGCCGTCTCCCGCGCTGACTGCAACCATCTTGCCCGCCTCGCGCGCGAACAATTCACCGATCCTCCGGGCGTTGCTTCGTCCCGCCGCAACACCCGTTAGGATGAGCGCCCCAGTGTCGATTTTTTCCGGATCGAGGCCTGCGGCGTGGTACTGGAGGGCGATGAACTCGCCGAGCGCTCCCGAATCAATAGTGTTTTCGCCCGCGTAGGGCGTGAGAAGAATGCTCGATTCGTGCAGCGTCTCGCGTGAAGCGACGACGTACCGGCTGTCGAGGCGCTCCAGGGTGAGGCGCGAAAAGACCAGGTGTGAGGTCGAAGAGCCGATGTCAATCCCGACCGTGATCACGGGAATCCGATCTTCTTCTGACAGCGCGCGGCCATTGGAGGAAAAACGCCTGCGATTCACGAAAAAAATCCGTCCGCCTGCCGGCTCGTTCACCGTCGTATGCGCCTATTCCGCCGCGAAGCTGGTTTTGACGCCAGGCTTGTACCACTCCGGGTCCATGCGGCTTTGCACGCCCTCACGCGCGAGCGTCGTTTCGTATTCGGCGCGGATAAAAGGGTCCTCCATGCAATAAGGAATGGCAGTGCCGCCTTCGTCGATGTCGAGCCCGTTGACGTCTTTCAGCAGTTCGCCCGCCGGACCAGGCTCGCGCCCTGGAGCGTTCGGGCCGAACCAGGCAGTCAACCGCAGCGGTTCTTTCGAGACGCCGAAATGCTGGTGATACCAGCGCAGACCGCCCGGAGCGGCCGAAACCATGCCAACAGGTTCGTAATCGACGCGCTTCACTTCGTCGGCCTTGCCGTCCTTCCACGGTGTTGGCCCGAGCTTCTCCGGCCAAGTGTAGGTGTACCCCTTACCCTTGATGCAAATCAGCACGGCCGCCGACGTGTGCGCGTGCGCTTTCGAGTAGCGCCCGTTTTCATGCTGCGCAATCCAGAGATAAAAAGTGTTGCGGGTCATGAACGGCTCGATGCGACGGTATCCTAGGGAGCGCCGATTGTCGAGCGGAAGGTCGCAGTTCACGATGTCCGGAATAAAGTTGGTCCGGCGCATCGCCAGGCCACGCACCGGATCGGGTTCGATGTCGTCGTTCGGCTTGTAGAAATCTTCAGCGCCGCTGAAACGGTCCAAGAACTGGTAGGAGCAATTGAAAAGCGCATCCGGATCCTGAAGCAGGTTCAAAATGTTGGGAGCCGTGTTGCCCGCAAGCAGCAACGCGGGGCTGGAACTCGCGTTGACGATTCGGAACCATGCGTTTAATGGAATTGAGAAGAGCGATCCTGCCTGCCACTCAAAGCTATGATGCTTGGAGTCGCCTTCGAGCCACACCTCGGTGGACCCCCGGCCTTCCACCACGTAGTAAATTTCTTCATATAGATGCCGCATCGGACTGAGCGCGCCCGCACCCGGGACCTCGACGACGAAGCAACCCCATTTGCTCTCCGTGCCGGTCAACTGGATGAACGCGGCGTCGCCCCCAAGCCGCTTCCACGGCTTGCGCGGAAGATTCTGGACCTTGGGGACGCCGATGCCTCGCACGATCGGAATGCCTTCGCGTTCCATGAACAGGTCGTAGGGAGTCTTCAGCCGCTCAAATTCGCCGAATCCTGCGCGCTTGTTGCCGGTGGGTTCATGCCAATGCGGCTGGAAAATGTCGTGCATGATTCACATCTCCTGAATATAGGTTGCTGGTTCAACTGCCGCCGACCAGAATCCCGCGATAAAGGTCGATCTTCAATATGACGGAGAACAGCACCCAGGTCGAAAGCGTGACGCCGGCCGAAACCGCAAGGCTCGCAGCGTACGACCTGCGGGCGCGGAATCTCATCGACGCCAAGACGTAAAGCGCGACCGCCAGGAGAATCCCAGCCACCCAGAACAGAATGGCGCCGGCGGCGACCCACATCATGGCCGTAAGCTGCCTGACGCGTGGATAGGGCTCCGCGGCCGAGGCGCTGGCGGGATTCAAACGCTTCCGGAGGCTTCTCGACCAATCCGACTCCTGTCGCGATATGAACTCGAGCGCCAACAGACTAAGCATCAAGCATGAGACGGCGACCGGAAAGACGCGAGCCTCGGCTGCATAATGCCTGGCCGCCACAAGGAAGGTCAGGGTGAATGCAGACAGGCAGGCGAGCAGTGCCGCATCCGTCCAGTCACCCGAGAAGCGTTTCATTTGACTGCAGCAGCCTCGCGCGCCAGAATGGCGGACCCCCGCCGATTCGATCCCCAAAGGATCGGGAAAAGCAGAACCGCCGCGAGAATCGCGAGAAGACACACGCAAACCGTGCGTGTGAAGTAAATGTTCAGGCTTCCGTTACTCATCATCATCGACTGATTGAAATTCCGCTCCGCCGTCGAACCGAGGATCAGCGCCACGATAAGGGTCAGGCGCGGGTAATCGAAGCGGATCATCAGGTAGCCCAGGATCCCGAACGCCGCGGTGAGAATCGAATTTTCGATGGTCCGGTCGATCGCGTAGGACCCTACCAGAGCCACTGCAATCACAACCGGGACCAGAACGTGAGCGTCGAGCAGAGTCAATTTCGCGAGCGGCCGCACCAGAAGCAACCCGATAAACGACGCTAGCACGCACGAAGCCGTAAGCGCCCAGATCAACCCGTAGATCTCCACTTGATGATCGATCAGCATCAGGGGTCCGGGCTGGAGCCCATGCTGCACCAGCAATCCTAAGAACACAGCCATTTCGGCCCCGCCCGGGATTCCGAACGCCAGCGTCGGGATCAGGCAACTGCAGTCCTTGGCGTTGATGGCCGCCTCGGGCGCGATGACACCTTCGATATTCCCTTTGCCGAATGAGTCCGGATCCTTCGACGCATTCACGGTCATGCTGTAGGAAAGGAATGATGCGACCGTCCCACCCACGCCTGGGATCGCGCCCACTACGGTTCCGATCAGCGAGCCTCTGATTACCGTCCGCCAACGCTTGAACGTCTCGAACAGGCCGCTGGTCATGCTGGTGATGCGGATCGCTTCAGTGTCTGAGGCGATCGGCCCGCCGCGAATCGATAAGTGAATCATCTCGGCCACCGCGAACAAGCCGATAAGCGCCGGGACCAGCCTCACTCCGTCCCATAGGTATGGAATGCCCATGGTGAAGCGCTGCACTCCGGTCACATCGTTGTATCCGACGAAAGAGATCATCAAGCCGAACGCGCCTGAGATCAGCCCGTGTAGCATCTTTCCGCGCGAGGCGGTCGCGACGATCACCAGTCCCAGCACCGCCAGCAAAAAAAGCTCAGGCGGGCCGAAGAGCAAGACGATATTCTTCGCCAGCGGCAGAATCGCCAGGATCGAAATGGTTCCTATGATGCCGCCCACGGCGTTCGCGCTTGCAGCTGCTCCCAGCGCGAGACCGGCCTTGCCTTGTCTTGCGAGCGGGTGACCGTCCAGACAGGTAGCCGCGCTCGGAGCCGTTCCGGGCGCATTCAAAAGGATGGCGGTAATCGAGCCGCCCATCGGCACTCCGCCCATCACGCCGCCTGCCAGCGCCAACGCAGTGAACGGATCCAAGCCGTACGTGAAGGGAACCAGTAGAGCAAGAGCCGTCGCGCCGCCAAGCCCTGGAATAGCGCCGAAAAAAAGACCCATCATCATGCCCGCGGTCAAGAACAGAAGCTCGCGGGCTTGCAGCAGGCCTTCAAATCCACTCAGCCACAGATCCAGCATCTTCTCAGCGCGGCCCCTTCTGCGTGTTTCGCAACGCTTGGTGGGGTCAGGCCGCCAGGTACTGCTTCCATTTGTCGAACAGCGCGGCGCTTTGTCGGACGATCGTCTCCGTCTCCTCCGCCGTTTGCGGCGACATGACGACGTCCAGGTTCTTTGCGAGCCTTACCGTTTCCGGATCGGCCATCGATTTGTTCAGCGCCGCCGCAAGGATCGTCTTGATGCCGGCGGGCAGTCCAGGCGGGGCGCCTACTATCCTTACCAACAGGATCTGCGCTAGCTCGGGATGTCCGAGCGCCGCTACGTCAGGAACTCCTGGAAATGTGCTGCGCGTTTCGAAGTTTGCCAGAATTCGCATGGTCTTGGCTTGAACCATTGGGAGCAAGGTACTCACGGGCGCCACGACGGCGTCTCCATCGCCGCGCATCGCGCCGACTACGAAATCGCTCGAACCCTTGTACCCGGCGATCATCCGCGCATTCACTCCCAGTATCTTCGTCGCGATCACCGTGGCGGCATAGGCTGTGCCCTCGGGTCCGGAGGAAGTGAATTTCACGGCCCGTGTCTTCGAGAGCGCCATGAGGTCCTGCATCGACTTGAGCCGCGAATTTGTTCCGACGGCCAGGGCAAAACTGTCGGGCCGGCCCAACAAACCGAGCCACACGATCTTGTTCAAGTCGAACGCGACGCCGCCCTGACGCTGCTGCAGAACAAAACTTCCCGGAAGATCCACGGCGCCGATGGTGTACCCATCCGGCTTCGATCGATAAAGCTGCGTGATGCCTTTGCCGCCACCGCCTGCCGGGATGTTATCCGGCACGACGTTCACCTTGTGAGGAAGAAATCTCTCCATCGCCGGAACAACCACGCGCACTAAGTTGTCGAATCCGCCGCCCGGCGACTTCGGAATAATGAAATCGATGTTGTTCGAAGGAAAATTGGAATCCGCAGCCCAGGCGCGGGTACCCCCGGCCAACAACGGCGCGCCGGCGCTAACGCCTGCGAGAAACATTCTGCGCGAGAGAATCTTCTGGCAGCGGGGCATGGAACGCGCCTCCGATCAAGGTTATCACGCCCCTGCTCGTAGGAGTGATATGTTCATAGACTGTCGCATGCGGCAGCATATCACGTTGCTCAATCGTTGAGAAGGATCATGCCTGAAAGAGTATTGGCCGCTACTACGACCGGCCGCAGGACGATCGAATTGCGCGAGTATCCGCTGCCCGACATCCCGCCCGGTGGAGGCGTTTTAAAGATCGAAGCTGCGGGGGTGTGCGGCTCCGACTGGCAGACTTACAACACGGACAAACCCGCGCGCATCATGGGCCACGAGAACGTCGGCCGCATTGATAAGATCGGGCCGATTGCCGCCGAGCGCTGGGGTTTGCAGGAAGGCGATCGCGTCGCGCTCGAAGAATATCTGCCCTGCGGTCATTGCAATTTCTGCCGGTCCGGGGAGTTCCGCCTATGTGAAGTCACGGAGGCGCGGCATCCTGGCGCGATGCGTTATGGCACGACGCCGATCACGCAGCCTCCCGCGCTCTGGGGCGGCTTCAGCCAGTACCAATACCTCCATCCGAATTCGGTTTTCCATCGCGTGCCGGAGAACGTGCCGGCCGAATTGCTCGCGATGTGCCTTCCGGTAGGTAACGGAATTCAGTGGATGTGTTTCGACGCCGGAGCTGGCCCCGGCAAGTCCGTGCTGATCCAGGGACCCGGCCAGCAGGGGCTCGCGTGCGCCACCGCGGCAAAATCGGCCGGCGCGGACCTCGTGATCGTGAGCGGCCTGGACCGCGACCGGGAGCGCCTCGAGGTAGCAAAGAAACTCGGGGCCGATCATGTCGTCTTCGCCGAACGGGAAGATGTCCTGCAAAGGGTAATGGATCTAACCTCCGGCCTTGGCGTAGATATTTCGCTCGATGCCGCGGGCGGACCCAACACTCTGGTTCTTGCCATCCGCGCAGCGACGAAGAACGGAAAGGTGCTGTTCGCTGCCGCTTCCGCTGCGATGTCGCCTGAATTCAGCGTAAACGATCTGCTTGCGCGGCGGTTGACGTTACAGCCTTGCCGCGGTCACAGCTTCGAAGCAGTGGAAATCGCTATTCAGAGTATTGTTGCGGAAAGATTTCCTTACCACCTCATGGCGACGCACCGCTTTGGACTGGCCGACGTCGATCTCGCGATCCGGTCCCTTGGCGGCGAGGGAGCGCCGGGCGCCATTCATGTTACCGTGATCCCGTGGGAGACGGCGTAAATCCCGCTGACATTGTGGCGGTCGAGGATTTTTCGAGGAGCACGCTGAACGAAATGGTTGCGCATCTCGAGCGATCCACCGAGTTCGAGCACCTGGTTTATCGCGAGGCGGAGCTGGATGCGTTGTGGTCCATCACCAGCTTTTATCTCGGAGTGGAACGCAATCCACCCCGGCGCGAGCAGCTCGAGCGTATGCACGCGGCCGCGCATCAAGCTCACGATCTGGTGGGGGCCCGCAGGCCCCAGGATGCCGCGGCGGTGCTGCGGCGCCTGCTCCAAACCTTATAGGTCGAGCGAACTGGGCAAGCCTAAACTTCCGCGAGCGTCAATTCGCGCGCGCCCTCGTCGAAGGGAACATCGCGTGGCGCAACCATGGAGGCGGAGCGAACCCAATAAATATCGCCGTGTTGCGCGGCGTAAGGCTCGGCGTCCTCTTTAAGCGCCGCGATCTCCTGTAACAGCAGGCGTCGCGCGGCGATGATCGCTGTATCGCTGGTCCCTAACCGCTCCTGGGTCCGATCGATGTTCGGCCCCATGCTCTCCTGAAGCGCCGTATCCTGCGCGGCGAAGCCGTGAATGCCGGTCATGGATCTGTTCCGCTGCGCCTCGCGATCCAGCAGGTAGTTGTTGCTCCTATTGCGCAGCGGACGGAAAGTCTCCGGATCTACCTCGGCGTGCACGAACGTCTCCTCGCGGATCGCCGCGAGTTCTTCTTCGGGCAGAGGGCCATCGGGGTTCCAGGAAATGGTCCAGACCCAACAGCTTTGGTCATCGCGCGGAACCCAGCAATGACCGTGAATCGAGTTGCCCTTTTGGTACGGAATCATGGTGTGGCTCGGCAGCAAAAACTGCGTCAGGCGCCAATAGTACGTTCCCTCTTCGGCATCGCGACGCGCGGCGATCACCAGGCCATAATCGGTTTTCCTCACTGTGAACCTCGGCGATTTGTCCAGGATGTGATACTTCGCGCGCAGATTCGAGCTGTTCCTTACTTTCGCGACGTAAGCGTCTGTCATCCGAAATGCATCCACGCTGGCGTGCAAGAAGTTCGAATGGCTGGAATCGATTCCGCCCTCCAGGGCCTGCAGGTAATTGGTCTCCTGCCAGCGCCGGGAGATGTGTCGATGGCTCTCGGGAACCCGCGCCCACTCAAGCTTCGGCAGTTCCGGAACCAGTTCCGGAGGTCCCAGATAGGCCCACACCGCTCCGCCATATTCCCGAGTCGGATAGGCCTTGATGCGAACCCTGTTCTGGAAACCGTACTCAGGCGGCTCGTTCGGCATGTCGACGCAATTGCCGCTGACGTCGAATTTCCATCCGTGATAGACGCACCGCAAACCGCATTCTTCGTTGCGACCAAAGTACAGGCTCGCCAGCCGATGAGGACAAGTTTCGCTCAACAAACCCACGCGGCCCTGCGTGTCGCGAAACGCCAGGAGGTCCTCGCCCATGATCTTCACGCGAAGAGGAGGGCCGTCCGGCTCCGCGACATCGCTCGACAGAACGATGGGAAGCCAGTAGCGCCGAAAGTACTCGCCGCACGGAGTACCGCGGCAGGTTTCCGTCAGGAGCTGGTTTTCTTCGCGCGAGAGCATGAGAGCTCCGTATTCGATGATAATCCTCGGAGGCCGGGAATGTTTCTTAGCCGAACAGGCGTTCGAGGGCGCTGGGGAAGCCACCGCAGGCCGAGGGCCTGCCCCACAAGTCCCAGCCGCGTTAAAGCACCGGTCCAATCCGCCATGGCACGAACTCGCGATGGCCGAGCGTTTCGCTCGAAGTGCGGCGGCCGGAGGCGACGGCCAGGACCAAATCCAAGATTTCGCAGCCGGCTTGATCCACGGAGGTCTCTCCATCGACGATGCGGCCGGCGTTGAGATCCATGTTGTCGCGCATGCTTTGGTACAGGCTGGTGTTCGTGGATATCTTAATCACAGGCACTGTGGGAAAGCCGATGGCGCTGCCGCGGCCGGTGGTGAAGGCAATCAAGTTGACTCCTCCCGCGGCAAGGCCCGTGAGGGAAACCGGATCGTATCCCGGCGTGTTCATGAAGACGAGTCCCCGGTTCTGAATTCGCTCGCCATAGCCGACCACGTCGCACAACGGTGAGGCGCCGCCCTTGGCGACGGCTCCCAGGGATTTTTCGACGATATTGGTGAGGCCGCCCTCTTTGTTGCCGGGCGAAGGATTGTCGTCGAAGGCGGCGCCGAACTGGCTCAAATACCGTTTGTAGTCGCGGACGCAGGCGAGCAGTTTTTCCGCCACTTGCGCGCTGACAGCGCGACGCAACAGCAGATGTTCGGCCCCGAAGATCTCCGGAGTTTCGGCGAGCACGGCCGTGGCGCCGAATCGGGCGAGCAGATCGGAACATACGCCCAGAGCGGGATTGGCGGAAATGCCGGAGAAGGAGTCGGAGCCTCCGCAATTCAGACCCAGGACGATCTTCGATGCCGGGACAGGCGCCCGCTTCTCAGCTTCGGCCAGGCCGATCAGGCGTTTGACTTCACGCATGCCTTCCTGCACTACGGCGCGCGTACCGCCGCTGGATTGCAGCGTCAAACCGGCGAGCCGCTCCGTGTTGCGCGTATGAGCGGGAAAATAATTCTCGATGCGGTTCACTTCGCAGCCCAGGCCCACCAGAACGGCCCCGGCCACGTTCGGATGGTCCAAAACACCGGAAATGACACGCTGTAGCTGCTGCGTATCGGGGCCTATGCTGTGGCCGCAGCCCTCGCCGTGGGGAAACGCAACCACTCCGTCTACGCCTTCCGGCAAGCTTCCGGCGGGGAAGCCGGCCGCGATGAGATCCACCGCGTGAGCCGCGCAGTTACTGGCCGCCGCTACCGCAATATAATTCCTGGTTCCCGCGCGGCCGTCCCCGCGCGGATATCCCTGAAAAACGGGCGGGTTGGTCAGCTCGCGCAGTGTAGCCCCGTCCTTGTCAAGCTCGCGGTCCCCGCCGGCCTCTTCCAAGGCCATATTGTGTGTGTGGACATGCTCGCCGGAGCGGATGAGAACCGAGGCGCGGCCGATGGGGCAACCGTAACGGATTACTCTTTCTCCCACGGGAATCTCGCATAGCGCGATCTTATGACCCGCAGGGATCGCGTGAATGGCTCGGACTTGCCGTCCTCCAGCTTCCACAGGCTGTCCTAGCGAAAGAGGCGCGCGGGCGATGGCGACGTTGTCGGCGGGGTGCAAATGAATCGCCGCGGTGGCGGCAGTAGGGGCGGCTTGAATCCGCAGCAGCGGCATCTGGATTCAGCCTATAAGCGCGCGATGCGGGTAGTCAAATCGAGTGCGTTTTAACGTATGGTTCAGCTTCTGTGAATGATATCTTTGTGTGCCGGGGCTTACCCATGGAGATCCGCCAACTCGAACTCTTGCTAGCCGTGATCGAAACGGGGAGCGTCACGCGCGCGGCCGAAAAGATGAATCTTTCGCCGGGCGCAGTCAGCATGCAGATTCATCAGTTAAGCGCCGAACTCCGAGCCGAGCTGTTCGTGCGAAGTGGAAGAAGATTTCTCCCGACTCCCGCCGCGGTCCGCCTGGCTGAGCATGCGCGAAACATTATCCGGAACGTGCGGCAGATCGAGCAGGAATTCGAACCCGATCCCGCGCGGGACACGCTCCCATTCCATTTCGCCACCGGCGCCACGGCTTTGATTTACTATTTGGGCCGTGCGCTGCGCTCCGTGAGGTTGACCTATCCCAATGCCGAGATTCAAGTAACGGTGGCGGCCACGGAAGGCATCGTCGCGGGTCTGCTGGAGCGGCGCTTCGATTTGGGGCTGATCTCGCTCCCCTATCCCGAGGACGGCCTGCAAATCATCCCTTTGTTCGACGAGGAACTTCTGATTCTGCGGCCTTCGCGAACGCCCGTGCGCGGAAACGCCGTGGGAACCATTGACGCGGCCGAGTTGGAGAGCGCTCCGTTTCTCCTATACCCGCATTCGAGCAACATGCGCGCCTTGATCGATGCCTTCTGCGCCCATTGCGGACTGCGCCCGCGCGTCGTGATGGAAGCCGACGATACGGAAGCCATCAAGGGACTGGTGGCGGCAGGGTTCGGCTACTCCATCCTGCCGGAGCACGCCGTGCGTGGATACCCGCGACATTTCCAGACTCTTCGGCTCAAGGGCCATCGCCTGACACGCACACAAGCGCTCGCGATGCCAAAAACAGACTATCGCCGGGCATTGACTACGACGATAGCCGAGTTGTTGCGTTCGGCGTTAAGTCAACCGCGGGCTTCTAAATAACAGCCGCACAACGAAGCCGGCGGCGGTCACTTCCGTGAAATGAGGCGGCCGCTCGCCTCTGTTGGGCTACCGGCCGTTGACTTTGACGTTGGCCATCGCCAACTCCTCCACATGTTCCACGATGTTCGATTGGGCAACGCCGCCGAAGCTGCAATCTCGCAGGCGCAGGCCCCGGATGGGGGACGAGGCGAATCCGCGCAGCTCCAAGGCGTAGGTGCTCTTGCGGCTGGTGACGTTGCGGATGTCAATATCCCTCACGACGGGCCGTTCCGATCCTTTTTCGCCCTCTTCATAAGTGAAGTCGATCTGCAAGACTGCGCCCGAAAGTTCGCCGATTTCGATATTGCGAAAGAAAACCCGCTCGATCACGCCTCCGCGCATGGCGTTGGTCTTGAAGCGAAGCGCCTGGTTGAGGTTGGGGCTGCTCAAGCGGCAGTTTTCGACGAACACGTTGCGCACGCCGCCGGACATCTCGCTTCCGATCGCGAGGCCGCCATGACCGTCCTTCATCTGGCAGTTCCGGATCACCACGTTTTGCGTGGGCGCCGCCACGCGCCGACCATCGCGGTTGCGTCCGGATTTGATGGCGATGCAATCGTCGCCGGTATCGAAGGTGCAGTTCTCGATCAACACATCGGTGCAGGAATCGGGATCGCAGCCGTCATTATTTGGGCCGTGGCTGTCGATGTTGACGCCGCGAACGGTTACGTTCGAGCACAGCACCGGGTTGATCTCGAACATGGGGGAGTTCTTGAGGGTGAGGCCATCGATGAGAACGTTTCTCGAATGGCAAAACTGGATCAGGCTGGGGCGCAGATAGTAGCCTTCCCCTAGGCGGCGCTCGGCCACCGGAACGTCCCGCGCGCCCAGGTCGAAAAGAAGGTTGCGGCCGCGGTCCTGGTTGACCATGCCCTGGCGCCATCCGCAGTTGGTGCGTCCCTTCCACGGCCACCAGTGGCCGCAATCTGAATTGCCATCGATGATTCCCCCTCCCGTTACGACGATGTTCTCCGCGTTGTCGGCGTAGATGCAGGCGGAGTAGTTCATGCACTCGACGCCTTCCCAGCGCGCGTATACCAGCGGCAGATAACGGCTGGTTTCCTCGGTAAACTTCAGAGTGGCGCCCGCGGGAACGTTCAGGTTAACGTTGCTCTTCAAATGAATGGGGCCGGTGAAGAAGACACCTTGCGGGAATGTGACGCTGCCTCCGCCGGCCGCGCTGCATTCGGCGATGGCTTTGGCGATGGCGGCCGAGCAGTCGATTTTTCCATCGCCGGAGGCGCCATACCGAGCGGCGTCGAAGCGCCGGTCCGGGAACCTGGGAGCACGGATGCGCTGCAGGATGCGGGGCATTTCGTCCCAAGGGTCCTCATCGGCTGCGCGCAGCTTTGATAGATGAGGAGTAGCGGCAAAGGCGGCGCCAAGGCCGAGGATTTCGCGCCGATTCCAGCGATGTTGGGTCACGTTGCCTCCTCAATGGAAGTTAATGCATGTGCGGGATGGCGGCAATTCAGATTTCCTGAAACTTTCATTCAGCCGGAGAGGTTTGACGGACGCCATTCTAAAACCTAAAGTGCATGAGATGGACTCTCAACCAGGCATGGTCTTTCGAAAGACGCATCTTCACACAGGCAGGAAGATTTCCGTAACGCCCGAAAATAGCGCAACTCGGCACTTATCTTACGGGCGCATTATTCTGGGCGACGGCGTGAAAGCCGCGCGGTTTTCCACCGCTGGAGCGGAAACCGGCCTCATTGTTTTGAGCGGGACGGCAGACGTAATCGTGGATGGAGGTAACACGGCGCTCGGCCAATACGATGGTCTTTACATTCCGCGGGGCTCGGCCGTGGAAGTAAGAACCGATGGAGGGGTCGACATCGCCGAGTTCTCGGCCGAAACTCAGGATGTTCACCCGCTGCAAGTGGTGCGATTCGCCGACGTCGCGCAGGATCCCGCGCTTAGCCTGGCGCCCGGCGGGCCAACGCAGCACCGGCAAGTGTTTATTGTGTTGGGAAAGAATATTCAAGCGAGCCGGCTGCTGGCGGGCATCACTGTTTCCGACCCCGGCAATTGGACCAGTTGGCCGCCTCACGAACACGCCATGATGCTCGAAGAGATGTACGTCTACTTTGACATGCCCGCGCCGGCGTATGGAATTCAGCTTGTCTACACCCACACCGAGTATCCTGAACTAGCGACAGTGGTGCGCGATGGGGATGCGGTGCTGATGCCCGCGGGATATCATCCAAATGTGTCGGTTCCAGGCCACCGGATCAAATTCTTGTGGGCGTTGGCCGCGCATCGCGAGCGCGATGACCGGCAATATGGAGTGGTGAACGTGCAGCCGGAATTCCGGTCCTGAGTTCCGCTCCGGGAGAAGTATTTGGCGGATTCAACTACACTGACAACCGCGGCTTCCGCGGCCGCCGCGCCACGCATAGGCGTGGGACGGTACCGGTGGCGCATCTGTGCGCTCCTGTTCTTCGCCACCACCATCAACTACATGGATCGCCAGGTGCTGGGCGTTCTCGCGCCGGAGCTTCAAAAGGTCATCGGGTGGAATGAGCTTCAGTACGGCTACATCGTAGCCGGCTTCCAGGCAGCGTACGCGCTTGGCCTGGTTGCCGCGGGAGGCTTCATCGACCGCGTCGGAACGAGGATAGGATACGCAGTCGCCATCGCGTTATGGAGCCTCTCAGCCATGAGCCACTCTCTGGTTCAATCCGCGCTGGGTTTTGGGTTCGTGCGCTTCCTTCTTGGCCTGGGTGAATCCGGAAACTTCCCGGCGGCGATCAAGACAGTGGCGGAGTGGTTTCCGCGCAAAGAACGGTCTCTGGCGACCGGCATCTTCAATTCCGGCTCCAATATCGGCGCGATCGCGGCGCCGCTGGCGGCTCCGTGGATCGCGGTGCATTGGGGCTGGAGATGGGCGTTTCTGTTTACCGGATTATTCAGCGTGGCATGGCTGGTTGCCTGGCTGTCGATTTATCGGGAGCCGCGGCGGCATCCGAGGCTGTCGCCGGCTGAGCTCGCTTATATCGAAAGCGATGCCGCCGAGCCGATCCGCAAGATTCCGTGGGCGCGGCTGCTGCCCCATCGCCAGACCTGGGCTTATCTTGTCGGGAAGCTTCTCACCGATCCCATCTGGTGGTTTTTTCTGTCGTGGCTTCCCAAGTTCCTGAATACGCGCCATGGCTTGAGCCTGATCGCGCTGGGTCCTCCGTTGGTTGCGATTTATGTGATGGCGGATGTGGGCAGTATCGCGGGGGGCTGGCTTCCGGGGTTATTTTTGCGGCTGGGCTGGAGCGCAAATCGCGCGCGCAAGACGGCGATGCTGGCTTGCGCGGTTGCGGTGACTCCGATTGTATTCGCCGCCAGCGTATCGAACGTGTGGGCGGCGGTGGGGCTGATTGGCTTGGCCGCGGCGTCTCATCAGGGGTGGTCCGCGAACCTGTTCACTCTGGCTTCGGATATGTTTCCCCGGCGCGCCGTTGCTTCCGTAGTGGGCATCGGCGGATTCGGCGGCGCAGTGGGCAGCATGTGCATCTCCGCCTTTACCGGATTCCTCCTACAGTTCACCGGCAGTTATGTTCCGGTCTTCATTATGGCGGGATCGGCGTATCTGATCGCCCTCTTGTGTATTCAGGGTCTCGCCCCGCGGCTGGAGCCGGCCCTGATTCGGGAATAGCGCACTACGTCATCTTGACATCACAGCATCAGATCCTGTAAAGTAAAGGCAAGATGCGGACTACCCTGGACCTCGATGAAGACATCTTGCGCGTAGCCAGGGACTTGGCGAGGGAAAGTCATCAAAGTATCGGCCGGGCTTTGTCGGAACTAGCTCGGCGCGGATTGCGGCCCGAAACCGTTTCCTCACCCAGCGAGCGAGGATTGCCGGTGCTACCGCGCAAACCCGGAGCCAAGCCTGTTACTTCCGAAATTGTGAAGGAATTACTGGAATCCGAAGAGTGAAATGTCGGACCTGCTGGATGTGAACGCCCTGATCGCGCTCGTGGATGCCGACCACATTCATCACCAGCGCATGCGTCGATGGTTCGATGAACACGCCCACGACGGGTGGGCGACGTGCCCCATTACCGAGAACGGGTTCATCCGCGTGGTTTCCAACGCCAAATACCCAAGCGGTCAGCGCACTTCGGCGGAGCTCGTCGGAACGTTGCGCGACCTAAAAACGGCCGGGGTCGAAGCCTACCAGTTTTGGCCGGACGACATCACGTTCACCGACAACGCCCTATTTCGCCCCGAGTACCTCGTGAGATCCGGACACGTGACGGACGCCTACCTGCTCGGCTTAGCCGCAAAACACGGCGGAAGGCTAGTGAGCTTCGACGGTTCACTACCCTGGCAGGCAATCCGGGGGGCATCTTCGAGCCTGGTGGAGAGACCGGCTTGAACCTTGGTGCCGAGTGGAGATCCCGGCCCAACTCGCTACTGATTCACTCCGCTCGCCAGGAAACCGCCGTCGATCACCAGATTGTGCCCAGTGGTGAAGCTCGCCTCATCGGACGCTAGATAGACCGCCGCTCCGACAAGTTCCTCCAGTTTGCCGAAACGCTTCATGGGAGTGCGCGCCAGGAACTCCTGTCCCCGCGCGGTGCCGGTCAACAGGCTGGCGTTCAGATCCGTGAGGAACACGCCGGGCGTGATGGCGTTCACGCAGACTCCGAAAGGCGCCCATTCGATCGCTAGGGATTTAGTCAAAGATGCGACGGCGGATTTGCTGGCGCCATAGGCGGCTACCTCGTACAGCGCCACAAAGGAAGAAAGCGACGCAATGTTGATGATCCGGCCGTAGCTCCGCTCGACCATGTGGCGGCCGAATACCTGGCAAGCGCGCAAAGTTCCATTCAGATTTGTCTCCATGATTTCCGCCCATTCCGCCTCGGGTAAATCCAAGGTAGGCTTGCGGGCGATGCGGCCCGCGCAGTTCACCAGGATTTCCACGGTGGAAAACTCGGCTAGGACGATATCGAGGAGCTTTTGGAGGCTTTCCCTGCCGGTTACGTCGGCGGTCAGGGCGAGAGAGCGGCGCCCCAGGGCCCGGATCTGCGCCGCGGCCACCTCCACCAGCCCCGCCCGCCGCCCCGAGGGCACGACGTTCGCGCCGGCCCGCGCGAGTCCTTGGGCAAGCGTTAGCCCGATGCCGGATGTTCCGCCGATGACGACGGCTGTCTTGTTGGTGAGGTCGAACATGTCTGTCAATGCGCTCCAATGGCTGTAAGGGAAGCTTCAGCGATCGAGATGAAATGCTCTCCGGAAGGGGCATGCAAAGAGGTTGTTACATTATCGAACGTCGTAAGGTCGCGGGTTTCAAGAGCGCCAAGTCCGGCCGCGTTGTCGTAGTAGATCAGCCAGTCGGCGTCCCGGCGAAACGCGTATGGCCGCCGCGCGAGAGTTTGGGGAAACGAGTCCGCGGCCGCGCTCCAGGGGCCATCGGCCGAGGCTCCGCAAGATACCCGCAACTGCTGGACGGATCGCCGGCTGTCCTGATGCAGGAGGACGAAGCGCGAACCGTCGCGCAGGAGAGCGGCGTCCCGGACGGAATAGTTGGGATCGAACAAGAGCTTGGCAGGGCCGAAATTTTCGAAATCGCGCGTGGTCGCATACCAGAGCCGTGGATTATCCTCCACATCCTCCTGGTAGGACTGAAAGAAATTATCGCGAAGCGTCGAAGCCCAGAGGACCACGTATTCGCGTTTATCTGAGTCCCAAAAGACCGAGGGGTGCTCGACGGCGATGGCGTTCTGGCTGGCCATAGCGTCGAAGTGCCGCGGTGCGCTCCAGTGGATTAGGTCGCTGGACGTGGAGATCCCCAGCCCACGGTCGCCGGCAGCCCAAACCAGGTGAATAGAGTCGCCCGGGCCGGCGGCGATCGCCGCATCACGGCTGCCGGGAAAGGGGCTCGAAGAAGAAGGCATCCACGTATAGCCGTCGAGGCTGTGGAGGAGATGCAGGGCAGGTTCGCCCTCGCGCGCCGCGACGGCAAGATACGCCTTGCCTTGTGGCATCTTCGTCCGGGGCGGACGCGAGTCGATAACTAGGCGGGTTCGCGCCGTCCCGGCGAGTGGGTCCCACCCGTCGCGGCCGCCAAGCACGGTCTTTGGTGTGATCGCGCGGGCTTCCGGCTCGAGCAACAGCCGCGCCCATGCCACGCGAGCCTGTGGATTCGCTCCGGGGCCTGTGCTGTTATGCTCCGCATAGCGCGCGGTCTTCTCCCGTTCCTGCCTGCCCCAGTTGTTCCAACCCGGCAAACGGACCACCTCTCCCATCTCGGTGTTCAGAAAGACCACCGCGGCCTGATCGCGCCAAGGGCGGCCCAAATCGGTTTTCACGCCCAGCGCGCCCGTAATGCGGCACTGCGAAAACACGAACCCGTAAGGTTGATCGCGCGGAGTGGACGCCGCCGTGATGTATCCGCTGCCGCTGGCGTGGATGTGGCAATGATCGAAGAAGGCGGTGGCGCCTCCAAAAATGAAATCGACTGCGCCTTCGACGTACGCATTCTCGAAGTATTGGCGGCCCCACTGCGCGAGCAAAGTGTCCTGCCAGCCCAAAAAACGGCAATTGCGGAAGATGGCCCGGTCTCCCAGAATGGCCAAAGCGACCGCCTGGCCCGTTTGTCCAGCTGAGTTCTCAAATGTGATGTTTAACGCAGTGAAGTCGTCCGCCTCGATGGTTGTCGTGGGTGTGCGAAACATTCCGAGTGGCTTGCCGGCGGGATCGGGCATCGCCGCATACCAGTCCCCGGTGAGAATGGTGCTGCGCGCGTCCTCGCCCTCGAAAGTGAGAAAGGGCTTGGAATGAGGAACCACGATGTGCTCTTTGTAGACTCCGGGTTTGATATGAATCACAAAACGCCTCTGCGAATGGGAGGGCGCTGCGTCCACCGCGTTCTGCACGGAACGGTAATCGCCGCTGCCGTCCACAGCCACCACCACAGCTCCCCGCGCTGCGAGCGCCGTGGCCAGCGCGATCAGCGTCCGCGCCTGACGGAAGTCAAAACACAAAGCGGGCTCCCAATTGAAGAGTGCGAGGACGATTGGCTTGCGTCGTAATTGTGCCAAAGGCCGAGTTGGCGGCGATGGTGTTGGGCGCGGCGAAAGCGGCGTGGTTCAGGACGTTGTAGGCCTCGCAACGGAGCTGAAGGCTTGTTTTCTCGGTAAAGGCGATGCGCTTGGTCACCGAGGGGCTCCATTCATTGATGCCATCCTGGCGCAGGTTCGGAAACATGGTCGAGAAGGTCCGGATGTGATATTGATACTGATCCGCGGACTTCGTGTCGAAGGCGCTGGTGTTGAACGCCGTAGCATTGGCTTCACGGTTGTTCAACACAATCGGTCCGCCCAGGTAGACGTAATCGCCCGGCGTATTCGTGCTGCCGTTGACCCACGGGATGGGCTGTCCGGTCTGGTAGGTATAGATGCTGTTGATCCCAAAACCGCCCACCAGCATATCGAGCCAACGGGATTGCACGTTCACGCGCTTCCCCTTCCCGATAGGGATTTCGTACACCGCCGCGATCACCACCCGGTGCGGATGATCGAATGGAGAAATTCGTTTCTCGGGCGCGGCGTCGGTATCGTTGAGCCACGTAATGCGTTCGATGCTCTTGGAGAAAACGTAGTTACCCACGAGCGTGAGCCCCCCGGAAAAGCGGCGCTGGATGCGCGCATTGAAGCTCTGGTAGTAGGACTGTCCCATGGTGTTGTCCCATTCGATCACTCCCGCGCTGCCGCTGCCCGTGCCCACGGGGAATTCGGGGAACCGCGCCAACAACTGCGCCGTGGTGGCCGAAGAAGTATTCTGCGCCGTTGCCAGACCCGCGAATGGGTTCGCCACGCTAGCCGTCAAAGTATTGATCGCGGCTTGGTCCCGCACTGGCAGCGTGCTCAAATACTGGCGCGGAATGCCGTTAAGCTGCGTCACGTACATCGGCAAATGCACGCCGTGGCTGCCCACATAAGCTACTTCCACCATTGTGTTCGGCGTCACGGAATGCTGAACATCCAAGTTCCAGCGCAGGGAATACGGATCTTGCGCGTGCGGATCGATGAACTGCACCGTTTGGCCAGCGAACGTCGCCAATCCGAGCGCCGATCCGACGGGCTTCTGGATGCCGTTCGGGAACGGATTGCTTAGCGTTGCCGCGGGGCTGAGGAAATTGCTCGGCTGCACCACCTGGGTGGTCTGGCTGAATCCATATTGCTGCAAGATGGGGTTAGTCGAATACTTCCCCGTGATGTCTAACTGCGTCAGCATCACCGGCTGAACAAAAGTAGCGAAGCCCGCCCTTACAACAGTCTTGTCGTGGGCAAATCCTGGCGTCCATGCCAGGCCTATGCGCGGGCTGACCATGTGCGAAGTCTGTTCGTAGAGAGCGCCATCGGAAGGATAGGTCAGCCCTCCCGGCGCCTGGAAGCTTCCCACGGGGATCTGGGGTATCGGATTCTGGTTGTACGCCGCCACCGCCGCTGGCGCGAGCGGATTTTGGCTAGTGGTGTCGAAGCCGTTGGCGGTCCGGTTGTATTTTTCGCGCCACGGCGCGTCGTAGTCGAACCGCGCGCCGAGGTTCACGGTGAGGTTCCGTTTGATGCGCCAATCGTCCTGAACGAACAAAGCTCCGTAGTGTTCAAACAGCCCGGCGGCTGTGTTTAGGTCGAAGGACCCGCTGGTGGGCAAGCCGAGCAGGAACTCCGCGAGATCCTGGCCCTGCACCACGCTGGAAGAAGCGCTGCTGGACGCTCTTACCCAGCTATTGGCGCTGAACGAAAAACTTCCGGCCGAATTCGCGTAGCTAACCGTGTTCAGGACATACTGCCGGAGTTCCCCGCCGAATCTGAGGCTGTGATTGCCCTTGTTCATCGCCCAACTGCCGAACAGTTGCAGCGATTGCGAGGGTAGCGTGTTGGCGCCGTTGGAGCCCATGGTGGTAAACGCGGTGGCGCCTGCAAAGACGACGTTTGGAAGCTGCCGATAGGTGGAAGAGGTCGACAGATAAGAAGGGAACCCCAGACTTGTGGGGTCGAATCCGGCGCTCGGCGACGGGTGGGCTTCGCCCATTCGCGTGAAGTTGAGCCGGAGGTCCAGCACGTTCGCGGCGTTGATTGTGTAGACGTTGTCCAGCGTCGAACCCCAGTTCTCGCGCGTCAGGATGGAGCCTGTGGCCAGGTTATTAAAATAATTGTTTTTGGTTTGGATGTAATCCGTGTGCCGGACATCGAAGAACATCCGGTCGTTCTGAGTGAGGTTGTAATCGATGCGGCCGAGGTAGTTGCTGAAGTTGTCGGGCGTGGGCGCGGTGCTGCCGTAGTTATTGAGTCCGTTCGCCTGCCCGGGAAGATTCGGCTGCGGCATCAGCTTCAGGTAAGCCTGCGCCACGGGATTCAGGCGGCTGGGCGGCAGGATGTTGTTGGCGTAAGTCTGCCGCGTGACCACGGTTCCGTTCAGCGCTCCCGAATACGGATCGTAAAGCTGATATTGCGAGCCGAGCTTCAACAGATCGGAGAAGTCGCCGTTGCGCTCGTTATTCGTGGCTACGGACAGGAAGGTGGTGTTCGGCTGGCTGTCCTTGAGTCCTTCCCACGCGAAAAACCAGAACAGCTTGTTGCGGCCGTCCAGCAGCTTCGGTATCATTAGCGGTCCGCCCGCCGTAACTCCGTACTGGTTGTAGTGCGTCACGGGATTTCCCAGGCCCGCCTTGTTGTTGAAGAAATTGTTCGCGATAAGCGAGTTCGGCTGGTTGAATTCCCAAGCCGTGCCGTGCAGCAAATTGGTTCCGCTTTTAAGAACCTGGTTAATAGTGCCGCCTCCAGTGTGCCCGAAGGACGCGTCGCTATCGAAGGCTTTGACGCGGACCTCCTCCACGGCATCGTTGGGTGGGCTATAGGCCAGGCGGCCGTCCCAGGTGGCGTCTGGGGAGCCGTTCACCTGGATTTCATTGGTTTGGGAGGCGGTTCCCGCGATGCTCCAGCCCGCAGCCCCGCCGCTGTCGAAGGGATGAATGAGCGATGGTTGACCCGTGGCAAGAACGCCCATCGAGAGAGAAGCAAGCGTTAAAGGCGTACGCCCGTTCAACGGAAGGTCGGCGACTTCCTTGGTCGTAATCGCCTGTCCGATGGATGCATTTTCCGAGTTCACCAGCGGCGCATCCGCGGTTACCTCAATGGTCTGCGTGGCGTTTCCAACTTCTAGCGCGATATCAACTACCGGATGGTCGCCCGCGCCAACGTGCACGGACCTGCGGACAAATTCCTTGAATCCGGACGATTGCACGGCGATGTCGTAATCTCCCGGGGCCAGGAACGGCAGGTTGTATTGCCCGGCCGCATCCGACGCAGTTTGTACCTTGGTGCCCGTGTTGACTTCCGTGGCGGCGACCATCGCGCCGGGAATCACCGCGCCCGCGGGATCAACAATGACGCCGCTGAGGTTGCCGCGAAACTCCTGCCCTCTAATGGCGCAGCACATCAGCAACGCGGCGCATGCGCTTAAACTCCGGCGACTGACTCTCTGCATAAAGATTCCCCCTGGGTGGCAAATATGGGACAAGGGCTAAATGGAGTCAAGGCAGTTTTGTCCGAAGATCATATTCAGAAAACCTAAACGAAGATCCTGCGCGAAAGCCGGCGAGTCAAGGCCCAGAGTGTGGGGCCGGGTTTCGCCATATGGTGCTCGGCCGCTTCGTGCCGCGGCATTAATCTGAGTTGGGAGGACACATTGCCACAGGCAGTCATTCGGTCGCTGGAGCGTTATTTCGAGTTCCGGCGATTAAACACAAACTGGAAGACCGAAATTCTCGCGGGATTGACGACGTTCATCACGATGGCCTACATCGTTTTCGTCAATCCGTCCATTTTGAAAGATTCGGGAATGCCAGGTCCGGCCGTATTTGCAGCCACGTGCATCTCGGCGGCTCTCGGTACCCTCCTGATGGGCGTATTCGCGCGGTACCCCATCGCCCTTGCGCCCGGTATGGGCCTGAACGCCTATTTCACCTATTCCGTGGTCAAAGGAATCGGAGTACCGTGGGAAACAGCTCTTGGCGCCGTCTTCCTTTCCGGGGTTGTGTTTCTTGTGCTTACTGTGTTGGGAATCCGGCAGTGGATCGTGGCTGCTATCCCCCCTGAGCTTTATGCGGCCCTCAGCGCAGGGATCGGCTTATTTATCGCGTTTATCGGCCTGCGGAACGCGAACCTGGTTAAGGCAAACACGGCGACCTTGGTCTCGGTGGGAAATTTGCGCGACCCCAACGCCGCGCTCGCCCTTTTCGGGATACTTTTGATCGCCCTGCTCCAAGCGTGGAAAGTTCGCGCCGCGATTCTTGTGGGCATTCTTGCCACCACGGGCGTGGGAGCCATGGCCGGACTGGTTCATTGGGAGCCACAAACGTTTCGCTGGAGCGATATCTCAGCCACATTTTTGCATCTGAACATCCGCGGGGCGATGAGCTTTGGACTCCTGGAAATCGTGTTTGTATTCCTGTTTGTGGATATGTTCGACAATATCGGCACGCTTGTCGCGGTGAGCCGGAAAGCGCAACTCTTGGACGACAAGAACCGAATCCCGCGTGTAAATCGGATTCTTCTCTCCGACGCCACGGCGACCATCGCGGGGTCGCTGGCAGGAACGACGACCGTCGTGAGCTACGTTGAAAGCGCGGCCGGAGTCGCCGCGGGCGGCAGAACGGGAATCGCGTCGATCGTCACCGGACTGATGTTTATCGTCGCCCTTTTTGTCGCGCCCCTCTTTGGCGCCGTGCCGTCCGCGGCCACCGCGCCGGCGCTGGTTGTAGTCGGCGGCTTAATGCTCTCTTCCATTACGGAGGTTCCTTGGGACGATGAGTGCAAGGCGTTCCCCGCCTTTTTGACCCTCATCACCATTCCGCTGACCTTCAGCATCGCAAACGGACTCGCGTTCGGGCTGACTTCGTATGTGTTGCTCCACTTGATGCGGGGGCGCGGGCGCGAAGTGCCATTGGTCGCCTATCCGCTGGCCTTGCTGCTGATGATCCGATTCGTGTATATGGGCAGCAGGTTGTAATGTGGCACAGGCTTCAGCCCGTGAATCGCCGCTCTGCTCTGCACGGAGCACGGCGTGAGCAATCGGACGCGATAAGGAAATTAACCTCTGTGTTACACTGTCGGCGGTATCGGGTTTGCCGGGGAGGTTCCCCAATCGAGGGTCCATGTCGCCCGCCCGCGGGTTCCCTTTTGAAGGCTCCCTTAGCGCACAGCGCCCGGCGCCGGGCTGCGTTGTGCGCTGAGTCAGTGGAGAGAGCGGCGGTTTGAAGGGGTGGGATGTGACGCCAGGACTGACTGCCAAACCAATCCAATTTTTGTTGAACGGGCAATCCGTTACAGTCGGTGATGCCGGCGCTCAGACTACCCTGCTGGATATTCTTCGCGATCGTGGCCTTACGGGGGCGAAAGAAGGATGCGCCGAAGGCGAGTGCGGCGCCTGCATGGTCGTCGACGTGGCGAGCCACGATGGCGGGTGCGCATACCGGGCCATCAACAGTTGCTTGATGTTCGCTCCCATGGCCGCCGGGCGCGAGATCCACACCGTTGAGGGGCTCGCCGAGAACGGCCACCTCGCCGAGGCCCAACAGTCGATGGCTGCCGCTGGGGGATCGCAGTGCGGTTACTGCACGCCCGGATTCGTTGTGAGCTTGTTTGCCGAGCAGTACCGCCCTGGCCGCAACGGTGCTTGCGACCCGCACGCGCTCGCGGGGAATTTGTGCCGGTGCACCGGCTATCGCCCGATTGCAGACGCGGCGCGCTCTTTGGGACCGCCGCCGGCGGGTCGTTTTCGCGATCGGCTATCGCGGCCCGCGCCGCAATTGGAGAGCGCCGCGTACCAGGCTGGCGGCGCACGTTTTGAGCGTCCCACCAGCCTGGACGAATGCTTATCGATTGCTGGGGAGGATTCGCAGGCTCGATGGATTGCAGGCGCGACCGATCTAGGCGTCGAGTCCAATTTGCGATTCCGCCGGTGGTCGCGGCTGGTCAGCCTGGAGGCCGTGCCGGAGCTGCTCGAGTTCTCTGAAACGCTGGATGTTGTACGCATTGGCGCGGCGCTCCCCCTCGCCGAAATAGAATTGCGTTGGCGAAGTGCGCCGCAGATTTTCCAACAGTGGCTGCCGCTGTTCGCTTCGCCTCCTCTGCGGAATCGGGCGACGCTCGGAGGGAACCTCGGGACAGCGTCGCCCATCGGGGACGGCGCGCCAATGCTGCTCGCGCTGGACGCAAGCGTAGTTTTGGCGAGTGCGGGCGGCCGGAGAAACGTCCCGCTGACCGCGTTCTTCACGGGATACCGGCAATCGGCACTCGAGCCAGGCGAGTTGATTTTAGCAATCGACATTCCCAAGCCTTTGCCCTCTTACGCCCGCTTCTACAAAGTTGCGAAACGCCGCATGGACGACATCAGCACGCTGGCCGCGGGGTTCTCTATCGAACTGGACCGCAGGGAGCGGGTGATTCGAGCGCGCTTTGCATTAGGCGGCGTCGCGGCCACGCCCGTGCGCGTGTATGCCGCGGAAGAAGCGGTCCTCGGAGAGCGCTGGAACAAAACATCGATCACGCGTGCACAGGCTGCTCTTGAAGAAATGCTGAGTCCGATCGGCGATCACCGCGGCTCCGCGGCTTACCGGCGTGAAGCCGCGAAGTCGCTGATAGAAAAATTCTGCTGGGAATACGAAGAGGCTGCCGCATGAAAATCGTGGGGCAGCCGGAAGCTCATGAGAGCGCTCGCGGGCACGTCACCGGATCCGCGCTTTACACCGACGATCTCTGTCTCCGTTTTCCCGGCCTGCTGCACGCGTGGCCCGTCTGCGCTCCGCATGCTCACGCCTTAGTAAAGGCGCTTGATGCGTCGTCCGCGATCAAACAGCCGGGTGTTGTGTCAGTGTTGACCGGGGGCGACGCGCTGGGCGAAGCCGATTCCGGGTCCAATCGCCACGATGAGCCGCTGTTCCCGGCGGACGTGATGTTTCATCAGCAGCCCGTCGCCTGGGTGCTGGGCGAATCGCTGGAGGCAGCCAGGCGCGGAGCTGAGTTCGTGCAAGTCGATTATGAGCCGCTCGATCCGATCCTGACGATCGAGGCGGCAATTGCGACGGGAAGTTTCTTGTCGGCTCCACTCAGGATGTCGCGTGGCGATGTTTCGGTAACGAAGGACAGTTCTCTGCAATTTTTCGGCGAGCTTTTCATCGGCGGTCAGGAACATTTTTATCTGGAAACGCAATGCGCCATCGCCTGGCTGGACGAAAGCGGTGGGATCGGAGTCCAGTCTTCAACGCAGCATCCGGCGGAAACACAAGAAGTGGTCGCGCGGGTTCTGGGCATTGCGCGCAATCAGGTTACGGTCGAATGCCTTCGCATGGGCGGCGCATTCGGTGGCAAAGAGGTGCAAGCGAACGCCTGGGCGGCCATCGCAGCGCTCGGAGCCTGGAAAACAAAGCGCCCGGTTCGCGTTCGTTTGACGCGAGCCCTCGATATGGCGCTCACCGGCAAGCGGCATCCCTTCCTGGCTCGCTATTCGGCCGGATTTCGGGACGACGGCCGCTTGGATGGGGTCAAGATTTCGCTTTACTCCGATGGCGGGTGGAGTTTGGATTTGTCGGAGCCGGTGCTTTCTCGCGCGATGTTTCATGTGGACAACGCCTACTTGCTGCCCGCAGTCGAAGTGACGGGATATATTTGCAGGACGCATAAGACTTCGCAAACGGCTTTTCGCGGATTCGGTGGGCCGCAAGGAATGGTGGTGATCGAGGAGATTCTGGATCAGGCGGCCCGCCGCCTCGGGCTTCCTCCGGAACTCGTGCGCGAAAGGAATTTCTATCGCGAGGGCGATGTCACGCATTACGGCCAACCGGTAAAGCACGCGGACCGAATCGCCATGATTTGGAATCGGTTGAAGGAATCCAGCGATTTCCAATCGCGTCGCGCGGAGATCGACGCGAGCAACGCTCGCAGCGTTCACAAGAAGCGCGGTCTGGCAATTACGCCGGCCAAGTTCGGCATCTCCTTCACGGCGACTTTCTTCAATCAAGCCGAAGCCCTCGTGCTGATTTACCGGGATGGCAGCGTGCAAGTGAATCACGGCGGAACGGAAATGGGTCAGGGGCTTTTCACCAAGATCCGCCAGATCGCGGCGGAGTCGCTCGGGCTTCCCTTGGCCTCGATTCGCTTAATGCCGACTCGCACGGACAAGCTGCCGAATACCTCCGCCACCGCGGCTTCAGCCGGAACCGATCTGAACGGCGCTGCAGTGGTGGACGCCTGCAGCCAAATCAGGCAGAGGCTCGCGAGCGTTGCGGCGACCCTGTTGGGTTGCGAGCCGGAAGCAATTTGTTTTGAAAATGGGCGCGTGTTCAGGCAAGGCGCCGACGCGGAAGCGACGACTTTCGGGAAGGTTTGCGAGCGCGCTTACCGGCAAAGGATTCCTTTGATCGCGCACGGTTTCTATCGAACGCCCGGGATTCACTACAATGCCGCCACCGCTTCGGGAAAGCCCTTCCACTATTTCGTTTACGGCGCGGCGGTTTCCGAAGTCGAAGTGGACGCCTTCACCGGCGACTTTCGTCTTCTGCGGACCGATATTCTGGAAGACGTCGGCGATTCCCTATCGCCGCTCATCGATCGCGGACAGATCGAAGGCGGATTCCTTCAAGGCGTTGGCTGGCTGACCATCGAGGAATTGCTGTGGGACGCGCAGGGCCGCCTCGCGACCGCAGGCGCTTCCACTTACAAACTGCCCTCCTGGTCCGAAATGCCGGATGTCTTCAACGTGAGTTTTTTCGAACGCGCCGCCGACCCGGATGTGATTTTCGGAAGTAAGGCTGTGGGCGAGCCGCCGCTCATGCTCGCGATCTCCGTGCGCGAAGCGATTCGCGACGCAATTGCAGCTTTCGACAACGGCGGACCAGTGGATCTGCAGAGTCCAGCGACGCCGGAGCGCATCTTCTTCGCCATCCGCCGCGCTCGTGAGCTTCGCGAAAGCGAGCCGGCCACCGTTGCCCAGGGAGCTTTGCATCAGTGAGCTCGCCCAAACGGGGCGAAATTCTGCGGGCGCCCCTGCTTCATACCCCGCGTAATCCGTTCTTCGATGCCAGAGCGCTTGAAGCCTACTGGGATGGCGCGCTGCTTATCTCCGATGGAAAGATCGAAGCGTGCGGCGAATACAGCACAGTTCGAGCCAATTACCCGGCAGCCTCCGTTACCGATTTGAGGGGCGGATTTCTGTTGCCGGGATTGATTGACACGCACATTCACTTTCCGCAGCTTCGCATTCTGGGCGGGCTAGGCAAGGAACTGTTGAGCTGGCTCGAGGAATTAGCGCTTCCTGAGGAAGCGCGCATGGCCGAGCTTTCTTACGCCTGCGAGACCGCTCGCCGGTTCCTCCACGCGCTGGCGTCGCATGGAACCACGGCGGCTCTGGTGTTCGGCGCGCACTTCGCTCCCGCTACCGCCGCTTTGTTCGAAGCGGCGGAGCGTTTGGGCTTGCGGATCGTCAGTGGGATGGTCCTTTCTGACCGTCTGCTCCGTCCGGAACTGCATCAAACTCCGGACAACGCGTATCGGGAAAGCGCCGAATTGATCGGCCGGTTTCACGGCCGGGGGCGGCTGCTGTACGCGGTGACCCCGCGCTTTGCGCTCTCGACATCCGAAACGATGCTCGAAGCCTGCGAAGCATTGATGCGCGAACACAAGGGACTTCGCTTTCAAACGCATCTGAACGAGAGTCGCGCGGAGATCGCAGAGATCGCCCGATTATTTCCTTGGGCGGCGGATTATCTGGCAGTGTATGAGCGCTTCCATTTCACGGGACCCGGAGCCGTGTTTGCGCACAATGTACATCCCTCCGAATCGGAGCTCGACCGTCTGGCCGCCAGCGGGGCAGCCGTGTCGCACTGCCCTTCGAGCAACGCCGCGCTTGGAAGCGGATTCTTTCCGCTGCGGCGACATGTGGAAGCCGGGGTGAAATGCTCGCTTGGCACGGATGTCGGCGGAGGCACGGGTTTCGGAATCTTGAAGGAGGGATTGCAGGCTTACTTGTTACAGCGTCTCGCGCCCGAAGGGCTAGCACTCAGTCCCGCGCAACTGTTGTATCTTGCGACTCGAGGCGGGGCCGAGGCGCTGGATCTGGCAAACGAAGTTGGCGACTTCACCCCCGGAAAGGCCGCCGATATCCTCTATCTGCGCCCTCCCAAAGACAGTCCGCTCGCCGCTGTGGTCGAACGCGCCGATAGTCTTGAGCGTGTGCTGGCCGCTCTCTTCACGCTGGGCGACTCGATTTGCGTTAGCGAAGTTCGAGTTGAAGGGACGCCGGTCTATTGCGCTGAGGGCGATGACAATTGAAACTCTAAATTCTCTCGATCGCGAAGCTTTTGTGGAGGCGATCGGATGGGTCTTCGAGCATTCGCCTTGGGTTGCGGAACGGGCGTGGAGCGCGCGTCCTTTTGCGAATGCCGAAGTCCTTCATCGCGAGATGGAGGCGCAAGTAGAGCGCGCTTCACTTGAAGAGCAGCTCGCCCTGCTCCGCGCGCATCCGGATTTAGGGACGCGGGCGCGTGTCAGCGACGCTTCTGCCGCCGAACAGGGCGGCGCGGGTTTGGATCGCCTGACTCCCCAAGAGTTCGAAGAATTGCAGCGGCTCAATGACGGCTATCATGCTAAATTTGGGTTTCCGTTTTTGTATGCGGTCAAAGGAAGCACAAAGCACGATATTCTGCAAGCGCTTCGGCAGCGTCTTCAAGCGACGCGGGAAGAAGAATACACAGAAGCGCTGCGGCAGGTGTATCGAATTGCGGGCTTTCGGGTGGAGCAGGCTTTAGGCTTGGGCTCCGTCTAAGGGAGATCATGGAGCAGTTCGCCAGCGGCTGGAAACAAAACTATTACGGGAAGGGAGACGTAATCGTCTACCGTTTGAACCGCGATGGCGCGGCTCCAAACAATCAAAACCCCGTGTTCGGCGCGAATGTATTGATTCTGATTTATGGCGACGCATTCTGGCCGACCTATGCCACGGGAGCCAATACCGGTCTGATTGCTACCGACTCCATGAAGAACTTCATTCAGCGGGAAACGGCGAACTATTCGGGAAGCGATCTGGAGGACTACTGCCGCTTTTTGGGCGCCAAGTTCCTCGGTTTGTATCCGCAGGTGGAAGGAGTTCAAGTTTCGGCGACGGAGATCCCCTACTCGCCGTTTTCCGAAGCGTCCAAAGCGTTCACTCCTTCAGGGCCGGAGCGATTAAGCGCCCGGATCGAGTTAAATCGCGCGGGCGTTGTCGAAATCGCCTCGGGGATTCGGGGATTTCGCATGCTCAGGCTGGGAGGCAGCGCTTTCTACGGCTTCGTTCGCGATCAATACACAACTCTGCCCGACATTCACAACCGGCCGCTTCACATGTGGCTGGATCTCGAATGGCAATACTCGAATCCGGAGTCCGCGTTTAGCGCGGGCAGAATTCCTTGCGCAATTCGGAGCATCGTGCGTCAGGTGTTTGAGTCGTTCGAGTCCGGCAGCATTCAACAGATCATCTATCAAACTGGCGCAAAGATTCTAGAAGAAATTCCCGAAATCTCCGAGATCCATCTGGAAGCGAATAATCGGACCTGGGACACCATCGTTGAGCGCGGCGAAGAGCTCGGCGTTTATACCGACGCGCGTCCGCCGTATGGCTGTCTGGGGTTGAGGCTGCGCAGAGGGTCGTGATGGGCGCCTATCTCGCGCGGGCGGGTGAAATCGTCTCTCGGTGCCAAGGCCTGGCTTCGCACAGCGAACAAGTCGACGGTCTCACGCGGACCTTTCTCTCAGGGCCCATGTGCAGGGTGCATGCTGAAGTAGGCCGGTGGATGAATCTTGCCGGCATGAGCGTGTGCGTGGACCCTGTCGGCAACATTCGCGGCTCCTATCCCGGCGCGGATCCAAATGCGCCTCGCCTCATCGTCGGCTCGCACTTGGACACCGTGCCAAATGCGGGAGCGTTCGACGGACCGCTCGGAGTGCTGCTCGGCATTGGCTTGGTTGGACTGCTCGCCGGACGGAGATTAAAATTTCCCATCGAAGTCGCTGGATTTTCCGAAGAGGAAGGGGTTCGCTTCGGCGTTCCTTTTATCGGAAGCCGCGCGCTGGTTGGCGATATCGATGCCGATTTGTTAACTCGGCGAGATGCCCGAGGCGTTTCCGTAGCCCAAGCAATACGAGATTTCGGCCTCGATCCATCCCGGATCTCGGAGGCGTCTATTTCAACAGGCGTTCTCGGTTATCTGGAAATGCACATCGAGCAAGGTCCCGTGCTGGAAGCGCTCGTCCTTCCTCTCGGCGTGGTGGAGAGCATCGTGGGGCAGAGCCGGCTCGAGATTCGATTTGGAGGCCAAGCGAATCACGCCGGGACTACGCCAATGCATGCTCGCCGGGATGCGCTTGCCGGGGCAGCCGAATGGATGATCGCGGTCGAACGCGAAGCGCGCGCCGTCGCCGATCTCGTCGCGACCATTGGGTGCATCGACGCCAAACCGGGAGCGGGCAACGTGATTCCGGGCGAGGCGACGCTGAGCTTGGACGTGCGGCATCCCGAGGACTGCGTTCGCCATGAAGTAGTGGATCGATTACTCAGGTGCGCGCGCCCGATCGCCACGCGGCGCGGGTTGCGCGTGTCATCGGAGAGCCGTCTCGATCAGCCATCAGTTGCGATGGACGAGCGTTTGACGGCCGCGCTTGCCCGCGCGGTCGAAGACAGTGGTCATCCTGTCCATCGGATGCACAGTGGCGCGGGACATGACGCGATGATCATGGCCCGACGGATGCCGGCGGCCATGCTGTTTTTGCGTAGTCCGGGCGGAATCAGCCATCATCCCGATGAGTCCGTGCTTGTGGAGGATGTCGCTGCCGCGCTTGCAGCGGGAGGGCGTTTCCTCGAGGAATTGGAGCGCGGCCGTGAGTGACCTGATGATCCGGGGCGGCGTGCTGGTGCTGCCAGACGGCCCTCGCGTCCTCGATCTTGCAATTGAAGACGGGACCATTTCCGATATCGGACTGGATCTGCCCGGCGCTGCCGAAGAGATTGATGCGGGCGGCCTGCATGTTTTCCCCGGAGTGATCGACATTCATCTGCACTTTAATGAGCCGGGCCGCACAGAGTGGGAAGGCGCGGCCACCGGCAGCCGGGCTCTGGCGGCTGGAGGTGGAACGGTGTTCTTTGACATGCCGCTCAACTCCACCCCGTGCACGACAAACGCGCACGAATTTGATCGCAAGCGCGCCGCGCTCGAAGCTGCGTCAGTCGCGGATTTCGGGTTGTGGGGTGGCTTGATTCCGGGCAATGTCTGTCAAATGGCGGAACTCGCGGACCGCGGCGTCGTCGGGTTTAAGGCGTTTATGTGCGATTCCGGATTGCCGGAGTTTCCCCGTGCGGACGATGACACGCTTTACCAAGGTCTGAAGGAAGCCGCGCGGCTGGATCTGCCCGTCGCCGTGCATGCGGAGAGCCAGGAACTGACCAGCGCATTATCGCGGCGAATGGCGGAACAGGGGCGGCTCGGAATCCGCGATTTTCTCGAATCGCGCCCGGTGATCGCGGAAGTAGAAGCGATTCAGCGAGCCGCGCTGCTGGCCGGAGAGGCAGGCGCAAAGCTGCATATTGTGCATGTGAGTTGTGGACGTGGAGTTGTGGCAGCCTTAGAGGCGCGATCGCGAGGGGTGGATGTCTCGATCGAGACCTGCCCTCACTATCTTTTCTTCACCGAACAAGATGTCGAGCGGCTCGGCGCGATCGCGAAGTGTGCGCCTCCGCTCCGCGATGCCGGCTGCCAGGAAGCATTATGGGCCAAAGTCATGGATGGTTCCGTGGATGTAGTCGCCTCCGATCATTCGCCCGCGCCTCGAGAACTGAAATCGAGCGAGTTTTGGAAGGCCTGGGGTGGCATTCAGGGCGTTCAGTCCACATTGGCGGTGATGCTAGATCGAGGGTTTCATGAGCGCGGTCTGCCGCCGGAGCGCATTGCGGCTCTGCTTGCCGGAAATCCCTCCCAAAGATTCCGAATCCCGAACAAGGGCAGCCTGCAACCCGGCAACGACGCGGATTTGGCGCTCGTGGATCTGTCCGCCGACTATACTTTGCGTCCCGAGGATCTGCATCAGCGTCACGCGCTAAGTCCGTATGTGAGGGCGAGCTTTCGAGGCGCCGTGCGCCGAACGATCCGGCGTGGCGAAACCATTTTCCAGAACGGAGCCATCACCGCGCAGCGTAGAGGCCAGTTCGTGCGCCCGCGCCGAGCGAAAGACACCCATGCATGAATTAGGATTGACTCGCAGCGCACATCGCCGGGATCATCTGTTGCAAACGCCGGATACATTCGTTCGCGCTCCGCTCCCCGGTATGTACAAAGCTACGGCCGTCGTACACGCCGCGCCACAAATTGGCGCGAAATTCATGCAATACACGGCGGAATTTGAGGAGGGCGGAAAGTTGCCCACAGCCGCGGCGCAGAGATTCCTGTATGTGCTGGAAGGCGAACTGGAATGCGCCGGCTATGGACCTCTGCACCCAGGCGATTACGCGTATCTTCCTCCGGGCGCTAAAGAATGTATCTCCGCCAATGACGCTGCTAAGGCGGCGGTGATCGAAAAGCCGTATGTGAATCTCGATGGCAATGCACTGCCGCAATTTTTCGCCGGCCGAGAGACGAACGTCAAGCCGGAACCTCTCATGCGCGACGCCGATCTCGAAGTGCGCGCGCTTGTCCCCGCCGATGCGTGCTTCGATTTCGCCGTGAATACGATGACGTATCAACCGGGCGCGGCATTGCCGATGGTGGAAATCCACGTGATGGAGCATGGACTGCTCATGCTTCAGGGCGGTGGAATCTATCGTCTGAACGATTCCTGGTATCCGGTAACCGCGGGCGATTTCATCTGGATGGGTCCGTATTGCCTTCAGTGGTTCGGCGCGCTCGGCAAGCGCCCGGCGAAATACCTCATCTATAAGGACTGGAACCGCAATCCGAGCGCCGCCGCGTGAACCTCTCTATCGACAAAGATCGCGTGGCGCGCGAGTTGGATCAACTCGCCGCGATTTCGGAAGCTCCCGCGCCGGTCGTAACCCGCATCGTCTTTACCGCTGCGGACCTGCGCGGCAGAGGATTCGTAAAGAAGCTCTGCGAGGATTCCGGTCTCAAGATTCGCGAGGATGCTGTCGGGAACACCTTCGCGCGATGGGCCGGCAGGCAGCCGGAATTATCGGCTGTAGGAACCGGCTCGCATATCGACGCAATTCCCAACGCAGGACGGTTCGATGGAACCGTGGGTGTGTTGGGAGGCCTCGAAGCAATTCGGGCGCTCGCCCGGGCGGGTTTTCAGCCTCGGCGCACCATAGAGCTTCTCATTTTCACTGCCGAGGAGCCGACCCGATTCGGGGTGGGTTGCCTCGGTAGCCGCCTTTTGTCCGGGGCGTTAGACGGTTCCGCCGGCGATCGTCTTCGGGACCGCGAAGGGAAAACCCTGAGCGAGGTGCGAGCGGGAGCGGGATTCCACGGGCCTCTTGAGGCCGTTCGCCTACCTCCGGCGTACTATCACGCCTTCGTCGAGCTGCACATTGAGCAAGGTCCTCTCCTGGAGCAAAAAGGAATCGAAATCGGGATCGTAACGGCGATTGCAGCTCCGGCAAGCCTTCGATTTTGGATTGAGGGCGAAGGCGGCCACGCGGGCGCGGTGCTCATGCCGGACCGGCAGGATGGGTTCCTTGCCGCGGCTGAAATCGCGCTCTGCATCGAGGGCGCCGCCAAAACCAGCGGAGGCGAAGACACCGTAGCAACCACGGGCGTCTGCGACGTATTTCCCGGAGCGA
>DASQJB010000317.1:0-8836 GCA_035631295.1 Bryobacteraceae bacterium | reverse complement strand
CTGAGTCTGATTCAGCGGATGGCGCCCAGGGAAGTTCATGCGGCGCTGCTGATCGATCACGCCGGCTTGCAGGGTCTCGGCGAGCTCGATCAATAGTCTCAATCCCTCCGGCGTGCGGGCCGAGCGGCTAGCTACAAACAGGGGATTCTCCGCGGCCACCAGCATCCGAGCGAGTTCCGCGACCGCAGTCGAATCGCCTGCGGGAGCGGCTATCCTCGGAAGCTTCGGGATGCGCCAGTCGAAATCGGTCGGCGCGGGCGATTCTTGCAGAACTCCATCGGCTGCCAAAAGCACGGGCATCGTCGGCGGCGTCATCGCGAGTTGATAGGCGCGCACGGCGGATTCGCCGAAATGGGTGAGGGAAGCCGGGCTGTCGTCCCACTTGGTGTATTCGCGCACGGTGGCGCCGACGTCTTGCACGGCGTGCAGCCATTCCACGCGGCCTCTGCGCTCCGCGGCGTCGGAAATATTGCCGGCCACGATGAACACCGGCGCCTGGTCGCAGTAGGCATTGTAAATCGCCATGGCCGCGTGTTGAATGCCGACCGTTCCGTGGGCGCAAACCAGCACCGGCTTGCCCTCTACTTTTGCATAGCCATTCGCCATGGCAACCGAGCATTCCTCGTGCATGCACGTGATGAACTCGGGCCGGTTGCCGCCGTGATTGATTGCCGATTCGTGGATGCCGCGAAAACTCGATCCGGGTGTGGCGAACAGGTATTCCAGCCCCAGGGAATTAAAAACATCCACCATGTAGTCGGAGCCGGGCCTTTCGACGATTTGAATATCCTCGGCGGGAGGGGAGGTTTCGGCGGCGCGTTGCGCGGGCGTGGGCGGCAGAGCAGCCGGCCGGCTTGATGGCGCATTAGTGGGCGCTTGGGCTTGCCCGGCTGGACCCGCCGCGATCGCCGCCGCTCCCACGGCCGCGCCTTTCAAAAAGCCTCGCCGGCCAACTGCGGATTTCTCTTTCTTTGCCATTCGATCCGCCTCCTCTGTGGCAGCCTATCATGTCCGTGATGCGTCCGTAAGCTCGACCCCCGCCCTTAAGGGCGGGGGTGAGGGTTGGCTCCGCGTGCTTCGGCAAGCGGAGCGCTTTTACTTACGGACTGCAATGGCCACCGGCGTTGTCCACAATGAATTAATGCAGTGGGATTTCGAGCGGAGCGCCGTGCTGCTGCTGCTGATCGCGGCAGTGGTGGCCATCATCAGCCGGAGACTGCGCCTTCCCTACGTCGTGGGCCTGGTGGCCGCTGGAATGGCGCTCGCGCCATTTGTCCCGCACGTCCAGCTCACTCGCGAGCTGGTTTTCACTGGCCTGCTGCCGCCGCTCATTTTCGAGGCGGCGTTCCACCTCCGTTGGAGCGAGCTGCGGCGGGATTTGCCGGTGATCATCGTGCTAGCGACTGCCGGCGTTTTAATTTCCGCCGCCGTCACGGGGGCGGGCATGTTCTTTCTGGCTCGCTGGGATGGGCCCAGCGCTCTGCTTTTTGGGGTATTAATCGCCGCCACCGATCCCATCTCGGTGATCGCGCTCTTCCGCGAGGCCGGCGTTCACGGACGTCTGCGTCTGCTGGTGGAGGCGGAGAGTCTCTTTAACGACGGGACGGCGGCCGTAGGGTACGGGATCGCCGTGACTCTGGCTTCCGGCGGGCAGATCTCCTCTTGGAGCGCCGCTGGCGCGGCCCTGGCCAACACCGCGGGTGGATTGGCATGCGGGGCTTTAGTGGGGCAGCTCATTCTTTTTCTCATTGCGCGCACTGAGGATCATTTGGTGGAGACCGCATGCACTACCATTGCAGCCTACGGCTCTTTCCTGCTTGCCGACAGCCTGGGAGTTTCTGGGGTTTTCGCCACGCTGGCAGCCGGGCTGATGCTGGGAAACTTGGGGCCCCTGCGACGCATTTCCGAGCGCGGCCGCGAGGCGGTGGAAGCGTTCTGGGAGTTTGCGGCGTTTGTAGCCAATTCCGTTGTTTTTCTGCTGGTGGGAATGAGCGAGATCAACAGCCATTTCGGCGCCCAGTGGCGAGCCGCCCTGGTTGCCATGCTCGCGGTGACGGCGGGCCGCGCGGCTTCCATCTATCCGCTCTGTTCGGTCTTTTCCCGTTCTTCCTTGCGCTTAAGCGGGCCGCAGCGGCACGTATTGTTTTGGGCCGGCCTACGCGGCGCGCTCGCGATGGCGCTGGCCATCAGTATTCCCAGCAGCGTGGCCCGGCGCGAAGAGATCGTCACGGTGAGTTTCGCCGTAGTCGCGTTCTCGATTTTTGCTCACGGCCTTACCATCGCTCCCCTGATGCGGAGGGTCGGAGCAATTCCGCGAGGATCGCTCGGCGTCAGCCCGGAGCACAGCCGGACTTGAGTGGAAGCGGCGCTTCTTAGGAGCGTCGCCTACGCTGGCGCAAACCGTAATTCAATATTCATATTCGGATTTAAGGCGCTAAGATACAATCCCAACATGGCTGCGTCTCAATCCATGCCGATGGCCGCTCCGCGAGAAGCGGCAGTGAACCGTTGGTTGATTCCCGTCGGTGCCGTTATGGTGCATATTTGCATCGGCTCGGTCTACGCCTGGAGCACATTCAACCGGCCGATCCAGGCAGTGTTTCCCAACGCCCCTTGGTGGTTCAGTCCTCCTTACCCGACGTTCACCACCGCGCTGGTTCTTCTGGGATTGAGCGCCGCTTTTGGAGGCCCGTGGGTGGAGCGCCGCGGACCGCGCGTAGCCGCGACCGCCGCCGCGATCTTCTTTGGCGTTGGGTTGCTGATTGGCGGCATCGGCCTGGCGGTGCAACAGAATGTGCTGGTATTCCTGGGCATGGGAGTGATCGGAGGAATTGGATGCGGATTGGGCTACATCTCTCCCGTCAGCACTCTGGTGAAATGGTTTCCGGACCGCCGAGGTATGGCCACCGGCATGGCGATCATGGGCTTCGGCGGCGGAGCGTTCCTGGCCGGCTATCTGAACGTTTACTTTATGGGATTGCTCGGCATTGCGAAGACCATGATGGCTCTGGGCGCCGCCTATCTGGCGATTATGCTGATCGGCGCGAGCATTCTGCGCCGTCCCCCTGAGGGGTGGGCTCCCGCGGGCTGGGTCGCCCCGACGAAAACCAACAAGATGATTACCGACCGGAGCGTATCGCGCAACGCGGCGATAAACACGGTGCAGTTTTACCTGCTGTGGGGCATTTTGTTCATTAATGTGACGGCAGGGATCGGCATCCTGGCGCAGGCTTCGCCGATGGCGCAGGACATGTTCCGCAAGACTCCCGTGGAGGCCGGGGTCCTGGTCTCGCTGATCAGCTTGTTTAACGCCGGCGGCCGTTTCTTCTGGGCTTCCTCCTCGGACTACATCGGCAGGCGGAACACGTACACGCTGTTTTTTGTGGTGCAGTTTATCCTCTTCTTGCTGATTCCCGGCTTCGCCGCCCGCGGCGACTGGACCGTGTTCGAAGCCAGCCTGTTCGTGGTATTCACAATGTATGGCGGAGGCTTCGCCACCATCCCCGCGTTCTTGGCCGATATCTTCGGACCGGAAAACGTGGGCGCGATTCACGGCGCCGTGCTGACGGCATGGAGCGCCGCGGCTGTCACTGGCCCCATTATCATTACGGAATTGTCGAACCGAGCCAAGGCCGCGCTAGCCCCAGGCGCTAGCCGGGTGCATATCTACGACACGCCACTGGCGGTTCTGGCGGCGGGCTTGGCCGTGGGGTTCGTCCTGACGCTTCTAGTGCGTCCGCTGAAGCACAAATAGGCCTTCCTCGTAAAGCTCGAAGATCGCAAAGGCGTGAGCGGTTCACTTCTTCGGCCGGATGGCCTGCATTCGCTCATATGACTTTTCGTTCTCGAGGCAGACTTCGTCAATCAATTCTGTATCAAGTTCGATGTTCTGGGTGTGCTTAACCGTCCACGGGCGAGTGTAGACCTTGGGGTCGTCGACCGTGATTTCGACTTCGAGCGTTCCGTAGTTGGGACGCCGGATACGTTCCGTAAGTTGGGCGGCATCGCTCATTGGACTGCCGCCCATGTCGATCCACAGGCCGTCTCGGAAACCGGCCGTGCGGACGACGAGCGTGTCCCCTTCCCACCGGGCGGTGGAGTACCCATTCCATCCGGGGTTTCGGTCCTCTGGCAAGGGCCGCCCATCGATGAAGATCTGCCGGTATATCGCGTTGACTTCGTAAAGCAACACCAGCAGCCTCGGCGTGTGCACCGCCTTCGTCAGGTGAGGCATGGTCCACGTTCGCGGAGGATTATCGGGCAAGCAGCGGACGTGCGGATCGTCGACGCCCTCGTCTGCCCTCCGTTGCTTCACCAGCTCTGCAGCCCACGGCTGATAGGGCAGTCCGCCCGGCATATCGACGCCAAAGTTGCGAGCCTGCGGCGACCCCCCAATTTCGATGCCGCACGGGATGAACCGGCTTGCGTCCGGATCGCACGGGAGGCGCCTGGCCGCGTGCCAGATACCCGAGAAGTCCGGCTTCCCGTCCGCCAAACGCGGCGCCGGTGCCGCCAAATCGGGGGTGCCGCCGGATTTTCTCGGTACATCGGCCGTCGGATAGTGCAGCCACTGGCTGAAGCCGGAAGTCGGCAAGACTAACGTGGCGATGGCCAGAAACGTGGGTACATGCACGCGTGGCATAAATCCTCCTGAACCTCATGCATATGCTATCCCAGGTCGTTGCCGAAGAATCGGACCTGCCTCACGCGACTTCTCTAGAAATCTGGCTCTTCAGAAAATAGTTCGAGCAATCATTCCCGCCGGCAGTAAAAGTTACGGACCGGTGAGATGAACTCGCCCATTAAAACCAAGAGACTCTGACGAGTGGAACTTGGGTTGCGGCACCATCGCTCGCAAGCATTGAATCTTGCAAGTGGGTGTTGTGCCCTTGTTGCGTCCTTCGCGTCGCACAGGGGAATGTAATTCGTATAACTGGGCCCGAGACAGTGGCCCAGAGCCGTTAAATCTGTTGAAGGGAGAACCGTAAGAAATGAAGAAGATGATGAGCCTGATGCTCGGCCTTGCATTACTCACCGGCGCCGCCACTGTGGCGTTCAGCCAAACCGACACGGAAAAGGAGGGCAAGAAGGGCAAGAAGGGCAAGAAGGGCACGGACACCGAGAAAACCGACAAGAAGTAGTCACCCTATTTGCGCCGTACTGCTGCGCGGTGACTGATCGCGGTTGCCGCGCGCCATCCAGTAGCAGAAGCATCAAACTGAGGAAGCCGCACATCCCGGACGCTTCAGAGCGTTTGCCCACTCTCGCACGGAACTTCTTCCAAGCCGCCTCCTGCCGGTTGCGGTTCGCAATCGGCGGGTGCGTTTATAGCCAGTTATAGAGGCGCGAGCGCGAACTCAGGTTAGAGACGAAATCTTTTGTTGCGCGGACGTGCAGCGGCTCATCTAAGTCCGGCGACAGCCGGATGCCCTTGCACATCCCCGGCTTTCTTTCCTTCGGCATGTCTACCGTCCAGAGGACCCGTTTTATTGTTGCGCCGGTTGTGGCGCGGCGGCGCCATTCGGCGCGGTCCGCTGCCCCCGCCCTCGAAATCCCACTCCCCTTGGGCCTGGCGCTCCGAACGAACGGTTCAGCTCGGGATCCATCTTCGTCTTTTGGTCGGCATCGAGCGCCGCGTAGATCTTCGATAGCGCCTTAGCCTCGGTCGCGGTTCGCTGTTGGTGGATTGCGGATAGCTGCTGACTGATCTGATCGATGCTCGCCGAATTGCTCGATCTTACGGCCGCTCCGAGCTGGCTGTGCAGTTCGCGTTCCTGCTCGCCTAGTCCTTTGAGGATCACCTTGGACTCCTCGATGGCAGTGTGCACGGTGTTTTGCTGCGTCGCGTTCAGATTGAGACGCGCGGTGAGGCGCTGTTCAACGTTCGGACCGCCGAGCAATGGGCCGGCTGGGCCAAACGCGCCATTGGGCGCGCGTCGAGGCCGTGGAGTGGATGGCGGCGTTGACTGCGGTTGCTGCGCCAGCGCTAAGCTGCCAAGGCAAACTGAGATCGCCAGATAGTGTTTTAGCATCTTGCCCTCTTCAGGGAGCATAGACGTCGTCGGCGAACGGCCGTATTACAGCGCTGGGCGAGTTTTTCACCAACGTCGCCGCCGCCTACCTTTCAGCGAGGTGCGGTTCACGGGTGGATCGGCTAGCGGCCTTGCGGAACGAGTAGGCGTAGTCGATGCCGCTTAATGCCGTCAGCCCAGCCGTGCCCCATTTGAGAACAGCGACAATTGGCGCGAACATGGCGCCCGCCAGCGTCGCAATGAGGACCACCACGAATAGCGCCTGGAACACCGTGCTGGCCTTTCCCCACCTGGATGGCGGAAACCTCCGGCTGGACGCGCGGAGAAGCGCGCGGCCGGCGAACGCCAGAATCAACACGTCCCGTCCGATGACCAGCCCGCCAAGCCAGAGCTCAATAGCTCCTGTCCACGTAAGCGCCAGGAATGCTCCGCTTAGCAGCGCCTTGTCGGCGATTGGGTCGAGCACTTCACCAGGGCGCGAATTTGCGCCGAGGCGCCGCGCCAGCCATCCGTCCAGCGCGTCGGTAAGGGCGGCCAGCGCGATCAACCACAGCGCCCAGACCCAATCCCGCCGCAGCAAGAGGTAGAACAGCAGAGGCGCCGCCGCGAGCCGCACCAGGCTCAGCAGATTGGGTATGTGTTTAAGCAATCGCCAGCTATGATACTAGCGCGTGCGCCGCCCGCTGGGCCCTCTGATCGAAACTCGCCAGCTCGTACAGCGTGGGATCGTTCATGATCCGGTTCACCAGGGCGAAGTGCATCGCATGCCCGGCCCGTTCCGCGATTACATGTCCGAGCAGCGGCTTGCCGATCAACGCCAAATCGCCGATCAGATCCAGAGCTTTGTGGCGGCAACATTCGTCGTGAAAGCGGAGGCCGGAGGCGTTCAGAATCCCCTTCCGGCTGAAGCACACCGCGTTGTCCAAAGACGCGCCGCGGATCAATCCCATGTCGTGCATCTGCGCCAGTTCATACTCGAAGCCGAAGGTCCGCGCCGGCGCGATGCATTCGGCATAACGCTCCGGAGAAACCTCCATTTCCAGCACCTGCCTTCCCACCAGGGGATGATCGAAGAATACGTCGCAAGTCAACAGGAATTGGTCCGAGGGCGTGATGGTGATGCGCTTGCCGCCCCCTTCCACCGATACTGGCCGCCGGATGCGCAGGTATTTCCGGCGCTTTCGATGATGCTTTATCCCCGCCTGGCGGATCAGGTCCACAAACGGAAGGCCGCTTCCATCCAGAATCGGGACTTCCAGGTTGTCGATCTCGACATAAGCGTTGTCTACACTCATGCTGTAGAACACGCTAAGCAGATGCTCGGTGGTGGAAATCAGCACGCCTTGCCGCATCAGGCTGGTCGCGTAACTGACCTTCTGAACGTACTTCCAGCTCGCGGGAATCGAAAAACGGTCGAGATCGGTGCGAATGAAAACGATTCCTGTAGAGGGAGGAGCGGGGAGGATACGGATGCGGACGGGAACTCCCGAATGAAGGCCGACGCCAGATGCCTCTACCGGCCGTTCTATCGTGGTTTCAAAGCGCAAGTTTGTTTCAGTCCACGGGCCTATGCGTGGCATCAAGTCAGACGCCATTCTAGCAACGTCGATTACATGTTTCTAGCTTTTTGATTAAAAAAGACTTCGGATGACTCGGGTGTGGCGTTCTTGCCGCGGATTGTGCCGCGGTTTGTGGTCAATTGACCATAACGGCAAGGTCGAAGGCAACTGGATCTTCTAGAGGAGCTGGTGCACGGCCGAAAAGTCTTGAGCGGTTTCCATGGTCGATATCAGCTTAGCTGAGCGCAAAGCGTGCGGCGTGGCGGAGGTGATCAGGTTGAAGTAGTCCCGCCGCGCCGGACGCGTTTCGCGCTGGGTTGAGAGAGAGCCTGTCTTAACGCCGGCGTTTGAGTTCCAGCGTGCCGCGGCATTTCGGCGCGCCACACTGGCACTCTGTTACGGGAGGGTTCCAGTCGAGGTTGTAGTCGACGGTCAACTCCTCGCCCGGCTGAATGGGGCGAAGGCTCATATAGAGAACGTGACCTCTCATCACACGGCTCACCAGGTTGGGCTCGCAACTATGGTTGATGATTTCGGCTCCGCTGCCGCCGACAGCGCCATCGAGCGTCCAGTAATTATCTACGGCGAAGAGGTATGTGAACTTACCTTCGCTTCTTCGCTTGGCCTCGCGGCGATTAACGCGCTCTCCGGTATACTCAATCACTTTTCGGTTGGCGGGAATAAGCTGTTGCGCATAGACTCCATAGCGATGAATCGAGGATCTGCGGATGACGACTTCGAAGCAGGCATAGCGCGAATCGATGCGAGGAGAGCGGACCAGTTCTGCCATCGGCTCAGTTTAGCTGATGCTTTTTCGCGCGGCGGACGCGGTCCGCGGTCATTTCCTCGACAGCGCCCGGCGCCGCTTCCACGCTATCGGGCTCGGCGGCCATGGCGCACTCGACGCACGACACCCGCACGCCGGGGTTTTCGCAAAGAAACTTCTGTCCAGCCGGCGCCAGGCTCAGATCGGCGCCGCATTGAAAGCACGTGTAGCCATGCCGCGTGCCGGCTACATGAAATTCGGCTTGATCGGTCCGGATGGCGACCAGGATTCGATCTTCGGGTTCGTTCATCAAACCGCTCTGCCCTCAGCATACCGTGGCGCCGAAAGCGACGACTCGCGACTGATGACCAACTACCGAGGACTAACGACTGACGACTAACGACTACACGCGGTGCACTTTCTGATGCCGCACCACGGCGAGCATCTCTCGCACCGTTTGCCGCGTCCGCGGATGGCGG
>DASQJB010000316.1:0-10601 GCA_035631295.1 Bryobacteraceae bacterium | reverse complement strand
ATGCCCAGCATCGCGGCGGAAGACATTGGCAAGTGCGCCTATGGGATTTTCAAGCGCCCCAGCGAGTTTATCGGCAAGACGGTGGGGATTGCGGGCGAGCATCCCACGGGAGCGCAAATGGCGGCATCGTTCGCCAAAGCGCTGGGACAGCCAGTGAGCTACAACCCGGTCTCTTGGGACGCCTATCGAGGCTTCGGATTTCCGGGCGCCGAAGACCTGGGCAATATGTTCCAGTTCTATCACGATTGCGAAAAGGATTTCGCGGGCGCGCGCAGCCTGGAATTCAGCCGCAGCCTGAATCCGGAACTTCAGACGCTGGACCAATGGCTCACCGCCAACAAGAGCAGAATTCCGCTGGAGTGATGTGCCTCATCAGCAAGCTTGATAAGTTGGCAAGCTACAATTGGCAAGCGCCAACATTCTCAAGGTAATTTCGAACCTATATTTATGCTTAAAGCCACTCTCGATAAGATGCTTCCGACCACCGTTACCGGCTCTCTTCCGCGTCCGAGCTGGTACACGGAGAACCTCGGAACCAAGTCGTTTCTGGATGCAATGGTCATTAGCCGCTTCCGGGAGCAGTACGTAGACGCCCTCTCTTGTTACCTTCGCGAGCAAGATATCGCGGGCCTGGACATCGTCACCGACGGCGACTGCCGGTTCGACCAGGACGTGGGAGGCCAAAGCTGGACCAGCTATCCACCCCACCACATGGACGGCTTCGAGACTACGCATCCGAAGCTGGCCAAGGTGGGGGCGGGGGGCATCGCGTTTCCGCGAGGCCACATTCTTCACGACTATCTGGAAGCGCGCGTCATGCCGAAGCTGGTGGGGCCGGTGGGCCGTGGCGAAATGCAGTACGCCGAAATCTGGAAGACCGCGCAGCGGCTTAGCACCAAGCCGGTGAAATTCGGCACTGTGACGCCGGAGCTGGTGGCGTTCGCGGTCCAGGACGAGCACTACAAGAGCCTTCCGGACCGGATCATGGCGCTCAGCGACGCGTTCAACCAGGAGCTGCACGATCTGGCCGACGCCGGTTGCCCGGTGATCCAGATGGAAGAACCGCAGATTCACTTGCTCGCCGCTCGGGGTTACGTCGATAAAGTGATCAATCCCGAGTTCATGCTCAAAGTGTTCAACAACACGGTGCGCGGGCTGCGGGAAAAAACCGAAGTCTGGTGCCATACCTGTTGGGGCAATCCATCGCAGCAGCGGATGTTCGCGAAGGTGCAGAGCTATAAGCCTGCGCTGGAGCTGCTCAACCAGGTAGACGCCGACGTGATCACTTTTGAAATGGCGAGCTCCGGCGCGGCCGAGATGGACGACGTCGGCAAGGCGATCACCGGAAAAAAGATTGGCATTGGCGTGATCGATCACCACACATTGCAGGTCGAAGCGCCTGAGCAAGTCGCGGATCTGGTGCGCCAGGCGCTGAAGACTATCCCGCCGGAGCGGTTGGTGCTTTCCTCGGACTGCGGCATGGGCCGTGAAGGCATGAGCCGGCGTCACGCGCTCTACAAAATGATTGCGCTCGTGCAGGGCGTCAACATTGTGAAAAAGGAGCTTGGCTTGCCGGTGACGCCATCGCTCGCCGCAGACCCCAAGTTCTCCCTTTTGAGGATTGCGGAAGGCGCGGCGAAAGCATGATAAACGCCGCCATCGTAGGACTTGGCTGGTGGGGAAAGACGCTGGTCGAGTCGGTCCAGGACTCGAGTGACGAAGTCCGTTTCGTGGCGGGCGCGACGCGCACGAAGACTCCCGACGCGCTGGCCTTTGCGGACGCACAGAAATTCAAATTAGTGGACACGTACGAAGAACTGCTGGCGGATTCAAAAGTAGACGCTCTGGTGCTTGCCACGCCGCATTCCATGCACGCGCAGCAGGTGATCGCTGCGGCGGCGGTGAAGAAGCACGTCTTCTGCGAAAAACCCTTCGCGCTGACTAAGGAGAGCGCGCAAGAGGCCGTGGAAGCGACTAAGAAAGCCGGCGTCACTCTGGGCCTTGGCTACAATCGCCGGTTTCACCCGGAGATGACCAAATTGCGGGATCGCATCCGCTCCGGCGAACTCGGCACGGTTCTACATGTAGAAGCGACCATGACGTTTCCCAACGCTCTGCTGCTCAAGCCGGAGGCGTGGCGGGCGGACGCGCACGAAACGCCTTGCGGCGGGCTCACGCCCATGGGAGTCCATGCAGTGGACGGCATGATCGACCTGTGCGGCCCCATCGATCACGTATTCGCGCAGAGCTTCCGGCGCGCTGTCCCCGTAAACGTCGACGACACGACTTCCATCCTGTTCCGAATGAAAGACGGGATGTCGGGCTATCTGGGCACGTTCACCGCGACCGGACCAGGCTTCAGCTTTCAAGTGTTCGGCTCCAAAGGCTGGGTGCGGCTGGAGGGCATGACGCACGTAGCCGGCGCGTCCTCGGAAGAGCGGCGCACGCGGCTCTTCGGAGCTTGCAAATTCCAGCCGGTGAAGGGCCCGGCGGAGACCTGGGAAGCCGAGCGGCTGGACGTCACCCGCGCATCGCTCGAAGCCTTTGCGCTCGCCACGCGAGGCGGTGCTGCCTATCCGATTCCGACGGATGAAATGGTCCATGGCGTGGCTGTAACCGAGGCGATTGTACGTTCCGCATCCACGGGCAAGGTGGAAAAAGTATGAATCTAGGACGCCTGGGACATTTAAGCTATTCAACACTGGTCCATCCGGGAGACAACTGGGAGTTGATGTCGCACAGCTTGCGCACCTACGTGCCGCAGGTGAAGGCGCGGGTATCGCCGAACCAGCCGTTTGGACTGTCCCTTCGCCTAGCCGCGCCGTCGGCCGAGACGCTGGTGAAAGATCAGGCAGCGCGCGACGCGCTGAAGCGCTTTCTGGCCGACAACGGCATGTACCTTTACACGGTGAATGCGTTTCCCTACGGCGCCTTCAAAGACACCATCGTGAAAGAACAGGTGTACGAGCCGGACTGGCGGACCGAGGAGCGGACGCAATACACCATCAACGTGGCCGATATTTTGGCCGACGTAGCGCCGGAAGGCTTGGCGCCGTCAATTCAGAGCGCCCCGCTCGGCTTCAAGCCGCGCGTCACCGGGCCTGATGTCGTGGCCAGCTACACCGAGCATGTTCTGCGCGTCGTCGCTCACCTGGTGGGGATCGAGTCGCGGACCGGAAAGACCGTAACGCTGGCGCTCGAGCCCGAGCCGCACTGCTTCCTTGAGACGACCGATGAAACCATCGATTATTTCAACAACCATCTTTACAGCGGCCGCTCAGCAGAGCGGCTGGCGAAGCTCGCGGATATCCCTGTTTCGGATGCCATCGGCGCACTGCGGCGTCATCTCGGGGTGGTTTTCGACATCGGGCATCAAGCAGTTGGATTTGAGGATATCCCGGCATCTCTTCAAAAGCTAGTCGACGCCGGCGTTCCCATCCTCAAGCTTCAGGAAGTGGCGGCGATGCACATGCCGAACGTGACGGACGAAACGGTGGAAGCGCTCCAGCGTTTCGCCAAGACCGTGTATTTGTCGCAAACGGTGGAGAAGAAGAACGGTAAGATCACGAAGTTTCTCAACCTGGAAGACGCTTTCGCCGCGCGCAAGGCAGACCCCGGTGCGCCTCGCGAGTGGCGCACACACTTCCACGTCCCTGTTTTCCTGGACGACCTGGGCGGCAAGTTCGGGACCACGCGCTTCGCTCTGGAAGCCGCGCTAAAGATGCATAAGGAGAAGCCGCTCTCCGGCCAGCTAGAGATTGAAACCTACACGTGGGACGTTCTTCCCGACCATCTGAAGACGGGTGACATCGTCGACTACGTCTGCCGCGAAATCGAATGGGTCCGCGGCCAATTAGTGTGAGCTCTAGTGGAGCAGGCTTCAGCCTGCAACCTGGGCTTTAGCCCAGGCAGAGGCTGATTATTATGAACATCGGCTTCATCGGACTCGGTCGCATGGGTCAGGGAATGGCCCGGCGAATCCTCGCAGGCGGGCACCATCTGGCCGTTTACGATATCGCCGCGGCACAGGTAGCCGATGCTGTTGAGGCGGGCGCGAGCAGGGCGGCGTCGATCGCCGACGTGTGCAAAGATCGCGAAGTCGTGGTGACCATGCTCGTGGAGGACGCCACGGTGACCGAAGTGGCGTTGCGTCCCGGAGGAATCCGCGATTCGCTGGGTGCCGGATCGATTCACCTCGCCATGGGCACCTACGGCGTAGCGACTATCCGGAAGCTCGCCGCCGCGCATGACGAAGCAAACCAGTTCTTGATTGCTGCACCCGTGCTCGGCCGGCCTGATCTGGCTGCGTCCGGACAACTAGGAATCGTGACAGCTGGTCCTGATCCCGCTGTCCAGCGCTGCGAGCCGTTGTTCCAGCTCATCGGCCGTCGCGCGTTCCACGCGGGCGCACAGCCGGAAGCGGCTACTGTCGTCAAGCTTGCCAATAACCTGGTGCTCGGCTGCGCAATGGTCGCGATGGCCGAAGGCTTCTCTCTGGTGCGAAAGTACGGCGTCGAGCGGCAGGTGCTGTACGAAGTGATGACGGAGGGACTCTTTTCGGCGCCTGCGTATAAGGGCTACGGGAAGACGATGGTGGAGGAAACCTATGAACCGCCCGGCTCTCCGATAACCGTCGGTCTCAAGGACGCCAACCTGATCCAGGCGGCCGCAGACCTCGCGCGCGTTCCGCTGCCGAGTTTCAACGTCTATCGCGACCGTCTGCTCGGCGCCGTCGCGCATGGCGATGGCGACAAGGATCAAGCCGCCCTAGCGCGCGAACAAGCGCGCGCCTGCGGGCTGGAATAACGCGCGGCGCGGACTACTTACCGTCCACCGAAAACGCCAGGAACACATTGCCCGGCATAAGCGGGATGCGGGAGTAACCGGCGTTCAAGTACACCATTCCTCCGGCGATCGTCGAGCCGGTGCTGTCGATGGAGCCGCCATGCGCCTTGACGCCGTTGATGGTTTGGAAATCCTTATTTGTGTCGAAGTCCCAAATGATTTTGCCGGTAGAGGTATCGTAGGCGCGCAGATGGCCATCGTCAGAGCCAGCGAATACCGCCCCATCGATCACCGTGGTGGGGCCCGGTTGAGCGGCGCTGCATCCCTTGTCCTTCAGGCAAGTGGGCTTGGGCGCCGGGGTCGACCACAGTTTGTTCCCGGTTGCAAGATCGAGCGCAACCATCCCGCCTCCAACCTCCGGTTTAGCGGGATCCCAATCCGAGATCGCGAAATAGGCGGCTTTGTTATCGGCCGAAGCGCCCCAGATCACGCCTCCCTCCGGTCCGCCCGCGCTGACTCTCGTCTTCCAAACGGTCTTGCCTTGGGCATCGGGATCGAGGCCGTAGGCCATGCCCGATTTAGCCGCCACAACCAAGATCCGCTTGCCGCCGCCGATTTCCTTGAGGATGGGAGATGAGCCGATATCCAGATCGCCGCCTGGATTGGCCGGACAGTTCGGCTTTTGATCCGTCGTGCATCCGAAATTGAAGACGTCGCCTTCCAGTAGTTGCTGTGACCAAAGGATCTTTCCGGTGGCCTGGTCGAAAGCGAAGACAGCGTCGCTGCTCTTGGTGGCGGGCTGCGAATAGTTAATGCCGGTGCCGCCATAGACTGCGTGGCGCTTCGCATCGATTGTGGGAGAAGTCCAGAGGCTTGCTCCGGAGGGCCCCCATGTCTCGACGCCCGCGCTGGTTTTGCCAGTCAGCTTCGCGGGTTCGGAAATGGTGTAAGTCTTCCATACCTGTTTGCCGGTCTTGGCGTCGAGCGCCACAAGGCTTCCTCGCAATTTGCAGCAGGCGTATTTGGGATCGGCGGCGGCGATCGACTCCTCGCCGGCCGAAACCGGAACGTAGAGACGAGCGCCGTCCAGTTTGGGCGTACCTGGAATCGACGCCTCGGCGCCTTCATCCACGTGGGTCTTCCAGAGCATGGCTCCGGTTTCGGCGTTAACGGCGTGAACCCAGGCGTGCAGGTCGGCGAGATAAACGATCTTTCCGTCCGCCGACATAACCGGGCCCGTGCGGACGCCTTCGGTCGCTTTATACATCCAATAGATGCAGCCGCTTTGCGCATTGAGCGAAAAGACCGTCCCATCCGGAGACCCGACAAAGATGCGGCCGCCGTATACCGTGGGGGTTCCAAACGACGTCGTGGCGCCGGGGTATCCGAAGGCCCATTTCAGCTTGAGCTTGGGAACGTCGGCGGCGCTTAGGCCGGCCGCCTTCGCGTTTTGAAAGCGGCTATTGGTCGCGTCGATTCCCCAGCCGTTCCAAACCGCCGCATTCTTTGCGAGCGGGGCATTGGACGAACACCGCGCCGACTGCGGAATCGATTCCGTGCCCGCGACGCCGAGATAGCCGGCCACCGCCGTTCGTTCGGAAGCGCTCAAATTTGCGCCGATGGCCGCCATTCTGCCCGATTCCAGCGCCGTGAGGATCGCCTGAACCGGCATCGTTCGAAGCACCGCCGGCAAGGGAGCTTGCGTCGTGCTGCCCTCTTTGTGGCAGTTGGCACAGACCGTTTGAAAAACCGTTGCCCCGTCGCGGTTCTGTGCCTGTATAGCGACTAAGAAACCCGCCAGGCAAAGAAGGGCGGAAACGCGCAAGACAGCGCCAATCTTCATAAAACTAATCCTTTTCCTGAATCAATGTGATTTTCTACCGCTTGGAGGCAGATGTTTATTGTTTCCCACGCCGAACGCCATGTCAAGTTTGGGTCGCGTCCCATTATATCGGCTCGCCGCGCCCGCATTGCTGGCCCCTCCGGGCGTACACCCAACGATCCGCGACGAGGAAATTTGCGGCCGAGCACAGGAGGATCGCGCCGATCGCGGCCGGCATCGCGGGGGCCTTCAGCCGTTCCACCAGACAGTACATGAGAATCGTATTTCCACCCAGCGAGATCAGGCCATTTGCTGCGTGGAACCGCCATAGCCGGTCCACGAGCTGAGTTGAGCGCTTCGCGCGACTTTCGCTCCATGTGAAGCGCTCGTGCCAGATGAAATTGTGCAGAAGGGTGATCTCCACCGCGACGGGTGTTGCTATAACGCCGAGGAGGCCGAAGCACTTCGTCAACAGAGACATCAGCAATAGTTGAAGTCCGGCGCCAATCACTCCCACGGCGCTGAATCGGCTGAAACGCCGCCCCGCGGCTCTCACGGCAGCGTTTCCTCTCGGTAAAGAAGTACGGTTTGGCGGACGGCTGCCGACAAGACCATCGCCGCCATTCCGCCAATCGCCACCAACCCTCCGAAGTCAAACAGCCGAACGTGCCAGCCGGCCAGATTCACATAAGGATTTGTGATTACGAAGGCATTGCCCACGGCTAGCAAGATCCGAATTTCGGTCGGGCCAAATATGCCGTGCGAGAGTTGAAAGCGTCCGGTCGTGTGGGTCGCAAGATAGCTCTCGATAGAGAGCGCGTAAAAGCACACGAGCATGCCGGCGGCGATCTTCCAATGCAGGATACCGGACAGCCCAAGTCCCGCCATCAGCGCAAACGCGCCGACGGTGTCCGCGATGTGATCCACATAGAATCCGTATCGTGGACGCTGCCGGTTCCGAACCCGCGCCAGCGTGCCGTCCAGGCTGTCGCCTAGCCAGTTGAAGAGAAGGAATAGGTTCACGAGCCATAGAAGACGCACGTCATGCGCCGACAGAGCATATGAGGCGCCGGCCAGGATCTGGCACGCGAGAGCCAACGCCGTCAGATGGTCCGGAGTAATCGCGTCCGGCGTCCTTCGCGCCATCCACGTCAGAAGCCGTTTCTCGACTTTTGCAGTCAATGCATTGTGCACTCGCTCGGCGTTCACGAACGCGCTCCGCTCGCTCTCGTCCTGAACTGTTCGCGCGTTCATCAGTTTGCCTCCCCGACGGCGCCCGCTGCCAAGGCGTTCTTTGTCGCCGTTATCGCGGACCTCAGCAGTTCGCGCGGCAGATCGCCAATGATCGGCGTAATCAACCAGCCGAGCCCAACCGGGATATCCCGCGTCAACGAAACCGCTTCACACTCGATCAGCAGCCCCTCGCCCATCTTTCTCTGCTCAACGCCTTCCACCTGGGAGAAACTCCAGTACGAATTGAGGCGCCATAGAAAGCCGTCGTCCTCGCCTTCGGGCCGCCGCCGTTCCTTCGCTGTTCCTGGATCATCCACCTGCCAAAAGTGCATGCCGCGCGAAATGCTAAAGCCTCGGTCGTTCCCGGTAAGTCTTGCTTCAACCTTGTATTCGGCATCGAGCACGATGCTGACGACAACCTGTTTTTTGAATCGAATGGCGAGCGTAGTGCTCTCTCCTTCATTCCGAAGAGCATGGGACGACACCACATCCGGCGCGTAATGCCCCGACCAATGGTGGAAGTCTCGCAAGAGCGCCAGCATGTCCTTCGCAGTAGCCTTAGGAACAAAGGCCGCTCCACGCCAGTGATGCAGGAGCGCGCCATCTAACTGCCGCGTCCCCCCGTTCACCCGCTCCACTCGAATCTCGCCTGACGTCAGTTGCCGCTCCAGACTGCCTCGCTGGCTGGCCTCGACATTGAGTCCGGCGAGGTAAGTCTCTGTCCCGGCATGTTGCCGGACGAGTCTGGATTCGAGATCGGCCACGTAGCTCTCGAAAGCCCGTTTCGCGGACGGTCTCAACCGCGCCGCCTCGCAACTTGCAGCCGTTAAAAGGAAAATCATGGTCAATCGGTTTCGCATGTCCAAATAGTGCGCCGAGGGCCACACAACGCGCAATACATCGCGCATCAAACGCAGCTCGTTTGGACCTCACTGCGCAATCTATTGAAGAATACAGAGTTATGTGATCGGATCTACTGGCTAAACTGGGAGTTTACATGCTTGAGGAAAGTGCCAACCGAGTCTTCCGTTTCGGTGTGTTCGAAGCTGACGAAACCTCCGGGGAATTGCGCAAACAGGGCATCCGCATCAAGCTCCATACGCAGCCTTTTCAGGTTCTGATCATGCTTCTCGAAAAGCCCATGGATGTCGTGACCCGCGAGGAAATGCGCCAGCGGCTCTGGGGCAGGGAGACTTTCGTCGACTTCGATCACGGCCTCAACACGGCAGTTAATAAGATCCGCGACGCGCTTGGCGATTCCGCCTCCGTCCCGAGGTTCGTGGAGACGGTCCCAGGCAAGGGCTATCGCTTTGTTGCGCCGGTGATGCTACAGGCGCGGGCTTTGGGCCGGCAAAGCGAGCGAGTCGCCGTTGCTGAGTCCACGGCGGAAGCAGACAGCGGCGCTGCATCGGTCTTGGCGGCAGCGGAGCTATCGGAGCGGGTCGAAAACGGGGCGCCGGCCGCCGTTGGGTCCCTATTAACGACGCCAAATGAACTTCCTGTTGCCCCGCGCAGGCTGGTTCGGACCCTGCTGCTTCTCATTCAAACGATGTATGTGGGATTCTACTTCGGAGCGCTCGCAAATCTGAGCGAGATCCACGACATATTCCTGGAGACGCGCCAGCCTCACCCGGCGTGGCTCATGTCCTTATTGGTCGTAACGGCCACTGTGCTGATCCCCGTTCGACTGTTCCTCTTCTCGGCAGCGGCTCTCGATTATCAAGGGCTTCCATCGAAGTTCAATAAATTGTTCCCGATCTTGTTGTTCCTCGATCTATTGTGGGCGCTGTCGCCATTTCTGCTCATCCATCACATTAGTGCCGGCTTCGCGCTGGGGTTGAGCGCGCCGTTGGTTTACGCGCCATTTGCGCAACGCTCCCTCATTCTGATGAATGCCCATAAGCGGTGAGTCGGTTCCTCATCAAGCGGCGAGAGTTGCCTAGGCGCTGTCTTCAAGGTCCGCGACGTCCCTTCCGCATGATCGCGTAAAAAGGCCGAACAGACCCAAGGCCCGGCTTCTGAGAAAACCGACTACGAGCACGCGGCCGCCAGGCTTCAAGACGCTGCCCATTTCGCGGGCGCCCTCTTCGCGGATCTTGCCGGGGCAGGTGCTGAACTGGTGGGCGAGACCAGCAGACCCCCTGAGGCCAAAGGAGGTTAACGACTTGTTTCGCGCGCTGACCCTTCCGGTCCTTCCGCTTGCCGGACTGAGACTCGACCGCTCGAGAGTCTGTGACAGATGCTGTTTCTTTAGGCTCCGAAAACGCCAATCAGGCCCACCAGAATCAGATAGATGGCCACAATGTAATTCAGGAGGCGAGGGACGATCAGAATCAAAATCCCCGCCAGCAAGGCGACGAACGGCGAAATCGCTGTATACCGTATCGCTAACACACCGCCCCTGGTCTGTGCGAGTGCCGTGGTCACCATAAAACATTGAATTCCGATTAGCAGAAGAACCAACATAATGCGGTGTTTGAGTGTCACGTTTCGAGCCTCCCCTTAGACGATGCAGCTAGCACAATCGTGTTTCGGCGCCCTTTTCGCCGGCTGGATTTGACCCAGCGTCGGTAATCAATGCCCGGCCATATTCTTCCCCCACTGGAAGGCCGGCCCGACCGAGAAACGGATCGTATTGCCCGCCCTTAGCAGATCGTTAAAGAAATGATCGTGGGCGAAATCCGCCTGGAATCGAAGGGCGAAATGTTTCTGTACGTTGAATTCCAACCCGCCGCCGAATCCATAGAAGTAAGTCCAGTCC
>DASQJB010000315.1:0-7007 GCA_035631295.1 Bryobacteraceae bacterium | reverse complement strand
ATGCCGCCTCGTCGATCACTGCCCCGGTGTCGTTCACCGCGATCGTTTGCACGGCCTGGCCCTCGCCGGGCGCGATCTGAATTTGCTGGTCCGCCACGGCGATAACGCCGCGCGGTATCTGCTCGTCTGTCTGCTTGCCTTTGAGATGGACGTCCTTGGGGATGACGGCGAACCGTCGCGGAGAAGTTAGCTCTTTGATCTTCGACCAGAGTATAGTCACGTTTCCGAATGAATCGCTGTGAAACGTCACCGCCTTGCTGTTGGCGCGCACGACCTTTCCCGTCAGCTTCCCGCCGTCAACCAAAGTGAGAACCTCGGGCGGGTCTGCCGCGCATGCCAGCGCTACCGCCCAAAGAAAAACCAGGAGTGTTGAAAGATTTCGTGTAGGCATCAGAGGTCGGGAGAGATGACGCGGGAGCTTATGTCGTTTCCAAGGCGAACGAAGCAAATATAGCACGCCGTGGCGCCCCTATTTCTTCACTTCCGCCTCGATCGCTTCCAACTCCTTCCCGGCTTCGGACCACTTGCCCTGCGCCGAAAGCTCTCGGTACCGCTCGATGTGGGCGCGAATCGCCGCGAGCCTCGAATCGGCGCCGGCAGGCGCCCGGACGGAGGAGGGAGCGGGCGTCGGCGTGGCGCTCGTCTCAAGCGCGGGCGGAGGCGCCGCGGGCGCCGGCTGTCCCTTTTGGATCGCCTCCAGGGCCTTGAGCGACTGTTGGTAGGTGTTTTCGTACACCAGCATGTTGCCAACTGCCAGCGCGACCTTCTGCAATTGCGGCATACGCGCCTGCGCCGCCTGAAGATAAATCGGCGCGACGAACAAAAAGGTCTGATCGATGGGCAGAGTCAGAATTTGCGCTCGTAAAACCGTCGATCCCTGTTGGTTCCACAACGACAGGTCTTTGGAGATCATCTGGTCCTGATTGATCAGCGCCTCAATCTGTAAAGGCCCCGGAATGATCTCCTGTTTTGGCAGTTGGAGAAAAACGATCTCGCCCAAGTGGGGCCCGTCGCAGCGAGTCACCATAAGCCCGATCAGATTCTGCTTCGCGCGCGGCGTGAAAGGGATCATCAGAACAAACTCGGGTGTCTTTTCGCCGGGCAAGGTAAGAATCATATACGTGGGCGCAACTGGTTGTAACGCGCCTCCTTGTCCTTGCGTGAAAGTCGCCAGATCCCAAAGGTCCGCGCGGTTGTAGAACGATTCCGGATCGCGCATATGGTAGGTGCGGTACATCTCCGCTTGCACTTGGAACAATGTTTCGGGTGCTCGCGTGTGCTCCCGCAAATTCGCCGGCATTTCCGGCGCCGGCGTGAACAGATCCGGGAACAAGCGCTGATAGGCGCGGACCAGCGGGTCCTCGGGATCGAACACGTAAAGGCGCGCCGTCCCGTCATAGGCGTCCACGGTCGCTTTGATGGAGTTTCGGATGTAGTTATATGGCTCGGAGGCGGAGCTTTCGACAAGTCGCGAGTAGGGATGCGCGTCGCTGGTGAGATATCCGTCAACAATCCACACCAGGCGTCCGTCGCCGGTTATGACCAGATACGGATCCTGGTCCCATTGGATGAATCCTGCGAGCGTGCCCAGCCTGTCCAGCACGCGTCGGTGAATCATCATGCGCGTTTCGGGCGTGAAGGCGCTGGTGAGCAGGATATTCCAATCGCCTTCCGCAATCGATGTAATTGTCCTCAGACCCTGGCCGGCGATTCCGAATCCTCCCGTGCCGCTGTAGCGCGTCGGAACGTCGCCCGATCCGGAGGGAAAGTTGAACTCCGGGTATGTCGTGCCTACGTACACCGGCTCGTGCGCCGCCTCGCCGTAGTAAATCTCGGGGCGTGTGAGTTTCAAGCCCGGAGCGTTCACCTCGACCGGCGCGTTCTTAATGAGCAGATCCGGCAGTCCGGAAGGCGAGATGCGGCTTGCCTCCGCCAGCACGAGTCCATAGCCGTGCGTGAACGTGAGGTTGGCGTTGATCCAGCTATTTCGCGCTTCGCCAAGCTGGCTCAGGTCCAGCTCTCTCGGCGCCAGCAGCGTCTGCCGCAATTGTCCGCCAATCTGGTACCGGTCCACGTCTGTGTCCGCATAAGCGTAGGGACGCAATGGCTGGGTTTGCGTGAGCGTATCGTGAAAGGCGCGCCAGTCCCACAGCCGAACGTTGTCCAGCATCGCCTGATTGCGCGCCACATCGATCGTGCCCTCTCTGCGCGCGCCGAATTCGACCTCCCTCGCGCGCCGGTCGAGACCGAACGCCGAGCGCGTCGCTTCGATATGCCGCTCGATGAAAGGCTTTTCCAATGCCAGCTCGTTCGGCTTCACGTAGAGAGAACTGACGAGCGGCGGCAGAAGGAAATCGATCACTAAGACAATCGCGCAGGCGATCGCCCACCGCCGCTGTCCGATGAGAACCAGAACGGCCGCCAAGATCGCCGCGCCGGCTTTTATGTATTGCAGCGGCAGATTCAGATGCTGCTGTACGTAATCGATGCCGACCAGCAGGTTCCCATGATCGGAATAGAGCAGTTCATAACGGTCGAGCCAGAAGTACACGGCGAGGGCGACGAGGAATCCCGCGATCAGCCATTTGAACATCCCGGTTTCTAGCTTCCCCAATGCGCGAAGGTCGCTCCAATCCAAGCGCCCATAACCCAGCCCTTCGCGGATCTCCGGAAACCTCATCTTGACCTGCCAGAATCTCGCGGAGAGGTAATAGACCAGCGCCGCGGCCAGCGCAAGCGTCACCAGAAATCCCACCAGCCCACGGTAAAACGGCAATTCGAAAAAATAAAAGCCGAGCGGCTTGCCGAACACCGGGTCGCGCCAGGCGGTCTCCATCCCACGCCCAGCCGCGTAACGAGCCACTGTCCATCCGTCCATCAACGCCCCGGTGATAATCAAAGACAGTACCGCAAGCGCGATCGTCATCAGCCACCCGTATCGCGGACGGTCGCGTAAGCCGGTTTCCCCGTATTTCATTCCGCGAGCGTGCGCCGTCCACAGCACCGCGAAGACGATCACCCACTCCGCAATGCCCGTCAGGTACCGGTATGCCGACATCCGCAGCCACGTCGGAACTTGACCCATCTCCCGCCACCACAGGTAATCGACGACGAGCGCGCAAATCGACCGGCCGAACACGAGCAGCAGAACCAGAATGGCGATCAGGAAAAAAAGGCGGGCGCGGCGCGGAGCGTATCGGGGCTTAGGGAAGAAGCTGCGCGGCGCCATCTAGCTCATGCTATCAGCCTTACTGCGGCAATATTGTTCCTGCCCGCCCGTATGGCCAAGCATGGCATTAGCCTAGAAGAAGCGCCATCGGATGGTCACGCGGACGCCTCTGCTCGGTTATTTCGAAGTAGGCAGGGATTCCGAAGGCGACCACTACCACTTGATTACTGCCTGGAAGGCGACTGGACAAGAAGAAGAGGCGTATGCGAAGAACGTCTAAAACGAAGCTGACGGCAGATGAAATCGCGGAGATGGCGTCCCGGGGTGAGGATGTGTCCCCGTACTTCACGAATCGCTTCACGGTAGTACGGCCCATCCGGCGCGTGAACGTGGATCTTACTCAGGGCATGCTGCGGACGCTGGACGAGCGAGCGGCGCGACTGAACGTCAGCCGACAAGCAGTCATCAAGACGTTGCTGGAGCGCGCTTTAAGCGAGGAACGCCGCGCTGGCCGGAAAACCGGATAAGCTTGGCCGCGGCTACTTCGGGATCCGCGGAACTACAAGGTGAAACAGCTTCACGGCAGAGCCCTCGGCGGCCTCAATCGAGGCGCTCTCGGAAGGCCGCAGGTAAACGCCCGCCCCTTTGCGGACGTCGTAATCCTTTCCTTCCAGGCGGATGCGCCCTTGGCCCTCCATCAGATAAATGAGCTGGTGCTTATCGGACGGATCGGCGCGGAATGGGTTCCCCGGCGCGATCCAGCGCAGTACGCCCAGCACGTTTTTCGCGCCTGTGAGCCGCGCGTTCAGGATCTCGGCGAACTCGCCTCCATCGCCTTTTTCCCGGGGCAGGCTGTTGGTGTCTATAAAAAGAGTTCCGGCGGCCATTATGTTTGCACCCATACGCGCCCGTCTACGCGATTCCAGCGAAGATCGTCCGGGGTCCCATCCAGAATCGTGGTTTTGAAGCGATTCGGCGCCTGAAATTCGAAATAGAAGAGCCCCGTATCGGAGGCGCGCAACCGATGCTTCGCCTCCGCGGGAATGAAGACCATATCGCCAGGCCCCACGTCGCGAACTCCCTCAGGCGTCTCCACCGTGCCTTTGCCTTCCATGATGAAGTAAAAATGTTCGCAATTTTCGTGGAAGTGATAGGGCGAAGAGCCGTGCGGCTTGTAATGCATCACGCCGGCCAGCATATCGTCGATATGGGCCAGTTCCTGATTGACGAAGAAGATTCGCTCGCGCCCCGGAACCACCGAAACCAGCTTGGGCAGCTCGTCTTCCTGGAAGATGTATGCCATAAGATCCTTTTGATTCTATCTCAGCGCGGCCGATACGCCTGCCGCGCCACTTCGCCATACGGAACCGACGCCACCGTTGCGCGAATCTCGGCCTGGGCGTGCCGCTCCACCGTAGGCTTCGGCGATCCACGTCCCTCTTCACCCCACACCACCGTCACCTTCACCCCCGTTTCGCTGTGTTCTACGTCAACCACCCCCAACGACAGCATCGCGCGCTCGTTGTAGCTATAGCCTGTATAAGTAGATAGCCCGACAGTTTTCCCATTGATGAGAACCTTGTCAAATGGCAGCGTCGAATAGTTCGCCAACGGCAAATCAATGTACTTCGTGATGTCGCTGCTGGAACGGAATAATGAGCCAAAGACTCGCTCGACGTCGTCGCCGTTCCAGACGAGTGTCACTTTCTTCCGCTTCTGATCGCCGGCGATTTTTTCAAGCGCCTCGCGCCCGATAAAATCGTGATCGAATTTGACGAACGGTCCATAGCCCAGATCGTAAGGCGTCAAATAATAATCGGCTATATTGCGCGAGTAGAAGCTTCCTCCGAGCGAAGCCATCGCTTCGTAGCTCTTATCGCTCAGCCATTTTCTATACGCCTTCATCGCGTCGCCTGTATAAACCGCCGGCAACGGAGAAGGAATCCATCCGGATTCGAGCGTCGTCGTAGGATATGCACGCGAGCCGACCTGCCGCAGCCCGAACTCTTCACCGGCCCTCACGATCGCGTCCCGGACGGCCTCGCCCCGCTCCCATGGACCGAACAATTCCCAACCGGGTTGCCCGACCATCCCGTGCCGCAGCGCCTGAACCTCGCATCCCGCGATCTTGATCACGTCCATGTGAAAGAAGCGAATGTCCGGCGCGGGCCTTCCGATGACCTTTTCCACGAGCTTCACGGCGTTCGGACCCTGCACCTGGTAACGAAACGCCTTTCGCTTACCCTGATTGACGGCGGACCTTTCGTCCCTTTCCGCCTTGGCGTTATAACCGCCGGTTTCCAAATTGTATTGAACCCAATTCGCCGCCGGAGGCCGCCCTACCAGGTTGAATCTATCCTTGTCCAGATAAAACAGAATCGCATCGCCGATTGCATATCCCTCGTGGTTGCAGGCCACGAATTGCTTGGCCTGATTGATTCTAAAATTCGCGAAGCTGTTGATTCCCAGATCGGAATACAATCTGAGCGCATCCGGGCCTTGCACATACAGATCCGTCATGTGGTGCGATTGGTCGAACAGCGCGCAAGTCTCCCTCCAGGCGCGCTGCTCGTCCCTCCAGTTGGAGAATTCGGCCCGCACCATCGGGAAGGCATACGGCCCTATCTGCGAATTTTGCAATAAATCCACCGGATTCCCGGTCGCCTGGATTGCATCTTCTAAACTTCGATTGTCCATTAATCTCCTTAAAAACTTTGCGTGGTTTGCGCCTTTGCGAGAGAATTAGATTCCACTCGTCCGAATCCAGAAACTCTCGGTCCATTTCTCGCCCGGAGCCAAGCTCTGCAATTCAGGATATTTTCCCGCATGATTTAGGTTGATCGCGTTGGTGACGCCCGCCATCGGCTCGAAGCAGATGAAGTCGCGCGGAGAGCCATCCGCGTCATTCGGCTCCCAGACCACCGCCGCCCGATACTTCGGCCCGAAGATGGCCTCGACCTTTTTCGCGCCCGACTGAATGAAAAAGTGGGCCCGCTGCTGCCCGTCACGCTCCAAGTCGACGAACCCATCGTCCAGCGTCTGCCCTTTTAGTGGGAACGGATCCGGCAGATCCATCGGCTTGAACTCGCCCGTGGGAATCAGCCGCGAATCCGTCAGCACCCGACGCCGGGCCGGAATATGGCCCTGCCACTCGTCGCGCGGAACATCGGGAATACGGTAATAAGGATGGAAGCCGATCGAGATGGGCATGGGCTGCGTGCCCAGGTTTGTCACCGTCACTCTCACCTCCAGCTCCCCACCGTCCAGCCGGTAAGTCATCTCGTATTCATGCGCGAACGGCCATTGCTTCATTAGCTCGGGATGTTTCCAAAACTCCAGCTTGCTGGTCACGTGGGCCGAATCTTTGTCCGCGGCCACATCCGTCACTTGCCAAAGCGAAGAATCCCTAAGCAGCCCGTGAATCGGCGTCGCGCCACGCACGTTCCCCAATTCCATATCGAACGAGTATTCTTTGCCGTTGGCCCAGAATGCCTGCTGGTCCAGCCGGTTGGCCCAGGGCGCGAGAAACGGAATGGCGCATGTTCGGGGAGACTTTTGAAACTCGCTGACATCGGCGAATGGGAACCACAGAATATTGTGCCCGTGCACCTTCATCTCATATGCCGTGTTACCTACGGAAGGCACAATCGAAACCTCGACTCCGTCGGTCGCGTCCGTCAGCCGAACCACGGGAACTCCATGGTCGTCGGCGCGCTCGGCTTTATAGTTTTGAGCTTGTGCCATAAGGGAAAGGGCAAACAGCGCCAGCAGTCGCTTCATTGTTTCACGCTAATACAAGAGGAACGGCTTGCGGCGCTCCAGATACGCCGCCAGATCG
>DASQJB010000314.1:0-6289 GCA_035631295.1 Bryobacteraceae bacterium | reverse complement strand
GGCGGCCACATCGAGCCACCCAATGAACCGCCCGGCGCCGATCTCGGTCTTGTCGGACCAGCGCCGGACGAAATCCACGATCTGATCCCGCGTGTCGTGCGGAACCCAGACCCCGGTCAGAGTTCCCCAATATCTTTTTTTTGGAGCGACGTGCTCCGCCATCAGCTCGGCCAGAACCTCGTCCTTGGTCTGGATCTTCTTCTCCAGGTAGGCGATCCGCTCCTGCTCGGCGGAGTGGTTCGGGCGTGCTTTCTGCTCGAAGGCAGCAGCCCCGTTCTCGAAGAACTCCTTCTGCCAGCGGTAGAAGACCGTGGGCTGCAAGCCGAGTTCATCGCAGAGCTTGGAGATGGGTTCCTTCTCCAGCAAATGCCTCCTCAGGATGGCGACCTTCTCTTCCGGCGCGTAGTGCTTCCGTTGCTTCTTCATGCGTTCTCTCCTTTACCTTACTGGGAGAACGCCTTCTCCATTTCCAGCTGAACTGGAACGCTGTGCTTCGTCTTGGTCACTCTCTACTGGCTAGTAGCGCTGTGTTGGATTCAGTTCATCCAAGTTTGGCTAAAGCTTCGAAAATGGTTGGAAACCCTGGAGATCCATCCGTTGCGCGAGGCGTTCTCGCGCCTGGAGAAGCAGGTAAACTGGGTGCCGCTGGTCACCAACCCGCCGTCGCATACTTTGCTGATCACTTCGCGATGCCGCGCCGCGCTGCGGACCATTCGGGATCTCGAAGACGACAATGCCAGCCGGGTGCGAATTTCCGGAGAGATTCGCACCCAACTGGCGAAACTCGAGGCCGAGTTCAAGGCTATCGAATCCACTCTGGAGAGCGCGGCGGAATTCCGTTCGCGATACTGTCAGCTGCAGGGCGTTCTGGATGAGATCCACGGAATTCTGGAGCAGTACCTTAGCGCTGACGAATGGAACCGGGGAGATTCAGAGAGTCTGAATCGGGAGATGGAACGATCGTGGCCGGACCGAAGAGCACGCTCTCGCCCAGCGCGAGATTCCGGGTGGTCGCCGAGGAGTTCATCGCTCTGCGGCACTTGATGTATATGCGGTATGTGTTCCGCCACTTGCGTAATCTGCTCGGATTCGTGATCGGGGGATTCATTCTCGCTATCCTCGCAACGACCGTTTATCCCTTCCAAGGCGAGCGGTGGCTGGCCTTCACCGGCGCGGTCGCGTTTGTAATTCTTGCGATCGGAGTGGGGATGGTCTTCGCGCAAATGGATCGGGACAGGATCATGAGCCGGATCACCGACACCACTGGAGGTAGGCTGGGTTCGACCTTCTTTGTGCGCATCGCGCAGTTTGGCGCGCTACCGCTGGCGACCGTAATTGCCACCCAGTTTCCGTCGATTAACCGGATATTCTTTTCCTGGGTTCAGCCGGCCTTGGAAGCGTTGAAGTAAGCCGTAACTTCGCCTCAACACCGGCTAGGAGTGTCCCCATGGGACTGCGGCGCCAAAGGGAGATGACGACTCTCCAGGCGGGGCGGATGCCGTCGTCTGCAGCTGGACCCCTTTGCCGGCCCGCGCGACCCGGGGCTCTGCACGCGTGAGGGACCCGCTCCAAAGCCGCGCCTGTAACGGAGCGGTCTTCCACACCCAAAGTGACGAACCTCGGCTAAGGATCCTTAGCCAGATTGGGTTCCGTCGAGCTTTTGGCCGCTGAGCAAATATCCCAAGAGGCGGAAATTGAAGCGCCCCAGGGCCTTCAAAATCGCCACTAGCCGAAAGCTCAAGCCGGAGAAAAAGCCGTAGTATTTTCCAAAGAATGCCGCCGCTCCTAAAGCCCGGTCGGCCTCCGATAGCGTCTCCTCTTGGAGCGGGTCGGGTTCGGGATGGAGCGTCGCGCGAATGGCGGGATACAGCCGGATTTTCTTGCCGGCCCGCCGGATCTGCATGGCCAGATCGGCGTCGGCCCAGTGCTGGCCGAAGCGCTGATCGAAGTAATTCATGCCCCGGATGAATTGTTTTCGCACCATGATTGCGTCGCGGCCGGGATATTCGACCACGATGGAATCCTGGGTCCAATCGGCGCTTGCCGGCTCCGGCTGCACATTGCTGGGCGTGGGCAACCGCGAGATTTTGGAGACTGGCTCGCCTGCAGAATTCACCAACAGAGGACATACCGCGGCGGCGCTGGGGTCTTCCTCCAGCAACGCGGCAAGACGGGAAACCGTGTCCGGCTCTACCTCCACGCTGGGCGAGAGAAAAAACGCCAGATCGGCCTTAGCGGTCCGCGTGGCGATGTTCATGGCCTTGGTGGCGCCGAAGTGGTGCGGCAAACGCAGCATGTTCATCGCAGGATAATCGGCGTCCAGACGCGAGCTTTCGTCCTGGCTGCCGCAATCCACAACCAGAATTTCAAGGCGTTCGGCGTCTCGCGACCGTTGGAGCGCTTCCAGGGCGCGCCGCAATTGAGGAGCCTGGTTGTAACCAACGAGAACCGCGGACACGCGCGGCCCTAGTGGCTCTTCGACGAGAGTTTCTTCTTGCGGCATGCGCAGGCCGGCGCGCCCTCAGGCGAGCGTCGAGTCTCCCGGATGGGCCGCTTCCACTTCCTCTTTCGCGTAGTAGGTCTGATAGTAAGTGTACTTGCTGTACAGCTCGCCGCGCCGGGCGGCGTTCACCACCACTCCCAGAACATTGTTGTTGCACAAGGATTGCATGGAGCGGGCGACGGAATCCACCGTCGTGTGCCCGATGCGCACCACCAGCAACGTCCCGTGACATAGCGTCGACAACAGGTTGGCGTCGGCGGCGAACAGAAGCGGGGGACTATCCAGAATGATCCAGTTGAATAAACTGGGAAGCCGGTCGAGCAAGATCCGCACTTCCTTGAGGTTCAACAGCTCGAGCGGATTGATCACCGCTTCGCCCGCCGGCATGATGTAAAGCGGCGTCCCGGCTATCCTCCGCATCGCCTGGTGTAATGGGACCTTTCCCATCAGATAGTCCGTGATGCCGGGGCTGCGCTGAAGGCCAAACAGGTTGTGGATAATGGGGCGCCGGAAGTCGAAATCCGCCAGCAGAGTGTTGTTTTCCGCAAGGTGAGACTGCACGAGCGCGAGGTTTGCAGCCGAGACGGATTTACCTTCGGCCTGCGAAGGACTAGTGACGACGACGCTGTGAAGAGGCTGGAGACTCTTCATGTGATTCAGCCGCGTGCGCAGAGCCCGGAACTCTCCCATGGGAGCCTCGTAGGGCTGGTTGAGATCGACGAGCAAGGAGCCGGCGGCGGGCTGAAAAGGGACCTCTTCCACTTGCTCGAGCAGCCCAGCCATGCTCTCGTCCGGCGCGGCTCCGGCCACCGCGGCGGCCGGGGAGGGAATTGTTTCGGCGGGCGGCGCAGCGGGCCTAGCTTCGCGAGGGGGTGGGGCGAAGACGGGAGGAGGCGGCGCTGGAGATGCCGCAGCGGACCGCGCGCTAGGCTGAGATGGCCGCCCGGCGAGCTCGACGGATCGCTCGGCGCGGCGCAAGGCATCGTGTACGCGGCTCATAGCCTTCCTCCGATTATAGTGGGGTGGCCAATTCTGGCCGCAGACGGCTTGCTAGCCGGCTCAGGCTCCGGAAGCTTCCTGAGGTCTCGACACGAGTGTCGAGACGTCAGGCACGAGTGCCTGCGCCACTTGTCAGGCGCGGCCATTGGCAGCCCAATGATACAGAATCGAACCCGAGATTACTACGGCTGAAACTAAACAGGCCGTGGTCCAGGCGAGCCAGGCCAGCCGCCGCCTCCGCCGGACAATGAAGTCGTTCTCCAGAAGCGGAATGCTGCCTAAGATCTGCATCTGCGTATACGCGCGAACGTCTTTCAGATTCTTCAGGGAGGTGTCTTTCATCTCGCGCACGCCCGCTAGGATAAACCCCAGCAAAAGTCCGAAGCCGGCGCCGAGCGGCACAATCAGGGCGCGCTTGGGTTCGGTGGGGCTGGTTGGAAGGGAGGGCGGGTCGAGCTCCTCCAGGATCTCGCCCTGCTTGCGATCTTCCATTTCTTTGGCGATGCGCGCGCGCTCCAGCTTGCCTGCCAGATCTTCGTACTTCAGTTTGGCCATATCCCGATCGCGCAGCAAGTCGCTGTACTGCTTTTCGCCCACGGGCGCCGTTTCCAGGCGGCCCTTATAAAGCTTGATCCGGTCGTTGACCTCCTTGAACTGTTTGGCGTACTCCTGGGTCTCGAGATCTTTGGCTTCAATCTGGTTCTGCGTGCGTTGAAGAGCGGCGTTCAGCTCCCGCTCGTCTCGCTTCAATTCCGGATTGACGCGTGGAGGCGGCGGAGGCTCGGGTTTCTTATCGGCTTCTTCGGCGAGGATTTCCTGGCGCTTCTTTTCCGCCGCGTCGAGGCGGAGGACGGTATTTCTCACGTCCGGGTAGGTATCGGTGAAGCGCTGGCGGAGCGCGGTCAACTGGGTCTTCCATTGCTCGATCTCTTTATCTATTTCATCGAGCTTTTCGTTCTTCTTCTGAATCACCGTTTCCTGGGGCTGGCGGTGGATATTGTTGATTTCGTCCTTAATGATTCTCAAGCTGCCTTCCAATTGCAGCTTTTCCTGTTGGGCCCGCGACGTCGCGTTGGAAAGGTAAGTGGACGAAGCCTCCAATGCTTGCAGTTGGCGCATGTTCGCGTCTGCCTGGTCCGGCAGATGGCCGTTGTTCTGAATTTTGAATGCCGTGAGATTGCTCTCCACCGCGTCCAGCGCCTTTTTCGCCTGGTCGACTTCGTCCTTCATGAACTGCTTCGTTAGAAACGTCGCATTGGCGCGGCTGCGGATGTTTTCGTCGAGAAAGCGGCTCAGCAGATCGGAAACCACGCGCTGGGCTTGAATTCGATTTTCATAATGGAAGCGGATGTAAAACGCCGGCACCTCGTGGCCCGGACCGCCAACGCTTAACACCGGCAGAATTTCGATTTTCTTCCTCATCAACTCGACCACATCTTCGATGGGAAGGCTTCGGCGCTCGCGGGGATAAAGGCCGAAGTTGTTGATGATGGCGGTGAGCGTCGTTCGGCTGAGGATGGTCTGGGACATAGAGCTGATACGGTCCGTCAACTCCTGGTTGATGGCCGACTGCACCATATTCTGCGGCAGCTGCTGCGGCTGCACTTTTACCTTCGCCTCGGAGACGTAGCTGTCCGGCCACATATAAACGCCTACCACGGTGCCGACCAGCGTGAAGAGAAACGGGCCGAAAATCCACCCCTTGTGGCGGCGAACTATATCGATGTAGTCTTCAACATCCAGCGCCCTGCGCTGCACGCTAAAGCTATCGGTAGGTTGCATAGTGTTGAGAGTCCCTGCGCGGGGCGTCCGTTTCTAGGACCGCGTTCCTTCATAGCGCACAACCCCACCGGCGGGCTGTGCGCTATTGAACTAAAATCGTATCCGCGTTCTCCAAGAGTATGTTCTGCTCGAGCTTTCTGCCCTTCTTCACATCCGCGTAATTGAAGTGCAACCGCTGCGTTCCCCGAATGATCAGGATGTCCTTCTTATTAGCGAAATCCTTGAAATCCGCCTGCTTCGTTGATGGCGTCGAAGACTCGCGTCTCGCGCAGCAAGGGATACTTGTTCGGCCTGTTCACTTCTCCCGCGACAGTATACATCTTGCTGTTCACCTGCTGGACGATCACGTTTACGTCCGGCTTGATGATGTATTGCGAGAGCGCGTCGCGCACTTTACCAGTGAGCTGCGCCGGCGTCAGTCCCGCCGCCTTTATGTCGCCGGTCAGAGGAAGTGTGATGTTGCCGTCGGGGCGAACCAGATAGTCGCCGGTAAAATCGTTATCGCGAAAAACTCTGACGTAGAGTACGTCCAGGTAGCCGATTACGTAGACGTTGGGGTCCACCGCCGCGCCGGTGGCCGCGGGATTCGCGGTGGTGAGCGAGGCTTTTGGCGCTTCCACCTTAGGGGGATGGGGGCTCGCTTGATCTGCGGACCGCGGGTTTTGCCCCCATGCCCACCCGCTCGCTAACGCTGCCAACACAGCCAGTACTGGGCGCCGGTTCCCGGACATCTTACCTTTCTAAGACGCTGTCCAGACTTTCGGACACCCTAACAGTGTAATACGAATCGGCTCGGGAGCGCCGGCGAATTGCCGCCGCCGAGGTTGCTCCGCCCGTCCGTAATCTGCAGGTAAGCTCGACCCCGCCCTCACGGGCGGCGCTGAACATCAGCTCGATACTTTTTCGGCGAACGCACCCAGCCCCGGCCGTAAGGCCGGTGTTCGATGGAGCGCATTTGCCTACGAACGGATGGGTGGCGCAAGATCGTCCGGCCGTAAAATGAGC
>DASQJB010000313.1:0-8755 GCA_035631295.1 Bryobacteraceae bacterium | reverse complement strand
GTTAGAGCTGGTGGCGTTGCGGCCATGCCGTTCGCGAATAATCATCGGCGCGTGTTGCCGCGGCGCCACGGTCGGAGCCTGATGTAGACTTTCGTCTTCGCTGCCGCTTGCGCACGCGATCCACGGCACAATCATCCCGAGGAGCACCGCCCCCTGCAACCCTTTCCGTCGACCACCGAGTATCGTCATAGTCATCCTCCGCTGCTGCCATGCTTGCTTTATCCGGCTGCGCCGAGCACAGCAAACGGCGAGGTATATCACGCTTGGGAGGGAAGGGCTAACGGAACGCCTGCTTTGCTTTGCGGGCTTCTTCGTCCTTTATGCCGGTGCCGAATAGCTTCTCGAAGTAGCCTTCGCGGACCAGCCGCTCCACCGGCGAATTGTCGATCACAGCGTGGAAATCGAACTTCTTCATCTGCGCGGCAGCCTGCTCGTCAACTGGATGGTCGATCATGTACTGGACTGCGGCCGCGCTCAAGTACGGCACGCGCTCAAACGTGCTGATTTTCGAGTACCGGTCGTAGACGCGTTCCAGATCGGCGGGGTTGTCCGGCATGTGCTTCAGGTATGCTTGCAACGCGAAAGCTTTGTCGGCGTAAAAGCGCTGGATGGCTTCGGAGTGAGCTTTGATCAGCGATTCGATCAGCCGCGGATTGGCCCCTAGCGTCGTCTTCTTAAGGACGTAGACCGTCGGCGCATAGATGTCGTCGTAATCGCTCGTGTTGGCCAGCGCCTTGAACCCTTGCTGCTCGAGTTTGAAATAGACTGGCGCGGTGATCATGGTCGCGTCCACGCGGCCGCTGACCAGCGCCGCGGCGCGGCCGTTGACGTCAGTTCCGATCGGTGTCCACTCGACGTCTCTCGGCGTCATTCCGAATTTCGCCAGCAGCCCGACAGCGTAGTTATACGGCGCGTCGCCGATTTGGCTGATGCCGAAACGCTTGCCTTTCAGATCGCGAACTGTCGAGTACCGCTTGTCCGCCATCAGCGCGAACAGGCTCTTGCGGAAAGGGCTGCCGACAATGGCAAGGGACGCGTCCTTGGAAGCCGCGAGCATCGCCTGTTCCAAGGGATAGTTGGTCATAACGGCCTCGCCGCTGATCACCATCGCGATCGCCGCCGGATGAACCGCGAAAACCATGTTCACGTCCAGCCCATACTTTTCGAAATAACCGGCCTCCTTGGCGATGTACAACGGCCAAGTCGTGCCAGTGCGGCTGGCGAAATTGATCGTGACTTTCTGGAGTTCCGCACTGTGCGCCAGGCTCGCGCACAAAAGCAAGACAGAGAAGCGAAGCACGCTTCACAGCTTACTCGACGCTGGATTTGAGCGCAAACGCCGGGTGTCAGCGAAAATTCACACTACGGTCATGTTGGGAAAACAATACTGGGTTACGGTTTCTTTACGGGGTGCAATGATAACCAAACTCTTAGTGTTCTCACTCATCTGTGGTGTAGCTGTAGGTGCTTTCGGTCAGGTCAGCAGCGCCAGTTTGACGGGCATAGTCAAGGATCCATCGGGTTCGGCGGTACCCAATGCCAAGTTGACGGCTCGTAGTCAAACTACGAATTTGGAACGCGTTGCGGAAACCGATTCCGCGGGCAATTACTATTTCGGTACGCTCCCGATAGGAACCTGGGAAATCACCGTGGAACACGCGGGGTTCCAGCCTCAGCAGGCCACCGTGACGCTGGAAATCGCCCAAAAGGGGCGCGCGGATTTCAGCTTGGCCGTGGGCCAAGTGCAAACGACGGTGACGGTGGAGGCCGCGGCGCCCCAGTTGTCTCCGGAGGACGCCTCGGTTTCCAGCGTGGTCGACAATACCTACGTCTCGCGGTTTCCCCTGCTCCTGCGCAGTTGGGATGACTTGCTTAACGTTGCGGCGGGCGTGCAGCTCTCCCGCTATACCGAGCAAGGCGGCGCCACCAGCGCGGGGCGCACGGGCGGCTTCAATGCCCATGGCGTGCGGTCCTTGCAGAATAACTTCATCTTGGACGGCGTGGATAACAACTCGATTTCGGAGAACGTTCAGGAGCTCACCACGCAGGTGGTGCGTCCGTCCGTGGACACCATCCAGGAGTTCAAGGTATTGACGAATCCTTATTCAGCCGAATACGGCCGAAGCCCGGGCGCGGCCGTAGTGGTTACCACGAAGGGCGGAACGAACCAAGTGCATGGCGTCGCCTACGAGTATCTGCGCAACCGCGTGCTCGATGCCAACGATTTCTTTTCGAATCGCAGCGGCTTGGCGAAGCCCGAAAACGTCCAGAATCAGTTCGGCGGCAATCTGGGAGGACCTGCAATCAAAAACAAGCTTTTCGGGTTCTTCGATTACGAAGGCACGCGCGTGCGGCGAGGCGCCTCTCGTATCGCTACGGTTCCGCTGGCGAACGAGCGTATTGGCGATTTTAGCGCTGGCTCCGCCCCAGGCGTCACGTATCCTGTGATTTACGATTTCACTAATAACCAGCCGTTTGCAGGCAATAAGATCCCGACTGCCCGCCTCGACCCGGTGATGCTGAAGTTGATGACGCTGTTTCCCAATCCAACGCAGGGTGGCCAACAGAATAATTTCGTCCGCAATGCGACCATTTCGGACGATACCGACCGCTACAGCGCGCGAGGCGATTGGGTTCCGACCGCGGAGGATAACCTGTTCGTGCGGTGGACGCAATCGAGCCGCCTCCGCCACATTCCGGGAAATTTCGGCGGAATCGCCGACGGAACCGCATCCTCGTCCGGAGGATTGCAACATCTCGACGCGTTCGGCGTCACGCTCGGCTACAACCACGTTTTCGGGGCGCGAATCGTGAATGAATTCCGCGCCAATGTCGGACGCGACAACAGCTTCGCGCAGCAGGATGCCTTCGGGCTCAATAAGACCTCCGACTATATACCCGGCGTGCCCGTGAACCCGGCCATCGACGGCGGCGTTTCGAGAACAACCTTCGCCGGATTCAACACGTTTATCGGTTCGCCGGATTTCCTCCCGAAATTCCAAAAGACGCTGCAATATCAGTTCAACGATGCGGTGTCTCTCAATTTCGGCAAGCACGCTATCAAGTTAGGCGCCGATCTGCGCGCGCCGATGCGCAACATCTTCATGGATGTCCCGGGCACGCGCGGCAGCCTGAATTTCGACCGCATCTTCACCTGCCAGCGCAACGCTTCGCTCCAGTGCGTATCGGGCACGGGCCTTTCCTACGCGGACGCGTTACTAGGTTACGTGCAGAGCGCCCAGCTCACTAACGTCTATTTCGTGGACCAGCGGCTGTTCATGACGTCGTTCTTTGTCCAGGACGATATCAAGATGTCGCGCAAGCTCACCGTGAACCTGGGGCTGCGCTACGACTTCTCCGCGCCTGCCGTGAATGGCAAGAACTATCAGACAAACTTCAATCCGGCCGGCGGCGGCTCCATCGTCACCGCGACGGATGGCTCGCTCTCCCAGCGCGGCCTTGTCAATCCCAACTACCATAACTTCGCGCCGCGGGTTGGCATCGCGTATCAGATCGACGACAAGACGGTGCTGCGCACCGGTTATGGACTGTTCTATCAACTCTTCGAGCGTTACGGCAGCGAAGATCAGCTCTCGCTCAATCCGCCCTTTCTGATCAACAATACGCCGGCGGTCGCCTCCACCGCCACGGCCCCGGTCTTCTTTTTGAGGAACGGATTTTCGCCGGATTTGCTGGATCCCACAAAAATCGATCTTCGCCGCGTGCGCGTGCGCGCCGTGAATCCCGATTCGCCCACGCCCACCGTGAATCAGTGGAGCTTTGGAATCCAGCGCACGCTCCCGGCGCGCCTGTTCCTGCAAGCCGATTACGTCGGCACCAAGAGCACATACCTTACGGCTTTGTCGGATTTCAACCAGCCCGTGAACGGCGCGGTTCCTTATCCCAACTTCGGCTATATCGAATATCGCAATCCCACCGGCAACGGACACTACGAAGGACTAGATGTCACGCTGGAACGCCGCTTCCAAAGCGACCTCACTTTCCGGCTGGCCTATACCTGGTCGAAGAGCATCGACAATGTAGGCGAGCCTCTGAACACCAACTCCGGAAACGCACAGGACGGCCGTAACTACACCGCTTGGCGCGGCCCCAGCGACTTCGATATACCCCAACGCTTGGTTGTGAGTTACGTATACGACCTCCCCTTCGGCAAGGGCAAGAAGATGGCGGCGAGCGGACCGCTGATGTGGATCATCGGAGGTTTTCGCACCGCCGGCTCGTGGACCTACGCGGCCGGGAGGCCGTTCACCGTCGGCGCCGGCAGCAGTCTGAGCAACGCGCTGGATCCCTACGGAGCCGCAACGGCCGTCCCGAATGTCATCGGACCCATTGCGACGCCGCAGAACGTCGATTGCTGGTTCTACAACTCCCGCCAATCGGCGTGCAAGACGCTGGCGCCAAACGCCACGGACGGTTTCCAGCTCCAGCAACAGGGACAATTGGGGAACGCGGGCCGCAATATTCTGCGCGGTCCCAACACGCGCGTATTTGACTTCTCGTTGCAGAGGGAATTCCCCATCCGGGAAGCCGCCGGTCTGGAATTCCGCTGGGAAGTCTTCAATCTGTTCAACACGACTCAGTTCGCGTTGCCGAGCCGCGACTTTTCGTCGAGTTCGGCGGGTACAATCACCACGCTGGCGAGCGACCCTCGGATCATGCAATTTGCGCTGCGGCTCAAGTTTTAGGCGCAGCCACTATCGACGCGGAACCAGATCGGATTGCTCATCGCGATCATGTCTCCCTTTTCGTCGCGAACTTCCACGCGAACAAAGGCCGGCTCGCGCCGCAATTCAATCTCCTGCCGGGATAGGGGCGGCGTGAGCGACCATCTCTGAATCTCGCCCACCTCAGAGAAGAGGATCAGGGTTCCGCGTGGCGCGCCATCCACGGCGATCGCGAGCCGCGCCGATGCGTCTCCAGCAATGGGAAACTCCTCTCCAGGGCCCGCTTTTGAGTCGCCGGCGAAGGCTTCCATGTCCAGCTTGATTTGCGGCGACGCGGTAATCACGGCGCGGCCCGCGGCAATCGCGCTTAACAGCGCCGTGGGATTCAGCGCCGAATACAGATAAAGCGTGGGGGCGCCAACCTCGTTTTGCGGTCCGTGAGAATCGCTCGAGCCGATGGCCGCGATCCGCCTTCCGGACCGTATCAATCGCTCCCACAATTCCAACGCGTGTTGATCTTCGGGACCCCAGTGCCCGTTCCATACCTCGATGCTGTCGAAATTCGCGGCTTGTTTGTCGAACGCCCAGCCGCACGCTTTGCAGTCGGCAAACGGATGATTGATGGAGATGCGAGCGCCCAATGCATGCGCCTGAGCTACCGCGCGCTGAATCGCCGCATCGTCTCCCGGCAATTGACGGTGCTCGAGGATGGCGCCCGTGGGCAGACCCCACGCGTTCATGTGACCCCCCGCGGTTGTAATCTCCATGCCTTTCAGCAGGAACGGACCATCCGCGGGCATGGAGTCGATTTCGTAATGATGGCTTGCGACGTTGTGATCGGTGATTGCCAGGAAATCGAGCCCCGCCTGTTGAGCGGCTGCGGCCAAAGCGGACACGGTCCAGGTCCCGTCGCTGTTCAAAGTGTGCGTATGGAGATCGCCGCGCAGCCAGCGCGGCCCGGACGCAGTCTCCTGATCGCCTCCTTCGCTTGCGATGGAGATGCGAAGCGTCACATCGACGCCGGAGGGATGCGTCTTATATACGTAGAACATCACGCGCCACGTTCCAGCAGGCATCGGACCGGGTACGTGTCCGTACGACGCCCGCGTACGGCCGATCACCGAAATCAGCGGCTCGCGATTCGGATTCTTGCCCCGGTATCCCGTAAGATCTCCGTCCCGCCCGGAGAAGGCGGAGTCGAAGATCGCGAAATCGATAGCGTTATCGCCGCCGGCGTGGTCGTAGTCGAGCCGGACTGTCAATTCAACCGCGCCCTCGGGCATCTCGAAAGGCACGTATACGTATGGGCTCTGCCCAGCGGGAACGGGTCCCAGGTGCAGAGGGCGCGTCTCAGTCTGAAAAGCCGCCGAAGCCATTGGCGCAGCAGCCAGAACGAAGAACAGGATTCGATACACGCTCTACACTAACCTGCAGATGTGAACAACTTGTTACAGTCACGGATTTCTCATCTGCGTCGGCTACGATAGAAGTCCAAATGAGGCTCGCCGCCCTCCTTGCTTTTGCCTCCTCGCTGTCTGCCCAACCGCAGCTTGGGTTTCTCAATCGTGGCCATCCCGTCCTCGATGCGCACAACTGTTATCCCTATGAAAGCCGATGGGCCGACCGGATTGATCGCGCGCTGGGAACTGGATTTCCCGTAGGGATCGAACAAGATCTGGCTTGGTGGGTCGATTCCAACGGCGCCGGCCAAGTAGTTGTATCGCACACCTCCAAGACCACCGGTAAGGAACCGACTCTCAAGCAACATTTCTTTGAGCGCGTTCGCCCGATTGTCGAGAGCGCTCTACGGGAGAACGACCGCTCACGCTGGCCCTTGATCATCGTGCATTTCGACGTGAAGGATAACCGGCCGGAGCTTCATCAAGCCGTCTGGAGCCTGCTGGGCGAGTACGAAGGCTGGATCACGACGGCACGAAAAACAGCCGATCCGCATGAGCTCACGCCTTTCGACCCCAAGCCACTGCTGGTGCTCACCGAAGACAACGACGCGCAGGAGCAAGTCTTCTTTAAGGATGTGCCCGTAGGCGCGAAGCTGCGCGTCTTCGGCTCGGCCCACACAAACAAGATTCCCGGCGCCTCCGACGCCGAGCGGGCGCACGCCGCCGCCACTCTCCCTCCCGAGGCTCTTCTTTCCGAAAGACCGACGAATTACCGGCGTTGGTGGAACAATTCGTGGTGGGAAGTTGAGGAGGGCGGACAGCGCCGCGCGGGCGATTGGACCTCCGCCGATGACGGGCGCCTTCGCGCTTTGGTCAATCGCGCTCACGCGCTCGGGTTTTGGATTCGTTTCTACACGCTGGATGGCTTCACGGAAAACGGCCAGGGCTGGGACCAGGGCTACAACTTCGGATCGCGCGATGCTGCTATGGCGCGATGGAGCGCCGCGATGAAGGCAGGCGTGGACCTGATCGCCACGGATCAATACGAAGACTTGGCAAACCTGATGCACCGCCGCTGAAGAGGACTATGACATTCAAAACCGTTGGGTTTTTGTGCATTCAACTAGTTGCGATCCAAAATCTCCGCGCGTGGGGCGTTCGAGGGCACACCATTGCGAACCTCGCCGCGGTTGAAGCCATTCCCGCGGATGGCCCGGTATTTCTCAAGGCGCAGAAAGCTTATATCGGGCACATGGGCGCCATCCCCGATACCTGGCGCGCCTTCACGGAACCCTTCTTGCGCATTTCCGAAGATCCAAATCACGGTTGGTATACGGAGGCGTTCAATTTCATTCCCGATCCGCCACTTTCGCGCACCGAATTCACGCTTCGCGTCTACGACGAATATCTACGGACTGCCAAATCCGACCCTGATCGAGCCAAGCTGCTCAATATCCGCTACACCGGGCTGCAGGCGTACTCCATCATGGAGGGCTATGAGCGAATGAAAGCCGGCATGCGACTGTACCGGCAAACGTCCGAAACCGAACAGCCTGGCCGGGGCGGCATCGCGAAGCAATATGCCGAGATAAGTCCCTTGTTCCGTGATCGCGAGCAATTGAAGCAGATGCTCGCCACCGATGTTGCATTCTACATGGGTTGGGTGGGCCACTATGCCGCGGATGCCGCTATGCCGCTCCATGACTCCATCCACCACGATGGCTGGGTTGGCGACAATCCCAAGGGGTACACAACGGACCCTCGGATTCACGGCCGATTCGAGAGCGACTACGTGAACCTGATCGGCGAGACTGAGGCGGACGTGCTCAGATTTGTTTCAAAAAGCGGGCAATATCTGAAAGATCCTTGGCAAGCGATACTGAAGCATTCACTAGACTCGCGAAACTTCGCAGAAGATGTCTATCGGCTCGACCTCCGCCACGCCTTCGAGAATAAGAACGACCAGGAGGCGCGCGAATTGGTCTCTAAGCGGATCGCGGCCGGAGCCCAGTTCCTGCGTGACTTGGCGTACACGGCTTGGATCGATAGCTCGAAGCCGGCGCCGCCCGGGGAAACCGTGCAAACGTCCGCCGACCCCGAGAATCCTAAGAACCCACGATACAACCCGGCTACTGGCTCGGCTCCCGCTCTCCCAAAACAATAGGTCCAATCTAAAATTGGAATTGCGCCACCAGTTGGCCAGTCCGGGGCTGGTACAGCACCGACGATGTGTCGATTGATCCGAAACCGGAGACGACCTGCAAGCCAGGAGAGCAGGCGCCGTTCGAGCCGTTCGGCAGCTTGCAAACCGGCGCGACCTGAGGGCTCGTGTTCGTGATTCTGGGATTGTTCAGATACACGCGGTTGAACACGTTCTGGACCTCCACCCGGAGGCTCAGGCTGGTCCGCTCGCGGATGCGGAATTGCCTTCCCACCGCCAGGTTTTCTACAGGACGGCGCTGCCCCCGGAAATCGTTGTAAGCATACTGGCCACCATATTGGCCGGGCGCCGGATTGGCCCACGCCGCCGGATTCAATACGATCGAAGTATTGGGATCGAAACAGTGGCAGTTCAGGTCTTGCAGGAATAAAGGCTGCCCAGGCACGCGCACTTGCGCGTTCCCGACGAAGGCAGGCAAGGCTGTGGCGCCCGCTTGGAAGGTGAGGTTG
>DASQJB010000312.1:0-5979 GCA_035631295.1 Bryobacteraceae bacterium | reverse complement strand
ATTTCAGTCCCGATCCAAAGATTCGATTGATTCAACGCGGGCTTTTCACTACACTTGAGAATTCTGGAGGAACTCACCCGTCCGCTCTTGCCCTGTCTCGCAGGCGCCGCCTCTTCGATTCCATCTATGGGAGCAGAGTTGCGGGGCATGCCAACCGCCGGAGCCTCCGAGAAGTCACCGGATACTGCGCCAAACGGAGCGGCGCACTCTCACGCGGCAGAGATTCAGGAAATCGTCGACCGCGTCTGGGAAAGGTATAAGAACGTCGAGGACGGGGAGGTCGCGACTTACATTCCTGAACTCGGCAACGCGGATCCGAAGCATTTCGGCATCTGCGTGGCTTTGGTGGATGGGCAGGTGTTTCGCGCGGGGGATTGGGACAAAGAATTCACGATCCAGTCCATGTGCAAGCCGTTCGCGTTCCAAATGGCGCTCGAACAATGCGGGATGGAGGAGACGCTCAGGCACGTGGGCGTTGAGCCGAGTGGCGAAGCCTTCAACTCCATCGACCTGGATCCGAAAACTAGCCGGCCATTCAACCCGATGATCAACGCAGGCGCGATCGCGATGGCGTCCTTGATTAAGAAATCGCCGGCCGGGGCCGGGATTCAGGCATTCGTCGATAAGATGAGCACGGCTGCGGGCAGAGATCTGCGGATTGACCATGCCGTGATGCGATCGGAGACGACGACTGGCAATCGTAACCGCGCCATCGCCTATCTGATGCGCAATTTCGGCATCATCGACGAGCAGGTGAACGAATCGCTCGAGCAGTATTTCGCGCAGTGCTCCCTGTTGGTGACCTGTGAAGATGTGGCGATCATGGCGGCGACGCTTGCCAACATCGGGACGAACCCGATTTCGGGAACTCGGGTATTTGATTTCCGGTACATCAAATACGTGTTGACCGTGATGTTTACCTGCGGACTATACGATTATGCGGGCGGCTGGGCTTACGAGGTAGGACTCCCCGCCAAGAGTGGAGTGGGCGGGGGCATCTTCGGAGTCGTGAACCGGCAGCTCGGCGTCAGCGTCTATTCACCGAAACTGGATGCGCAGGGCAACAGTGTTCGCGGAATTCTGGCATGCAAGGAACTGGCGAGCCACTTCGGCCTGCATGCTTTCGAGTTGACCAACGTGGGTTCGAGCTTTATGCAGTGGCTGCTCTGAAGCTGGCAAAGCGCGATGGGGCGAATATCACACATGCCCGGCTTACGCGATCGGCTGGGCAGCCGCGGGCGCCGCCAAACCCTCCAGCGCGCCCTTAACGAATTTCAGCACCACGGCTGGTTGCTCCGCCTGCGTGGGAAGCGGCAGCCGCAGGACGCCTGCAGGCGTGAACTGCGCTCCAGGGACCGATCCCATTAAAGCCATCAAGCGCTGTGGCTCCACTTTCGACCCCGGATGAAACTTCACACTCAGCGCTCCGCCGCGGCGGTCGATCGCCTCTACCCCCAAGCCCTGCGCCTGCGCTTTCAGCAGAGCGAACTCGATCAGCGTCTCGACCGTTTCCGGCGGTGGGCCGTAGCGGTCCGCCAACTCCGAGCGAATCTGGCCGGCCTGCTCGGCGTCTCGAGCATCGGCCACGCGCTTGTAGGCGCGCAGGCGTTGCTGCTCGTCGGCGATGTATTCGGGCGGAATGCGGATATCCAGGCCCAGGTTCAGGGTGGAATGCACTTCTACCGGCCGCTCCTCTCCCTTCAACTCCTGAACGGTTTCTTCCAACAGGCGGACGTATGTGTCGAAACCGACGGCGGCGATGTGGCCATGCTGCTCGCCGCCGAGCAGATTTCCCGCGCCGCGAAGCTCCAGATCCAGGGCGGCGATTTTGAATCCGGCGCCCAGATCGGAGAACTCGCGAAGCGCGGCCAGGCGCTTGCGCGCGATCTCGCTCAATTCGGCGTTCGGCGGCACCAGCAGATACGCATATGCGCGCCGGTTGGAACGGCCCACGCGCCCGCGCAACTGATACAGCTCGGAAAGGCCGTAGCGCTCGGCGTTCTCGATGATCATGGTGTTGGCCAGCGGAATATCCAAGCCGTTTTCGACGATGGTGGTGCAAACGAACAAGTCATATTCATGCCGCATGAAGCCTAGCAAAGCCCGCTCCAATTCCTTTTCATCCATCTGCCCGTGGCCCACGCCGATGCGGACGCTGGGAATCAGCTCTTGAATCGAAGAGGCGCGGGCGAAGATGGAATCGATGCGGTTGTGGACGAAGTAAACCTGGCCGCCGCGCGACAGCTCCTGCTCGATCGCCGTCCGTATCAGCTCGGCATCAAAGTGGGCCACTACCGTGTGAATCGCCAGCCGGTCCTTGGGCGGAGTTTCGATCACGCTCATGTCACGGATGCCCAGCAGCGACATGTGCAGCGTGCGCGGAATGGGCGTGGCGCTCATCGCCAGCACGTGCACGTTCTTGCGCATCTGCTTGAGCCGCTCCTTGTGGCGCACTCCGAATCGTTGCTCCTCGTCCACGATCAGCAGGCCCAGGTCGCGGAACTCGACGTCTTTCGACAACAGCCGGTGCGTCCCGATCGCCACGTCCGCTTTTCCGGCTGCGAGGTCCTCGAGCGCGGATTTGATTTCTTTGGAGGGCCGCAGGCGAGAGACCATCTCCACGCGCACGGGGAACGCGGCGAAGCGGCGGCGGAAGGTTTCGTAATGCTGGAATGCCAGAACAGTAGTGGGCGCCAGCACAGCCACTTGCTTGCCGTCGCCTAGAGCTTTGAACGCCGCGCGCATGGCGACTTCGGTTTTGCCGAATCCCACGTCGCCGCACAAAAGCCGGTCCATGGGATGCGGCGACTCCAGATCGCGCTTGATCTCCTTCGCCGCCGTGAGCTGGTCCTTGGTCTCTGAGTATTCGAAGGCGTCCTCAAACTCGCGCTGCCAGTTGGAATCCGGCGAAAAAGCGAAGCCTTCCGCCATGCGCCGCTCCGCGTAGAGCTTCAATAGCTCGTCCGCCATGTCACGCATTTTGGCTTTGACGCGGTTTTTTCGGGCGGTCCAAGTCGAGCCGCCGAGCTTGTCCAGCGGCGGCGCCCCCTCACCCGCGCCGCGATATTTCTCCACCAGGTCCATGCGCGTCAAAGGCACATACAACTTGGCCTCGCCCGCGTATTCGAGCAACATGAAGTCGCCTTTCCCTTCGCCCTGCGCCAATTCCCGCAGGCCCAGGAAGCGGCCCACGCCGTGCGTCGTGTGAACCACGTAATCGCCAGGCTTGAGATCGGCGAGGTCCGAAGCGAAGGCGGAGATTCGAGGGGCGGTTCCGGCTGGGCGTGGCGCCAAGTCCGAAACATCGAAAAGATCCTCCGAGCCTATGAATGCAATGTAGGACTCCGGGAAGATCACGCCCCGCCGCACCAGGCCCTTGATCAAGTAGGTGTTTGCGACTGGGCCCGCCAGATACGCTCGCTCGGCTAAATAAGGAGAAGCGGCTTCGTCCGGCGCCAGGCCCAGTTGAAACGGTACCGAGTACTCGCGCAGGATGTCCGCCAGGCGCTCCAGTTCACCGTTGGTGGGGGCAAAAAAGGCAACGCGATAGCCGCGCTCGACCATCGTCCGCGCTTCGGCGACCGCCACTTGCATGTTGCCGTGGAAGGCAAGCGATGGACGCGTGGCGATGTGGGGATGAGCGGCATCCAAATCGAGCTCGCGCATCGTCAGCAGCGAGCGCGAGGATAAGGAAGCCTCAAAGCCCGCCCATTCCAGGAAGTTCGCGTTGGCCAGATTCGGTTCACTCCGGTGTTGTTCGAGACGTTTCCAGAGCCGCTCCGCCGCGGCGCGAATCGATTCCGGTTCGTCGAGCACGACCAAGGCGTCGGGGGCCAAATCCAGCAGCGAGTGCACGCGAGGCTCGGCCAACGCCGCGGCAAATTCCCAACCGGGAAATGGGTCTCCAGGGCTGGCCACGCCCTGGTAATCCAGCTTCTCCGCAATCGCATGCAGAAGCTGCCGGGAGCGAGACTGCTCCGCCAGCGGCAGAATGCGCGCTTCGGAGATCTTCATTACCGAGCGCTGGCTCTCAACCTCGAAACGGCGGATGGATTCGATTTCATCGCCGAAGAACTCGATGCGGAGCGGGCGCGCGCTTTCGGCGCCGAAAACGTCGAGAATCCCGCCGCGAATGGAGTACTCGCCCACCATCTCCACGGGGTCGCGCCGTTCGTAGCCGATCGATTGGAGATGGCTCTCGATGGTTTCCAGCGGAAGCTCGTCGCCTGTGCGCAGATCGAGGGCGAGCTGGCGGTAGTACGTCGCATCTCGCGTCTTGAGCAGAGCTGAAGCGGCGGGCGCGATGGTGATGGGCGCCCCTCCGCTCGCCAGCCGCCACATTCCTATGCCGCGTTGCTCCGCAATTTCCGTGTGGGGGGACAGCTTCTGGGCGGGAAGCACGTCGAGCGCCGGCAAAAGCTGCGGGCGGCCGCTCTCCTGCTTTCCAATCAAAAGGTCGAAAAATGTCTGGGTGAGTTCAGTCAGGTTCTCCGCCGACTGATTGGTTTCGGTGACGACCAGCAGCGGTCGCTCGGTGGCCTGCCACGCGAGCGCCAGATACAGCGCCTTGGCGGCTAGCGTCAGGCCGGACAACGTGAAAGGCCCGCTTTCCCTGCGTACGAGCCTGGCAAGCAGATCCTGGAACGCCGGATGCCGGCTCAACGTTTGAAAAAGATCGCGGACGGCGGGGTGGGTCACGACCCGGAATTCAGAGGCGCGGCCGCGCGCCGCGAAGGCCGGACTTCGCGGGCCAACAGCTCCTTTTCGATATTGGTCGTGGAGTAGCCTGGCTCGAGCGGCAACAACACGACTCTTCCGCCGGCTGCTTCCACCTCTTCGCGCCCCGCGACGAAGTGCGACCAGTCGGCGCCCTTCACCAGGATGTCCGGCAACACGGCCGCGATCAGCTCGCGCGGCGTGTCCTCGTCGAAAAACGTGACGGCGTCCACGGCCTCCAGCGCAGCCGCGACTTCCGCGCGCTCACGTCCGGCGATCAGCGGGCGCGAAGGACCTTTCAATCGCGCGACACTCGCGTCGCTGTTCAAGGCGAGGATTAGCACGTCGCCCAGCGATCGCGCCCGTTCCAGCAGGCGAATATGGCCGGCATGCAGAAGGTCGTAACAGCCGTTGGTAAACACTACGGTTTTGCCCTCGGCGCGCCAAGCCGCGCGCGAGCGGAGTAGATCGGGGACTGAATAGACGCTTCCCACGCAGGTTTCCCTTTCATTGTACGGGAAGCGCTTGCGCGCAAAACTTCTCCCCAAATTGGATTTTTTCAGAGTAAAATAAAGCTGGATGTTTCAGCCGCATCGAAATTTAAGCGACCGGATTAACGGCGATATTATCCGCAGCGAAATCGAGGGCGGCGTCTATTTGAAGGACCTCCCCGACCAGGCCACCCTCGAAATCGTGACGGAAAATCGTCCCTATATGCTGACCGTTCGGCGCGACGGTTCAGCCTGGATTTCCGGCCACCCGCAATTCTGCCCCGAGCCCGTGCGGGTTCGCATCGCCGGGTCAAACTGGGGAGGGTCAATGTTGAAATCGGCGTATCTCGGGCGCGGGATGCACCTGGAGTTTGAGCATCCCAGCTATCGCACGCCCATCGTCACTTCGCCCATCGTGGACATTCGCGTGCGTCCAGGGGCGTGAAGGCTCCAGGGATGTCACCTGCCACGTATTCGCTGAATCACGCAAATCTTCGCTCCATCAACCCGGATGGAGTCGACTTCGTCTTCCTGGGGATAGTCCTCTGGATGCCCGCGATAGAACAATAAGGTACGGTTGCAGATTCTGGTTTTGTAAATTCCAGGCGATTCCGAAATGCGGGCGGAAGGATTGCGGCGCTGATGCTTGCCGGCGCCGATACGCGGATGGCCGGCGGCGGCCGCTACTAAGCATGGGAACTACTCGAAGCAGGCCAAAGCTGCACACGTGGAATACAGGGAACTCATGCGGGTTGCCGTGAGATGCTGGCGA
>DASQJB010000311.1:0-22446 GCA_035631295.1 Bryobacteraceae bacterium | reverse complement strand
TCCTGCATCGCCTCCAGCAGCGCCGATTGCGTCTTGGGAGGCGTGCGGTTGATTTCGTCCGCCAGCAGCACGTTGGCGAAGATCGGCCCCGGAACGAAAGTCCAGGTTCTCCGGCCTGTACCCGGATCCTCCTCGATAATGTCCGTGCCCGTGATGTCGGAGGGCATCAGATCCGGCGTGAACTGTATTCTCCGGAAGTCCAGGCCCAAAATCGTGGCGAGCGTCCGCACAAGCAGCGTCTTGGCGGTTCCCGGCAAGCCGGTGATCAGGCAGTGGCCGCCCACAAAAAGAGCGATCATCACTTGCTCAATGACTTCGTTCTGGCCCACGATTACTCGCCGGACCTGGGTCACAATGTCGTCGCGGATCTTTTGAAACCGAGCGACGCGCTCTTTGAGCTCGCCCGTGTCGATGCTGGGGGTTTGGATAGGAAGAGTTGACATGTATTATTTCCGAGTGGTGGAGCAGGCTTTAGTCTGCAACGCGGGCTTCAGCCTGCGCCCGCCGGAGGCCAAAGCCTCCGTTGCAGGCTAAAGCCTGCTCCACCGAAGGCATTCTATTATTTCACGTTTGCGTCTTTCGCGTTTAACTCCAGTAACAATTTCTGAGCGGGTTTGTATTCGGGCGCCAGCTCCAGCGCGGCGAAAACTTCTTCTTTGGCGTCCGCGGTCCGCTTAGCCGCCTGAAACGCCTTGGCAAGCTGGAAATGCGCCCCTGCCGGATCCACCGGCTTTCCGGCCAGCACCGCCTGATACTCCAGAACGGCGCCCGCCGGATTGTTCAGCTCCAAGTCCAGTTCGCCCAGCTTCTGGTGAGCCTGCTCGTCGCGCAGATAAATGTAGTCCAACCTCTGAAGCGTCTTCGCCGCCGCGCGTTTATCGCCGGCTTCCCCTTCCATGTCGGCCAGATGCTTGAGCGTCTCCGGATTCCGCCCGCCAACCTCGGAGTAGCGTTTCAATTGCTCCATTGCCTTGGCTTTGTCGTTGCCGGCTTCGTAGGCTTTCGCCAGAGCTTCGTAGACGCTCCCCGCCTCTACGTAATCGGGGTAAATGTTGCGGATTTCGCTTCCTTCCTTAATCACCGCGCCCCAGTCTTTGTTCTTGACGTTCTCGTTCAAAGCTTTGACCCGCTTGGTCCAGCTTTCGTAGCCGTCCACGGTGGTCTTGGTCTGCGCTTCCAGCCACGCGAGGAATTCTTTGTCGAACTCCTCCGGCTTCATCTTCAGCTCTTTTTCGATCACGTCCGGCGTGCTCATCCGATTGCCGAAATCGTGGATCATATTGAGCACGGTGTCATAACCCCACTTCTGCACGATGTAAGTAATGACGCGGCCGCCCTGGAAGTAGCTGACGATCACCTGATTCGGATAGGAGGGATGAATATAGCCGCGATCCAGTTCGGCCACCGGCAGCAGCTTGTGATCTTTGATCGCCAGGATGCTGGGCGGGTCAAGGCGATCTCCCCAATCCGGGTTCTCCGCCGTCTCTTCGTACACGGCCAATCCTTCCGTGAACCAGCGCGGCACTCGATGATTGGTCATCGAAAGCACGTAGACGTGGCTCATCTCGTGCCACAACGTGCTGGCCCAGTGGAACTCGCCCGGCTTGCGCCCGTTGGGCGAATCCATCGCAACGTCGTTGCCGAACGTCACGCCCAGAGCGCCCAATCCCGGCATGCCCATGGTGCGGACCGCGAAATCTTCGTGATCCGGATAAACCTCCAGTTGCACTGTCCCGGGCAGCTTGTACTTGTACTTCTTGTCGTAGGTCTCGAGAACCTTGTCCAGCTCGGCTTCGAAGTATGGCTTCAACAACGCCTCTTCCTTCTTTTGCAGCTTCACCACGCCGCGGCCGCTCGGCGTCTTCAGTGTGTCGAAGTTCTTGTAGCTGTCCATCAGCTTTAACGTGTTGCCGGTTGGAAGATCGCGCCAGTTCGCATCCCAGGCTTCCATCAGCAGCTTATAGGCTTCGTCGTTTTGACCCAGCCGCATGAGGTTGATGCCTAATTCGCTGCGCGCGCTCTGAAGCTCCGGATTGAGCTCGAGCGCCTTGCGGTAGTACAAAATGCCCTCCTCGTAGCGGCGGTTGATTACGAAGAAGTGTCCGGCGAGCGCGTAAGCTTCGCCATAATGCGGATTTACTTTGAGAATCCGCTCCATCCATGGCGACCCGATCTGAATCTTGCCCGGAGGGGCGGGCGCGGGCTTGTCGTCCAGCCAGTCGACGGTCGACAGAATCGCCATAGCGTCCAGCGCTTCGCCCGAAATCGCGACCGCTTTGTTCGCCTCTTCCACGGCTTTGGGTTCATTATTATCTTCAAGCGCAATACGCGCCATCAATTCGCGCGCTTCATAAAGCTTCGGATCGGCCGCGAGAGCTCTATCAGCGAACTTAACCGCCTCACCGCCGTAGCTATCCTCGGCCACTCGCGCCAATCCCAAAAGCGCGTGCGCGTTGTTTTTATCGATTTCGAGAGCCTCGTTGAATAAATTCGATGCTTCCTGCGGATTGCCGTTGGGGGCTTCCAGCATCAGCATCCCGTAGCGAACCTTCACGTTTGCATCTTTCGGCCGCGCCTTTTCGGCGATTTTGAAGGCGTCGTTGGCGCCGTTATAATCCTTAAGTCCAAAGATCCCTTCGGCCCGGGCGGCCGGATCTGCCGAGCGGCTCAACTTCTGCCAGCAGGACGTCTCGCCAGCATCGCCATGCTTGTGCAGAGCCGCACATTGATCGGGGGTTTGCGCGGCGAGCGGAAGACACACCACAAACAGAAGCGATCTCATTTATCCAGCTCCTCCTGCGTCTGGGCTAGCTCCAGCAGCAATTTCCGCAGTTGCGACTGATACTGGGCCGTATCCATCGCGGCCTTGTGATATTTCAACTCGTCGATCTGTGTCTCCAGCTCTTCCTTCTTCTTCAATAGATCCTGCTTCTTCGGATCGTTGACCACGCCGGCCACAGCGCCTAAATGCAGGAGGGCGAACCGCCCGGCGATCTGACCTTCGCCGTTCTCCGGCCCGGGATCCTTCACTCCATCGCCCTTGCCCGCGTCTTCCAGCAAGCAATGTTCGGTCGCAAGCCAGTTCTGCGCCTCGAAATACTTCGCGGTCTTCGCCTCGGCGTACTTGAACGCTTCCAGCGCGCTGATGATCCCGTTTTTATCCGCATCGGCCGCCGGATCCCTCAGCGCTTCAATCCAATAGCGCGCAAACACGGTGACGTTTTTCTCGCTGCCGGTTTTCGTGGACGTAATGACCACGCGCTTGGGTTTTTGCAAAATCGGAAGCGATCCGCCGCTGGAGCTGGTCGTATTCACTACCAGCACCTTCGCCTGAATCCGGTCCAGAAGCTGCGCCATTTCGCTTGCCGAAATGTCCGGCCCCGGGAGAGCGAATTTGTAATCGCGGTCGTCGTAAGTGCCGTGGCCGATCAGCGTGAGGATTACGGTATCGTCAGCCTTCGCTTGGCCTGCAATTGCCCGGAGTTTGGTTTCCAGGTTCGCCTTGGTCGCGTCCGCGCCGGTTAAAGTATCGACTTTTGCTCCCGGCTCTCCGCGGACGATCTTGTCCAGGTCTTTGGCCCAGCCGCTGAAGCGCTGCTCGTATTCCGCCTCGGCTCCCAAACCCGCAACTGTAAGAAAATACGTATCCGCGCGCGCAGAAACTGCGGCGGCGAGGGCAAGAAAAAACGAAGCCAAGAGCGGCGACTGAAGTCCCCGTTGCAGGCTAAAGCCTGCTCCACCTCGAACAAACGAAGCCAACCTTAGATTACGCCCCATTTTCGCCTCAAGAGCCATTCCCCGGCTCGCAACAGCACGATGGCCAGAAAGATCGCCGGCATGTCCCACAGGTCGCGTGTTTCGCGAATCGTGATTCCGGCTTCGGAATAATTGATATCTTTGCCCAAACGCGACGTTTCATTGGGTTTATAGTATCGGCCGCCAGTCTCCGAAGAAAGCTTCTCCAGCAGCTCGCGGTTTTGCTCTACGTGGAAATTCTCCGCGACGCCGTCTTCGCGCCGGAACGTCAGCGTATCGTGACCGAGCTCTTCCTGGCCGTGCTTTGCGACGATATCGACAAGATAAGAGCCGGGTTTTGGCGTCGTGTATTCGGTGACGTACACTCCCTGCTCGAGCGGTTGCGGCCGCATATCCAGCGATTCGGTGATGCCTTCAGGGCCGGTGATATGGGCTTCGACTGTGGCGTCGCCCGCGGGGAGATAGGTGGTGTCGCGAACCTCGGCGCGAAGCTTCACTTGGGCCTCGTCGGCTAGAAGCTGCTTGGGCGTCGATCCCGTTACGCGGCGAGGCGTATCGCTGACCAGCCAGCGTAGAAGTTGCCGATAGAAGGTCTCGTGACTCATGTCCGAGACCGGCTGCAGCATCTGCCAGCGCCAGCTTCCGCCGGTGGCGAAGATGGCGGTGCGGCCGCGACCGAAGGGCTGCGTGATCAGCAGCGGCACTTTGGCGCCGCCACCTTCCTTTGGAATCGCGTTCGCCAATACGGTGGCGCCAGGCTTCGGCTGGCCCGGATCCTGAAAGTCCATGACATAGGGAAGCTTTTTCCAGCGCTCGACGTTCTTATCGGGGTTTTCCTCGATACGGGTGATCAAGCTTTCGCGGCCTGCGTTGGTCAGCTCGACATCGGCGCCGATGCGGAAGAAAGTCTTCTTGCTCTTGTCGGCTTGAGGAAGAGTGGTGGGCAGCAGGTCGCGGAGCTGGCTCTGGTCCCAGCCGCCATCGGCCAGCGAATCCTTGCCTCCCAGAAACAGCAGCCCGCCGCCGCGGCGGTCTACGAACTGCCGGATCAGGTCTTGCTGCTGCGGCTTGAGATAGGGCGCATCAACGCTGCCCAGAATCAACCCGTCGAAGCCGAACAGGTCTTCGACCCGCGTCGGGAATCCATCTTCCAGGAATTTGCATTGCCCTTCGGCCGATGTCTTATCGGGGCAGTTGCCCTGGCGATAGATTTTGTTCTCGGTGGTCCGCACCATGGTGAAAAGCTCGATATTGTGGTCGTCTTCCACAGCGCGTTTGAGGAACTTGAATTCCCAGCGGGGCTCACCGTCAAAAAAGAGAATGCGAGGGGTGCGTTGATCTACGTTGACCAGGCGGGTGAGGCGATTGTTCTTCGGGTTCTCTTCGCTCGCCAGCGGGTCGATGGAGGCTTCGATAGTTTTGACCCCGGCCGGGCCAACGTTGAACAAAACCGGCTCGACTTGCTGGACGCCATCGGCTTTCAGCGTTACCTCTTGCGAGGCGAGCAGCTTGCCGGATTCTTTAATATTGACGCGCACCTTTTGCCCGGCGTAGCCGGTCTGATGCAAGTGGACCATGGCGGCCAGGCGCGAATCGGGTAAGGCCCGCTGGGCCAGTTCGACATCGCTGATTTCGATATCGCGGGCCATCTTCTCGCGCCCGAATCCGATCGTGTGGACAGGAATGCGCTGGCGGCGGATTTCGGAAATGGTTTCGAGATCGATGCCGCCGGAATTGTCGGCGCCGTCGCTCATCAGCACCACCGCGCCGATCGGAAGACTGGCGGAATCCTGCACTACCTGCTTCAGGCTGTCGCCGATATGAGTGACGGGAGCGGCGGCGGTCAACTGCTCGGGTTTCTCGATGCGGTCGAGCCGGTCGCTCATCTTGTACATCCGCACTTGGAATTTGCTCTGCAAGTCGTTCAACAAGCCTGAGTCCAGGACGGAGACGGCCCGGTCTTTGCGGGAGGAAGAGCCTTCGTCGGGCGTGGCCATGCTGGCGGAGTCGTCCATCACCACGGCGACGATATTTTGCTGGGGCTTGAGCGTGGCGATGCTGAGCGCGGGATGCCAAAGCAGGAACAGGAGCAGCGCCGCCATGGCGGTCTGCAAAATCCAAACGCCGGCGCCACGTACCGTGCCCATCCGGTGCGAGCTGTGCCCTCGCCGCCAAACCAGCCAGCCTAGAAGCGCGGCTGCCGCCAGCACGCCCGCGCCGAACCACCACATGGGCCATCCGCTGAGGAGCACGAAGCTTCCGCGGGAGAACACGGCGGAGGGGTATTTAAAGAGCAGTTCGAACATGCGCGGCCTCGGCTAGTGAGTCAAATCATAAGTGACGTAGTTTACGGCGATGCGGTACGCCAAGCCGGCCCACTTCTCCGGATAGCGCGGACTGTCGGACCACTCCCAGGCGTCGCCCAGGTCCATATTGTGGCAAATCGCCACCATGACCCGGCCTTTGTCGTCGTAGATGCCGCGCCACTTCGGCTCAAAGCCATCATATTCATATGTCAGGTGGCTGATGGACCACTGCCATCCCGGCACCTGAAACTTATCATCCAGGTCATATATGACGTGGAAGATAGGATCTTTGTTATCCAGGTCGACGATTTTGCGGTCGGGAAATATCTTGCTCATGCCGCGCGTGAAGACGTTCCACTCCAGAGTTCCGTGGAAATCGTCGCACATCAGAAATCCGCCGCGAAGGAGAAATTCGCGGAGCTGCGCGGCCTGATCGTCAGTCAGATCCCAGTGGCCGACTTCGACGGCGTAAAGCATCGGCCAATTATATATGTCGTCGTCGCCATCTGCCTCGACCACTTGCTCTACTGAGCGCGCATCGATGCGCGTGAGGCGGCGGATTCCGGCCAAAAGATGACGATCCGAGCGAGGATAGTCGATGGTCCAGTTGAGCGGTCCGCCTTCGAACGATCCGTGGAGATTGAAGATGCCCGGATATTTGAGGCGGGCGCGGGTCCACTCGGTTTTTTCGTTCCAGTCCGGTGGAAGGGGAAAATCCTCGTATTCAATGGCGCGATATTGGCGGAAGGGCTTTTGCGCTTGCAGCGCTCCCCAGGAGCCAAGGCCCGCAAGCGCCAGCATAACGACCGCTCGAAAACGCATCCATACCCTCAGGCAAAATCAGAATAACACAGCGTTCCTGTAGGTTCGGCTTTGGAACACCGCTCTCTTTGGTCGCGGCTCTGGATGAGCCGAGCGAGCAGTGCCCTCACCGCCGGGGGCGGAATGCGAGGCAATAGGCTCCGCCGACGATCACCATCACGGCGCCCCACCAGACGGGCGCGTGAAGATTGGCGAGCACCGTCGCGGGCGGATTGGATAATTCCGCGAGGCCGCTCGAGAGGATCAGTAGCCCGTACACACCTAGCAACAGGCCGACGAAAAACCAAACTGGGATCAGATCGCGATGCATGCTCCCTACCAGAAAATCCACTGCAAGATCAGGAAGGCGATTACCGCCACGACGGCCCAGAAGGCGGGTTTCGCTAGCAGCGGGACGCCCACTTCCTTGGGGATCTGCGTCACGCCCATGACCAGCCCCTCCAATTCCTGTTCGGGCTTGGGTTTGGTGGCCAGGCTCACCAGCACAGTGACGACTACGTTGATCAGGCAGGACCAGAGCGCGCGGTACATGTCTTCGGCCAGCGCCTTGGCGTTGTTGGAGAGGGCGATGATCGCAAGGGCGGAAGGGTCAACCTTCACCCAAAAGAACATCGCCACCGAAGACGACACTCCCGCGAGCAGCCCCCAGAATCCGGCCGCTGGCGTGGCGCGCTTCCACAGCATGCCGATCAAAACCGTACCAAACAGCGGCGCGATAAAGAAACTGAACAGCGCTTGGACATAGTCCATGATGCTGGCGAATCCCATGGCGACATAGGCCGTCGCGATGCTAATGAACAAGCCAATCAGCGTGCACCAGCGGCCCATGGAAACGTAATGCGCGTCAGCCGCCTGTTTGCGGATGTAGGGACGGTAGATATCGTAGGTCCATACGGTGGCGAAGGCGCTAACGTTGCCGGCCATGCCCGCCATGAATCCGGCTACCAGCGCCGTCACGCCTAATCCCAACAGCCCCGGTCCCATGTAGCGCGCGAGCATCAGCGGCAGGACTTCGTTGTAGCTGTGCTGTCCCGCTTGCATGGCACTTTCAGGAACGAGCTTTTCCGGCAGCACCGCCAGTGCGAGGATGCCCGGCAGAATCACGATCAGCGGCACGGCCATTTTGAAAAACGATCCGATAATCGGCGCCATTTTCGCCGATCGGATATCCTTTGCCGTCAGCACGCGCTGCACGACGAGGAAATCCGTGGTCCAATAGCCCATCGAAAGCACCGCGCCCAGCCCAAATACGATTCCGGTCCAATGCATTCCCATCGGATTGTCGGCGGGATGCGCGAGCGTGGACCAGAGATGAGTGAAATCCTGTCCTGGGAAATTGCGCTGGATCCGCTCGACCATGCCGCTCCATCCGCCGGTTTCGATCAACCCAAAAATGGGGATGAGCAGCGCGCCGAACCAGATCAGGAAGAACTGCAGCACCTCGTTGAAAATCGCTGAATATAGGCCGCCCAAGGCGACGTAAATTCCAACCGTGAGTGATGAAACCCAGATGCTGAAGTGAATGTTCCAGCCGAGCATCACCTTCATCACCACCGCCATGGCGTACATATTTACGCCGGACATGAGAATCGTCATGGCGGCGAAGGTGATGGCGCTGAGGCCGCTCGCTCCTTGCCCGTAGCGAAGCTGAAGATATCCGGGCACGGAGTGGGTTTTCGAGATGTAATAGAAGGGCATCATCACGATTCCCAAAAACAACATGGCGGGAATCGCGCCCACCCAGTACCAATGCGCCGCGAGGATGCCGTACTGATAGGCGGAGCCGGCCCAGCCCAGCAATTCGAGCGATCCGAGATTGGCGGAGAGAAAGCTCAGGCCCGCCACCCAAGCGGTCATTTCGCGGCCCGCCAGGAAAAAGTCTTCGCTGCTTGCCGCGAATCGCTTCAGGTAAAAGCCGATGCCGAGCACCGCCGCGAAGTACAGCGCGACGATCGCCAGGTCGACTCCTCTTAGTGCGATGACGCTCACGCGAAAAACGTCCTTCCTTTATGCTGCCCGATCAGAATTTGGAACATGCGGTGTGCAATCAGCTCATGCAGCGTAAGCAATTCGCGATTGGCGCGGACGATGGCTTCGGGATCGCGGAAATCCATCACCCCCGCGCCGGCTTTTAGAGCGTCCGTGGCTTCCTTCACGACCGGATCCGATATCACCTCGCCCGCCATTTCCCACAGCGTTATAAAGCGGTCCACGGCAGTGGGGAAACTCACCTCGAAGACGCCGGACTGGCTGGTGGTGCGCGGCGGCTTGTAGTCGAGATTGAACGGCCCATTATATCCGTAGCTGCGCAGCAGCACCAGGACATTGAGCCAATCGAGCGGATTCACCAGGCCCACGCCGATATCGACGTCGTGCTTGAGGCGGTATCCGTCGTTGATGTCGAAGTGGAATAATTTGCCCGCCAGGAGCGCGCGCGCCAGTGCGGCTCGCGGCGCAGCGCCCCACATCAGCTCGTGCAGGTACTCGGGATTAAGCCCGACCATCTCGGGATGTTCGAGCAGGCCCGATGCGATAAAGGCGAGCACGGCGTCGCTGGTGGGCAGCAGAATCTCGGCTTGCGGCTCGAAGGGTTTCGCTTCCAGGCAGTGCTTGAGAGTGGGCCGGCCGCGGCGCCTGGCGACCTGGATATCGTGCTCGCAAGCGGCGTTCAACCCTTCGGCGTACCAGCGCAGCGTCTGCGTTTCGTCGATGGCGCCTTGTACGTAATAGCCGAGCGATCCAGGCCAGTAGACAGCGAAGCTCGCGCCCAGCTCATGGGCGAAATCCACGGCATTGCGCAGGCGGAATTTCGCATATTCGCGAACTTCCGGCGCTTCGGCCGCGGGGCTGGCGGCCCAAACCGCATGATGGAACGTTTCCGCCGTCACCATGGAGCATTGCATGTCGTTGGCGGCGAGGGCGGCCTTGATTTTGTCGGCGATTTCGGCCTGCCGGTCCGTGGCGATCGCTTCGGTGGGGACGACATCGGTATCGTGCGTGGTCCAATAACGGATGCCGATTTCGCCCAGCTTGCGAATGACTTCCTCAAATCCGATTTCCGGCCGGGTGGGCGCGTGGAAGAGAGCGTGGCCGGTATAGGCCGCGGCCCACTGAGGGCCGGAGATGTAATATTTGTGCCGCGTCTCCGGGCTGTAGGCGCCTCCACAGGCTTGCATGAGACGCGAAACGAGTGCTTGTTGTGAGTTCATTGCGTGGAGCAGGCTTCAGCCTGCAACGGGCGCTTCAGCGCGAGCCTCGGTTCGGAGGCTAAAGCCTCCGTTGCAGGCTGAAGCCTGCTCCACATCGCCGGTTTCACAGTGTTCCCTCCAGGTGTGGAATTTGTTTCACCGGCTCTCCGCCGCCCACGGCAATCCGGATCTTTCCTTTCGGCAGATCCTCCTTCTTCAGCGAAAATTCGACGGCCCGGCTCTCGCCGGGGCGAAGATGAACGCGCTGGAACCCGCGTAGCTCGCCGTTCACATACAGCTGCGCAACTTCATCGCCCTCGCGCGTTGAATCGTTTTTCACGTGCGCCGTCACGCGGGCGCCGGCCGAGGTGCGCTTCGCGCTCAGACCCGAATACTGAAACTTCGAATAACTCAAGCCAAAGCCGAAGCCATACAGCGGATCACCCTTGAAAAAGCGATACGTGCGGCCAGCCATCCCATAGTCGTCGAAAGGCGGCAACTGATCGGCGCTCTTGTAAAACGTCACCGCCAGCCGCCCGGCGGGATTATTCACGCCCGCCAACGTCTCCGCAATGGCCGTCCCCGCTTCTTCGCCGCCGTACCACATCTCGAGCACTGCCGCGGCATGTTCGGCAGCGTAGTTCACCGCCAGGGCGCTCCCACTGGAGAACACGACAATGACAGGCTTGCCGGTTTGCACGGCGGCTTCTAAGAGCTGCTCTTGGGGTGCCGGCAAATTGAGATCGGTGCGGTCTCCGCCGGAAAATCCGGGAATATCGACTTTCATCTCCTCGCCTTCCAGATTCGGATTCAAGCCCAGGAAGGCGACCGCCACATCCGCATTCTTTACGGTCTGCACCGCTTGGGAAAGCAGCGCCTCGGCGGGCGGAATCCATTGCAAGCGGACGTTTCCCGGCGCGTTGCCCTGGGCGCCTCGGCCATTTCGATATTCGACCCGCAGTTTGTAGGCGCGCCCGGCTTCGAGCGCCATCGGCCTCTCGCCCACTTCGGCATCGCCGAAATAGACGCGTCCGCCCGCGGCGGAAATGGTGTAATCGCCGCTGACCGGCGGCGTCAGCGTGCCGGTCCATCGGATGGAGAAGCCCCGGCGCGGAACGACGGCGGCCACGGCGGGGTCGATGAAGGCCGCGCGGAACGCGGGGCGTGGCTCCATACGCGTGAGCTTCGGCTGCCCTTGTAAATCGGGATTATCGAAGTATTCCGCCAAGACGCCCGGCGCCATTGCGGCCGCGGACACGACCGACGGAGTTTGCGAAGTGTAGGTCGCGCCCAGAGCGTAACGGACTTTTCCGACAAATTGCTTTTCCATTCCCTCCAGCGAAGCGACGTGTTTGGAAGAGAAGCCGTTATAGTTGCCCAGTAGAGCTTCCGAGTCATCCGCCGCCGGGCCGATGACGGCGATGCTCCGAGCTGTCGCCCCCAAAGGCAGCGCGCCTTTTTCGTTCTTCAGGAGCACAATCGATTTCCGCGCCGCTTCAAGAGCCAGCTTGCGGTGCTCCGCCGAATCGACCACCGAATACGGAATCTTCGAAAAGGGCACACGCTCCGGCGGATCGAACATGCCGAGCTTGAATCGCGCGACAAACAGCCGCTCGAGCGAACGGTCAATTTCGGCTTCGGTAATTAGGCCGGCCTTCGCTGCGTCGGGGAGCGATCGATAGTCGTTGGTGAAAGTGCAGGTGAGGTCCGTGCCGGCCTTCACCGCGGCCGCCGAAGCTTCCGCCGAGCTGGTTTTGTATTTGTGGCCGCCAAAGATGTCGGCGACGGCCCCGCAGTCGCTTACCACATAGCCCTGAAAGCCCCATTCGCCGCGAAGAGTTTTTTGTAAAAGATCGGTGCTGGCGCAGGCAGGAACGCCGTCTACGCGGTTGTAGGCGCACATCACCGAGTCGGCCTTACCCTCGACGATGCTGGCGCGGAACGCCAGCAGGTAGGTGTCGCGCAGATCGCGCTCGCTGGGGTGGACGTCGAACTGATGCCGCAAAGGATCCGGACCGCTGTGGACGGCGAAATGCTTCGCCGTCGCGATCACTTTGAAGTAATGGGGATCGTCGCCTTGCATGCCTTTGATAAACGCCACGGCCATGCGAGATGTGAGATACGGATCTTCGCCGTAGGTTTCCTGGCCGCGACCCCAGCGCGGATCGCGAAAAATATTGATGTTCGGCGACCAGAACGTCAGGCCGTGATAGCGGCTGTAGTCCTCGTTTCGGATGGCTTCGTTGTACTTCGCGCGGGCCTCCGTGGAGATCGTATCGGCGACGCGGTGCATCAGGTCCGTGTCCCATGTGGCGGCGAGTCCGATCGCTTGCGGGAACACTGTCGCCCAGCCTGCGCGCGCCACGCCGTGCAGACCTTCGTTCCACCAATCGTAGGCCGGGATGCCGAGCCGCGGGATGGCGGGCGCAGCATTCTGCATTTGCAGGGCTTTTTCTTCAAGCGTCATCCGCGAGACCAGATCGGCGGCGCGTCTTTCGGCGGGCAAATCGGGATTTAGGTAAGGCTGCGCATATGCCATTAGGCTGGCGCTGCACAGAGCCGCTGCCAAGATCTTGGCCATCGTAATTCCCTTCCCCATTAGTTCGTACCTCGAATTAATATAACCCACCGCAGCTGCGCTCGCGCACTCTTTGTGGGGTAGCTGTAACTTTTTCCGGCAAGCCAGCGGCGGCCGAACCGCTCGATCCACGTTAACTGTTTATAAACAAAGGGAAAACTCAAACTGGTAAACCGAGTGCTTTCGCTATGACCGATGAGACGCAATCAGTACGCTGAAGCATTCGAAAGCGGATTCCCCGCTACCAAGCGATTCCTGCTTTCACGCGGCGCCGGTCTCGAAGAAGCGGAGGAGATTGCGCAAGCGGCATGGGTTCGCGGCTGGGAGTATCGGGATCAACTGCGCGATCCAGACTTGGTTGGGTTCTGGGTGAACTCCATCGCCCGCAACCTATTCCGGGCCAAATTTAGAATCAAGCCCACCCTGCCGATTGACGGGATAGACGCCCCTTACTCAATGAACCTCCAGGAAATTGACTTGCGCCGCCTGCTGGACCGCTGCTCGCCACGGGATCGCAAGCTCTTGCTGAAGAGCCTGCAAGGTTATTCGGCCGAGGAGATCGCGAAGAACGAAGGCATCACATCCACGGGGATTCGCGTGCGCATGCTGCGGATTCGCCAATCGTTGCGCGACCGGCTGGCGCTTTCCGCCGCCTAGCCGGCTATTCGGCGATTCCGATTTTCGCCCCGGCGAGCTTTTTCGAGTCGAGCCACACGATCCTTTGTGCGAACCAGGCGGCGGAAGGTTCGCCCTTCGACGGCCAGCCCGTAGCTCCCAGCACGAACGCACACGGAATTTCGCCAAACTGCTTCAGCCGGTTTGCGAGCCAGCCGCTCGGAGCGGCAGGCGAGGCTAGGATCGCGGGCGTTCCCTGAAACCATGCCAGATGAGCGCCGAGGGTAGCATTGTCCTGGCGTAGCGGTACGGGGAAATCAAACGCGGCGCGATACTTCCTGATCGCGTCTTCAAGATTAGAAACCGCCACCACCACATAGCGCACGCCCATTGCCTTCGCCATTGTGGGTTTGCCTGACGGAAAGGCGCGCAGATCGCGCGGCGTCTGGTCGGCGATCATGAACGGGAAGAACGAACCTTGCGGCGGCGGCCCGATTCGCGCCGTTTCCCATTTCAGGTCGACTCCATCGGCTCGCTTGCGGCCGGCCTTCTCGGTCTCGACAGCGACGCCCGCGGCCTTCAAGCCCGCTGAGCTGCGTTCGAGTTGCGCTGGGGCTCCGCCGCGGATCGCCCAGGCGCACGGTCCGGCGTTAGCCTTCATGAATGTGCCCCAATAGTGCGGGCTGGGGTCGGCTCCGGTCACAGGCGCGATCAGCTCCAGATACGATCCGTCTTTAAAGCTCGAAAGCGCCATTTCCGTGATGCCGTTCGAATGCGCGCCGCCGTATTCCGTGGGCAGACCGACATCGGAGAACATCTCTCGCATTTCAGTCAGGCTCGCGCCGCAGACGGTGATGTGGTCGACCTGCACAGTTGCCCCCGCGAGGCGTATCGCGGCGAGCGCCAAAAGGGCTGCTCGCATCACAAACCGTGAGAGTCGAGCTCGCGGGAGCGCTCGATCATCCGGTCCAGCCAATCGATTCCCGAATCGGGAACGCGAAGATGGATCGCTGAGTACACCCGCAGCGACATTTTGTCCAATTCCGTGGTCTCGTAGATTACCGGAATCGGAGGCGAAACGGATTCCTGCTTGGGCGCCCCCGGATCGTGCTTCGGAAATGGGTATTCAGGCGGAAGACTTGCTCCAAACCAGACGGACATAAACTTTGACCCTCCTCGTTTACAGGGTAGCGTTTCCCGCTTGTGTAACAAAGGGCGCTGCGATATGTTCTTTGAACGGAGGTGAACGTGGAACTGCGAAGCAGGACTCTGGCCCTCGTGGGCTCAGTCCTTTTGGTCCCGATCGCTTTTATCTCGATCGCCGTGGCGCAGAGCAAGCAGCCGGCGCGGGCGCCCGACGTTCCGTACTTGCCCACCACCGAACCCGCCGTCCAGGCGATGCTCAAACTGGCCGGAGTCAAAAGCAGCGACATCGTGTACGATTTAGGCTGCGGCGATGGCCGCATTGTTGTGGCCGCGGCCAAGGATTTCGGCGCGCGAGCCGTAGGAATCGACATCAATCCCGAGCGCATCGCGGAGGCCAGAGCCAACGCGAAAAAGGCGGGCGTGGAAGATCGCGTCCGGTTCGAAGAAGCCGACCTGTTCACCGCAGATATTCACGACGCCACGGTGGTGACGCTGTTCTTGCTGAGCAGCGTAAATCAGCGGCTTCGCCCCAAACTGCAAGCCGAATTGCAGCCGGGGACCCGGGTTGTTTCCAACACCTTCGATATGGGGGATTGGAAGCCGGATCGGGAGTTCACTGTCGAAGGCGTGGATGAGGGCGCCTATTTCAGCCGCAAACTGTTTTTGTGGACGATTCCGCCTCGCGGGAAATTGTAGGACGCGGTAACTTACCGCTCGAAGCCGTCATCATTACTGCTTCGGACGCCGTCATAGCGGATGGGCGGTGATCCCCATTCACCGAAGGAGAGGAACATAAATATGAGACTTCGTTTTGCATGGTTGGTGGCGTTGCTTGCGCTTACTTGCCTGGCAGCGTGGGCCGCTGACATCGATGGGAAATGGACCGCGGAGGTTCAGGGCGGAAAAGGACCTCAAACCCAGACGCTGACGCTCAAGGCGGACGGCATGAAACTGACCGGAACGATGGAAGGCGGCCAGGGAGGCCCCGTGGAGATTTCCGAAGGTATGCTCCACGGCAGCGACGTCATGTTTAAGGTTGTCCGGGAGTTCAACGGCAATAAATTTGAGCAGAGCTACAAAGGCGCTCTTTCGGGCGACGAGCTGAAACTCACCCGGGAGGCGGCGGCGGGCGGCAAAGGCAGAGGTCCCCAGGATCTGACCTTCAAGCGTGCGAAGTAGGGCACTCCTGCGCTTTTAGAGCGCTTCCAACTCGCGCCGGGTGCGATCGAGGATGTCTTCGATCCTGGCTTTCTTCTCTCGATCGGCGCCGGCGCGATTTACGGCATGGAAGGTGGCTTTCATCAGCCCCCCGATGGGTCCGGCAACCCAAGGTCCCCAGTCGCCCCAGCGGGAGGCCTTCTGCCAGATCCCGTCGATGGTGGCCGCTTCCTTTTCCGCCTCTGCTCTTCCAAGATCGGTGAGACTGTAGATGCGCTTTCCGTCGCGCTGCTCTGAAGTGACCAGCCCCTCGTCCTCCAGCATTTGAAGGCAGGGATACATGCTCCCAGCGCTCACCCGGTAGCTTCCTCCGGAGCGCGTCTCGAGTTCCTTCATCAATTCGTAGCCGTGTTTTGGCCGCTCTGTGAGCATCGACACGACGGCTAGGCGAAGCTCGGCAGAGCCGAAAAACCTCCCTCGCTTCAGCGGCGTATAAAACCAACTATTCCATGTGCTTGCATCGCTCCACCAACCCCAAGGTCCAGACATTTGCTTGTACCTCCTTCTTCCGATACAGTCTCTTGACTGATCGTAAGATATATCCAAAACGTATCTTACGATATATCAAAAGGTTTGTCAATCAGGGATTACCTAGTTACAAAGAGAGGAGTTTTTATTGCCCGAGGCGCAGAAGCATCAGCCTGACATCGTCCGTGTCGACTTGGGCGACGACCACGGATTGACCATCGGGCGATGCGGCGAGGCCCGTTTGCCGCTCGTGACTGGCCATCCTAAACGATCCAATCGCAAGACGCCGGCCGCTATCGGGATCGACTACGAACAGTTGTGGAACCGGGCGCTCCGGCTCGACGCCGGCGTAGAAAAGCTCGCTTCCAGCGACGTCCCATGCATCGAAAGCGACGAGGGAATCCGCGAAGGTCCAAACGGGCTTCTCTTCTTTAGTGGCGAGATTTAACTGAATCAGCGTCGCCATCACGCCTGGGCCGGAGCACAAAAGCCTAGAAAGTCCTCGACTGCATAGCCTAGATATGCTACAACACAATATCCTAATTTAAGAACAACAACAAAACCTAGAGACATCCGTTTCGTAGGCGTAATTCACCCCGGTCCGGCGGGAGAAGAACGCGATCTTGGTTCCGTCCGGAGACCACGAGGGCCACATGGGTATCTCTCCGGGCCGCAAGGATGTCAGCTTTCGCTGCTCGCCACCACTCACGGGGGAGACGGAGATGTCGGCCGCGCCGGAGCGGTCGAAACGAAAGCGATCTTTTGGCCATCGGGTGAAAACGCGGGCGAGTATTCAGTCTGAGTGGAAGGCGCAAGCAGGCGCGACTGATTAGAATTGCGCGCGTCATACAACCAAAGGTTCAGATCCGCGGCAGGTTGCACGAAGGCCAGGGCGCGGCCAGGGAATCGATCGCGGGCGAAACGGCCTCCATGCCCTCCGGCGTGATGCGGACGGGCGCGGGATCGCCCTGACGGATGCGCCAGATGCCGAACTTGGCGTACTCCTGCTGGCCGCCGAAGTAGATTGCTTGACCGTCATGCGAAACGCTGACGCCCCGGATGCCCGCGTTGCCGTGGGTGAGCTCGGCGGGCATAGAGGCCACGGTTCCGTTGAGGGAAAGCATCAAAAATTCGCCGTGGCCACCGCGCCGGAAGAGGATTCGTTTGCTGTCTGGCGTGAAGCGCGCCTCCACATCGCCGTCGATCCATTGGGAGGGTCGGTGATCACCCACGATCTGCCGTCTCTCGGCGAAACCAAGAGAAGATGCGCAGGCGCGGCCGGCTCTTGGGGCTGCTCGCTCGTCACCAGCCACTCGCCGCTTGAAGACCAATCCAGGGCGGGAAGCGTCGAGACTCGTCTCGACGCCTGCCAGGGTCTTCGCCGGGCCAGGCCTCGACACGAGTGTCAAGGCGGCAGGCACGAGTGCTGGGCACGAGTGCCTGCGCCACGACATTGGCTGCGGCTCCATCTTGGCCGGGGGCCTGCTTTCCAGAGGGTCCGGCGAGCTGAAAGCCGGCGGCGAGAAGGCGCCCACTTTGGGTCGACGAAAGCCCGTCTGGATGGAAACACTTGCATGCCATTGCGCGTCAAAATATTCTGGGTGACTCCGGTGAGTCCCTCTTGCCACTGGTGGGGTCGTTCGGGTATACTCCGCAGAGACAAGTGTTTATGGTTCGCCGATTCCATCCTTCCGGGAGGTTCGTGGTGTTCTCCAAACAACATCTCATGGTTCTGTTGAGCGTGCTGGGAGCGTTCACGCTTACTTTTGTTCTTGCGGCGCAGGATAAGCAGCAGGACAAAAAAGGTCCGGATTGGAAAGACCGGGCGGAGTACGACCTTTACGATGCGGCCCAGAAGGACCAGAACCCGCAGACGCGGCTGGCGACTCTGGAGAAATGGAAGCAGCAGTATCCCGCCAGCGATTTCGCCGACGGGCGGCGGGATATGATCCTGACCACCTACCAGCAGTTGGCGGCGGCGCCCGGAGCGACCCCGGACAAGCAGCGGCAAGTGATCGACCTGGCGCAGGAAATCCTGAAGGAGAAGCCCAACAACTTCCGCGCTCTTTCGGCGTTGCTTTCATCCGTGCAGGCGCTGAAGCCGCCCACGGCGGTCGATCTCGACCTGGCCGACAAGATGGCGAACTACCTCTACGACAATCTGGATCAAGTGTACGCGGCCAAACCCGAAGGGGTGACCGACGCACAATGGAAGCAAGCCAAAGATGCCTCCAAGCCCTATGCCATCACGGTGATGAAGTGGGTCATAGACACGCGTAAGGAGCAGACGAAGGATAACGCCCGGGCCCAACAGGATCTGGAGAAGCTGCTGCAGAAAGACACCACCCAAGCCGCGGTGGCGTACGATCTGGCGGGGACGATTTTGGCGCAAGCCAAGCAGAAGCCGGAGCAGCAGCCCGTCGCGCTGTTCTATTACGCCCGTGCGGCCGCTTATGACGGGCCAAATGCCCTGCCCGCGGCAGAGCGGACGAAAGTGCGGGAGTATCTGGCGAAGGTCTATCCGCAATACCACGGATCGGCGGAGGGAATGGATCAACTGCTCGCGTTAGCCAAGACCAACGCCACGCCTCCCGCGGATTTCAAGATCAAGAGCACAGTGGATATCGCGCAGGAAGACGCCGCGAAGGCAGCGGAAGAAGCGGCCAAGAATCCCATGATGACGCTGTGGGTGAAGACGCTCAAGGAAAACTTGCTCAAGCCGGACGGCGATATGTTCTTCATGATGAACGTGGAGGGTGCGGGGCTGCCCGGGGGCGCCAACGGCGTCACCAAGTTCAAGGGCAAGATCGTTTCCATGACGCCGGCGACAAGGCCCAAGGAAGTGGACCTGGCGATCGAGAAGCCGGGCGTTGGGGACGCCAAATTGGTGTTTGAAACCGCGCTTGCCGGAAAAATGGAGCCCGGCGAAGAGCTCGAATTCGAAGGAACGGCCAAGAGCTTTACGAAAGAGCCTTTCACGATCACCTTCGCCGTGGATAAGGACCAGTTGGTTGGTTGGACCGGAAAGAACGCTCCTGCCGCCAAGGGCAAGGCTGCGGCGAAGAAGAAACAGTAACGCCCGGGGGGTTGGGCCGCAGGGCAGCGGAAAGTATACTGTTCACATGCGGCTGGCGGCGATTCTGTTAGTCTCCTCTGCCGTTGTCTGGGCGGATGGCATCTCCCAGGCCGAATACAAAACGCGCCGCTTGGAGCTGCGCAAATCGTTAGACGGCGTAATGGTTCTGTTCGGCGCCAGCGAGCCTGACGATCTGCACAACGCTTTTTTCCAGGAATCAAACTTTCTGTATCTTTCGGGCTGGAGGGAACCGGGCGCCGTGATGATGCTCACGCGGCGCGAGGAGATCCTCTTTCTGCCGCCGCGCAATGCCCAGGAAGAGAATTTCACCGGGCGCAAGACTTTGGCCGAAGATGGAGACGCAGTGGATAAGACCGGATTCGAAAAGGTGCTTCCGCGCGCCGCAATCGAATCGAATTTTCTGAGGCTGATGGAATCCGCCCATCGCGTCTATTCGATTTCGAGCGACCTCCTCGCGCAGAAATTGATGAACTTCGCCGTGTTCCATGAGCGCGCCGAAGCGGGGCCGGAAATCGCGCGGCTCAGGGTGATCAAGTCGCCCGCCGAGATCGCGTTGCTGCAAAAGTCCGCTGAGGCGACCATTCCCGCTCACCTTGCTGCCTGGAAGAAGATCAAGCCGGGCGTTTATGAGTACGAAATCGCGGCGGCCATGACCAATGTCTACTTTGATCGCGGCTGCGAGCGCAGCGCCTACGCCCCTATCGTAGGCAGCGGTCCCAACAGCGTGATTCTGCACTACATGGCCAATCGCCGCAGGGTCGATCGCGGCGAGGTGGTGCTGATGGACGTGGGCGCGGAATGTTCGGACTATGCCACGGACGTAACTCGCACGGTCCCCGCCGGAGGCAAGTTCAGCGCGCGCCAGCGCGAAATCTACGACATCGTTCTGGGCGCGCAGAAGGCAGCCATCGCGGCGGCAAAGCCTGGCGCCCATTTGCGTGGGGGAAAAGACTCGCTACAACAGATCGCCTACGACTACATCAACAGTCACGGCAAGGATCTGCACGGCGACTCGCTCGGCAAATACTTCACGCACGGCTTGGGGCATTTCGTTGGGCTGGACGTGCACGATCCCGGCGATTCGAATCAGCCGCTCGAGGCCGGGATGGTGATCACGATCGAGCCGGGCATTTATATTCCGGAAGAGAATATCGGCGTGCGCATTGAAGACACGCTGCTGGTGACCGAAGACGGCGCCAAGAACCTGAGCGGCGCGCTTCCTCGCGAGGCCGCCGAAATCGAGAAGTTGGTTGGCAAGTAAGAAGAATCCTGCAAGCGTCTGGCGCTATTCAGCCGTCGTCGCCGCCTGTTTTGGGCTTGGATGGGGGGCGGCGCAGATTCCAATAGTCGAGCGCATCGACAATTACTTCTACGACGAATGGAGCATGCGGTTTCAGCCGGATTGGCAACCGCATTCGGTGGTGGTGGGCATCGACGAGCGGACGTTCCGCGAGCGCGGCGGCACTCCCCATATACGGGAGATCGAAGCGGAGGCGCTCGAAAAAATCGCACGAGCTCAGCCGGCTGCCGTCGCGATCGACATCATCCTCGCCGATCCAACCGATCCCGCAAGCGACGAGCGCCTGGAAGCCGCGCTGCGGGGTGTGCCACATTTGGTGTTATCTTGCGATCTTGTGGGCGAGCAATGGGAAAATCCGTTGCTTCGATTCCAGCCTCTGGCGGCCCCCGAGCTCGGGCACGTGGAGTTGCCCGAAGACCGCGTGGATGGCGTGACGCGGCAGATCCCATTGGAGCGAGTGGCGGCGGGCGCCCGCCGTTGGGCCCTGTCCCTGGAGACTTTAGCGATTGTTAGGAAAAAGCCCATCCTCGAGTCGCCGCAGGATGTGCGCATCGGCGCTACGACCATCCCCGTGGCCCGCGCCGGCGAAAGCCGCGCACTGTGGATTCGGTACCTTCCGGAGGGAAGAATCCCAGTTATCTCAGCCACTGAGATCGACCGGCACGCGGATCTGATTCGGGGTAATGCGGTTTTCCTCGGCGTGACAGCTCTCTCGGCCGCGCGCGATCGCGTGCTCAACCCGTATAGAGTAACCATCTCTGGAGTAGAAGCGCATGCGCAGGCGTTCGAGACGATGGATCATGGAGAATTCCTCACTCAGGCGCGAGATTACACGCTTCTGCTCGTCTGCGTCGGCATTGCCCTTGCCGTGGGCTTGATCTTCGGACTGTTATCCGGCTGGCCGGCGTATTTGCTTGCCGCGGCGCTGCTAGGCTTCGTTCATTTATACCTACCCGCCTTGTTCTTCCGGCACAACGTGATCCTTCGCTACCTCGCTCCGGCCGCCGTGGCGTGGCTGTGCTCCGCCGGGGCGGCGACCTACCAGCACTTTTTCGTGCGGCGGCAATTGAGCCGGACCGAATCCGAGCGGTCGCGCTATCAGCAAGCCATTCATTGGGCCGCGCACGAAATGCGCACGCCGCTGACCGCGATTCAAGGATCGAGCGAGATCATGACCCGCTACAATCTTCCGGACGCCAAGCGCAATCAGTTGAGCGAAATGATCCACTCGGAATCCAAGCGCCTGGCGCGCATCATTCAGACTTTCCTCGACGTCGAGCGGCTGGCCGATGGACAGATGGAGCTCAAACGCGACCCTATCGCCGCCGCGCAGATCGTGGACGCGTGCATGAAGCGGGCAGCGCCTCTGGCCGAGCGCAAGAACATCGCTCTGGCGCTGGACACGGACGTAGAGGGCGCCATTTTGGGCGATCGCGAGCTCATAGAGTACGCGTTTTATAATCTCCTAACGAACGCGGTGAAATATTCTCCGGCGGAAACCGAAATTCACGTCTTTTCCGAGATATCGGATGGTGAACTCCATTTAGCCGTCCGCGATCAAGGCATCGGCATGGACTCCAGAGAGATCAAGAACATCTTCAAGAAGTTCTATCGGACTAAGCGGGCCGAGGCGTCCGGAGAGGGGGGAACCGGAATCGGTCTCTCCATCGTGGAACAAATTGTGCTGCAACATGGCGGTAAGATCGACGTAACCAGCGCGCCCGGAAAAGGCTCCTGTTTTACCATAGTGCTTAAGAATCATGGCGCTCAATCCGCCCAAGTTGCTGATCGTAGAGGATGACTCCGCCGTACGGACCACCATGGTCACCTGCCTGGAGCTGGAAGGCTACTCGGTGGAGGCCGTCGCTTCGACGCGCGAGGCGCTGGCGAGCCTGGAAAAACAGTCGTATCCAATCGTAATTTCCGATATTTATTTGGATGAGCGCACCGGC
>DASQJB010000310.1:0-9088 GCA_035631295.1 Bryobacteraceae bacterium | reverse complement strand
GGGGTTTGCCGCCATCCAGCCGCCGCAGGAAAACTTGTAGAAGTTCACGCAGGGGTCCACGGACCGGTCGAGATATTTCACATCGAATCCGGGATTCTGCTGGGCAAGAGCGGCTCCGGCCCCCGGCAAGGTGAGGACGAGCAAGGCAGGGAAGATGCGCATAGCCAATATTTTGAACCTTTGGGCTATTGTAATGTTGCATCCGATGCCCCGGCGCATCAAGTGGTTCAGTAGTACCCGCGCACTCCAAGTTCCACGGCATCAGACGATAACTGTCGAAGAATAGGCGGCTCCCCGATTGGGTGGGGCGGGTTCGCGTGCCTACAATGCTACAAAGGGATGCGATTCGCTAAGTCGGAATATACAGAGACGGAGGCGGCGAAGGAATTGGGCATATCCGTACACCAGTTCCGGGCGTTGGTTCGCATCCACGTTCTTCAAGAGGATGATGATACGGAGCGCCTTTCCACCACCGTCTTTCAACGCTCCGATGTCTTGCTGCTGCGGTTGCTTCTAGCCGGGTTCAGTAGTTGACCGCTCCCTGCCGGTCGCGGCTCTGCAAGTGGCTGTAAGCGCGAGCGCCCATTCTGAGCCGCGACCGTCAGGGAGCGTTTGACGACGAACCTCGACGATCATCCGATCATGAGCACGCTCGGGGTTTCGGGGTTCGCCAGACGCAAATAAAAGTATCCGACTCCCGCGGCTCCGAGCATCAGGCACGATGTCTCGCCGGCGCCGGGAATGCCGCAAGGCCAAGGCAGTCTTTGGGCTTCAAATTGTTCGATGCCAATGCATCCAACCTGACCTTCGTTCGCTCGCCGTCTGCCATTGATCCTCCTTCAAATGGCCGATCACGAACATCGTTGCTCCGCCAGCGATGTTACAGGTTAATTTGTTGACTTTAAAGCAGGACTACCAGAGCACTACTGTCCTATTTCCGCATCCGCGTCAAGCGAAAAATGTTCGTTCGCGTCGCCGCTCGTGATACTATTCTGTCTTCTGACTTTCTTCTGAATTGTTCTCTTCACGGAGGCTGCGCTTGGCAAAACTCGGATTCCTCGGTCTCGGCATCATGGGATATCCTATGGCCCGCCATCTCGTTCAGGCAGGTCATGAGGTCGCGCTGTGGTCCAACACGTCCGCAAAGGCGAGCGAACTGGCAAAGGAGGGCAAAGGTACGGCGTGCGCCTCCCCAAAGGAGGTTGCCGAACGCGCGGATCACGTCTTTTACTGCGTCGGCGATAGCGCCATGTCCCGCGAGGTGGCGATTGGGAAAGGCGGCCTGGTCGAAGGTGTGCGGCCTGGAACGGTAGTGGCTGACTGTAGCACCATTTCCCCGGCGGTGAGCCAGGAGATCGGCCAGGCTTTCGCCCCCAAAGGCGCCCACTTCCTCGATGCCCCCTGCACCGGCTCCAAACCCGGGGCCGAGAAGGCCACTCTGACCTTCATGATCGGCGGCGACAAAGCCGCCTTCGAAACAGCCAAGCCGCACTTCGAGATCATGGGTAAACTGTTCTACTATTGCGGCGGGCCCGGCCGCGGGTTGCAGGCCAAGCTGACGCAGAATCTTATCCTTGGGAATCTGTATCAGGCGTTCGCGGAGGGAATGGTTCTGGCGGTGAAAGGTGGCGTCGCGCCGGACCTGATGCTGGAGATCCTCGAAAACAGCGCAGCCAAGAGCGGGCTGATTTCGTTCAAGGCTCCCTTCGTGCTGGCGCGCGACTTCCGCACCAATTTTTCCACCAAGTGGCTGCACAAGGACATTGGCTTGGCGCTCGAATCCGCGGAAGCAATGGATATTCCTCTGCCCCTCACCGCCCTTACCGCGCAGATGCTTCGTGCCGCCATCGCCAAAGGCTGGGGAGACGAAGACTTCGCTGCCTCGATACAAGTTTTAGAAGAATGGGCAGGCGTGCAGGTAAAGAAACCTTAGGTGCAACCCCGGAAAATGTTTCATCTTTCCGTAATCCACCGTAGGCCGAAAGGCAGATGTTGCTGATTTAAAAAGGTGATCGGAGCCATCAAAAAAAATTTTTAAGAATCCTACAAAAAACTGTTGCATTCCTCCTCCGAGTATTCTAATATTGGAATTAAGCCGGGGAGGAAACTCCCACCAAAGCGAGACTAACCTCATAAAGACCCCTGAAGCAACCCTCCCCGGCGCCCCTTAGGGGTGATTTCCAAGAAGCTCTTAGGGGGTGTTCCCAAAGAAGATAGAAGATAAACGACGCTGGGTTGGTTTTTCATCCAGGGTGGTATGATTGGGCTAGCGGCGGTGACCCTCCTCACTCTCCTCGGATCAACAGGCTCTATCGGAACCAGCACTCTTGATGTTGTAAGGCGGAGTTCGGACCGCTTCGGAATCCACGCGCTAGTAGCAGGCCGCAACATAGAGTTGCTGGCCGATCAAGTTGCCGAGTTCAGCCCGAAATTTGTAGTCGTTGCGGATTCTCGTGCCCTAGACGAGCTGGCATGCTTGCTAAAGGCCAAGGGGAAGAAGGTTCCCGATCTTGCCTCGGGGGCCCAAGCCAAGGTCGCGGCCGCGACAGCCGCGGAATCGGGCTTTGTCATGTCGGCCATCGTCGGAGTGGAAGGACTAGAGGCGACCTATGAAGCGGTGCGCCTAGGGAAGCGCGTAGGGCTTGCCAACAAGGAAGTCCTTGTGGCCGCGGGCAAGCTGGTCACGGACGCCATGCGGGAGTCCGGCGCCGAGTTGATCCCGGTTGACAGCGAGCACAACGGCGCCCATCAATGCCTGCGCTGCGGCCGCCGCCAGGAGGCGGCGCGGCTGTTCCTGACCGCTTCCGGAGGTCCCTTCCGCGAGACGCCCGCCGCCGATCTAGCCCGCGTAACGCCGGAACAGGCTCTGCATCATCCCACGTGGAAGATGGGCCGGCGGATCACCGTCGATTCCGCAACCTTGATGAATAAGGGGTTTGAAATCATCGAAGCCTGCTGGCTGTTCGATTTCGATCCCAAGGACGTTCACGTCGTGGTGCACCCGCAGTCTAAGGTACATGCGATGGTCGAGTTCACCGATGGGAGCGTTATGGCCCAGATTTCCGCCACAGACATGCGGATGCCGATCCAATACGCCCTGACTTATCCGGAGCGCGCCGAAGCGCCGGTTCCGCGGCTGGATTGGTCCCAAGCCGCACAGTGGACGTTCCACCCGCCTGACATGGACAGATTCCCGGCTCTGAAGCTCGCTTATTCGGCGCAGGAGGCGGGCGGGGGCGCGACGGCCATTCTCAACGCCGCCGATGAGATTGCCGTGGAAGCCTTCCTGGAGGGCCGCATTCCGTTTACCGGCATCGCCGAGACAGTGGCTGAAACGTTAGAGCGGGTGTCCCTCGCCAGCCCCGGCCCACGCTCTATCCCGGATGTGTTAGAAATAGATCGGGCCTCCCGAATGGCGGCTCGGGAAGTGATCGTCTTGCGCTGGGGTAGCGGGGCAAGGCAAAGCAGCGAGGCGGCCGCGAAAGCATAGAAGAGAATCAAAGAGATGGGTCTTTTTTTCCAAAACATCTGGTGGTATCTGGTCCTCATCGGAGTGATGATCCTGATCCATGAGCTGGGCCATTACTGGGCGGCTCGTTTCTTCGACGTGAAGGTGGAGACGTTCAGCTTCGGTTTCGGCCCGCGATTGTTCGGGTTCCGCAAGGGCGAGACGGATTTCCGGTTCTCGGCCATCCTTTTTGGAGGCTACGTCAAGTTCCTGGGCGATCAGCCCGGCGACGAAGCCGCTTCCGATCCGCGCTCCCTTTTCGCTAAGCCGCGCTGGCAGCGCACCATTATCGCCTTTGCCGGGCCGGCCATCAACATGGTCCTGGCTGTGGTGCTCCTGACCGGGTTATTCATGGTGGAGTACCCCAAAATCCCTATGCCGCGCGATCCGTTGGTGGGTTTTGTGGCGCCGGACGGAGCGGCCGCCAAAGCTGGGATCCGCGCGGGAGACCAGGTCGTGCAGGTGAACAATACCGTGGACCCGACATGGGAAGACATCGCGTTGACTGAAGCCACCAGCGCTCATCGGGTCATGGATGTCTGGGTGAGGCGCGCCGGGGAGCGGCTCCATTTGACGGTCACCCCCGGTTATGACGAAAAGCAGGATGTCGGTTACGCCGGCTGGCTTCAGGAGAGCGAAGTACAGATTTCGGATTTTGTCCCGGGCATCGACACCGCCCAAAACGCGGGATTGCAGAAGGGCGATGTGCTGATCGGCGTGAATGGCAGCCCCATTCGCAGCACTTCCAGGATGCGGGAACTGATCGACCAAGCCAACGGCGCTCCGGTACACCTGGTCATCTCCCGCAAAGGCCAACAACGCGAAGTCACGGTTATCCCCGTCCGCAAGGAAGTAGAAGGGCAGCAGCGCTGGATGATCGGCGTGGAGATGCAAGCCAGATACGAGGTGGTGAAGCTTCCTTTCCCGCAGGCGGTGGTGGAAGCCTCCAGGACGAGCGTTCAGAATGCCAAGCTGATTTTCAACGTGATCGAGGGCGTAGTGGAGCGGCGGATGTCTCCCCGGTCCTTCGCCGGTCCTGTGCGCATCGCTCAAATGTCCGGGCAAGCCGCGCGTGAGGGACCGGCAACGTTCATCGGCCTGATGGCCGCGGTTAGCCTCAATCTAGCCGTCGTGAACATGATGCCTATTCCGATCATGGACGGCGGCGTCATCCTGATGCTGCTGATCGAGATGCTATTGCGCCGCGACCTGGATTTGAAGGTCAAGGAAGCGGTCATTAAGGTCGGCTTCGTATTTCTAATGGTGGTGCTGGTCTTCGCGATTTATAACGACATCTCGAAGATCCTGCCGCCGGGCTGACGGAAAATCGTAGTTTCCACCAGCCGCAATTGAGCGCGGACGCGCGCCCATTCCGGATCCGAGTTGAAACGGTCCCAGGCTTGGCTTCTCTGCTCCAGCGAATCGAACGGAATCAGAAATCGCATTGGACCTAGCGCGTGTGGCCGGAGCCCCGCGCGGGCGAAAATCCCCTGCAAATCGACCGATCCAGCGTATGCCCGCAATTCGAAGTAGCGGGCGTTCGAAGCCAGCGCGCGGGAAACGCGCAGGCGCGTGGGCAGCCGCGCGCCGTAAACGGCTTCGAGAATGATGTGGCTGCCCTCCACGGCTGCGGCTGCCCCAGTCAGCGCCGCTGCAAATGCTCTCCGGGTCACCTCAAGATCATACCGCCCGCTCCGTAACCAGGATCAGCCCCCTCGAGCCCAGCGAGTAGGGCTCGCCCTGCACCGACCCAATCGCCTCCACCAGCTTCAGCCCCGCCTGGAGGTGCATCCAGATCAACTCTGAGACTGTGAAGTAGTAGCTCGACGTGGGCCGCGTGTCGGCCTCGGCGCCGCGGAGGAACGTATAGTCCACGTCCATCCTTCCGGCGGCGACGTCGAAGCGCCGCTCGCTCAGCGTGAGAATATCGCCCGTTCGAAACCAGCGCTGGCCCGGACCGAGGGATAGAATCGATTCCGCCGTCATGCCCGTATCCATTGCGAATCTCGCGCCAGGCTTGAGCGCCCGTGAAACCGCGCCGAGAAACCGCTGCGCGCTGTCCCGATCCAAATATCCGAAGCTGTTGCCGAAGCAATAGGCTCCATCGAATTCGGCCGTCCATGGAAGATCCACCATGTCGCGCAATTCCCACGTGATGCTGCCTGCGCCGGCCTTGCGTGCCTCTTCCAGCGCATCCTCGCTAGAGTCGGCGCCGGTTACTCGATAGCCGCGCCCGGCCAGCGGGACTGCATGCCGGCCGTGGCCGCAGCAGATATCCAGCAAGCAGCCTTCTTTCGGCGGACGAAGCGTCTTTTCCAAATACTCGACTTCCAACGTTGTTTGCTGCGGCGGGATCGCCCGCTTCCACATCTCCACCGCAATATCTTTAAAAAAGCCGTCTTGCCAACGAAATGGCATAATTCTCCTCCTTCAGACACAAAGACACACTGTCAACTTGGGATTGGCGATGGAGGAGTTGTTAGCGGACGGCGATGCGAGTCAAAGGCGCTCCGAACTGATCATAACAGTAAAATTGATTCAGGTACACCGTCGCTCTGCCGGAACTCAAGGAGTCAACCAGGCTGCGTTGGCAGGAAGAGGACGGAATCTCTCTTGCGGAGTTTGAGGCGTTCGCACGGTGGAACGCTCCGTGACAATCGACGAGCTCACGGGAGAGGGTCCGGTCGAAGGTTTCGTGTTTCAGTTACGCCGCATCTGGCAAGGATTGCGGTAACCGTTATTCGTAGCGCAACGCGGTCATCGGGTCCACGCGCGAGGCGCGGCGGGCGGGAAGATACGCGGCTGCAAGCGTCACGGCGAGCAGAGCCACGGCCAGCAACAGCAAGTGCGGAAATTCCGCGTCGCCTTCCGTAAAGCCGGCCTTGAGCAGCCTCCCAGCCGCCACGCTCAGCGGGATTCCCACAATCAAGCCGCAACCCGCCAGGACCGCGCCCTGCCGTAGCACCATGCTGAGCACGCTGACCGGCTTGGCGCCGATGGCGAGCCGGATGCCGAATTCCTTGGTGCGCTGGTTAACGGCGTAGGCGACCAGACCATACAGCCCCACGAGCGCCAGCAGCAGGCCCATCAATCCCATAGAGGCTACGGTTTCCACGATCACGTTCGACGTGCGCACCGCCCGCATCTGGTACATGTCCTCCATGGTGCGGACGTCGAAAATAGACATGTTCGAATCGAGGCCGCGAATCATCTCGCGCAGCGGCGCGATCAGCCCGGCGGAGTCGCCGATGGACTCCGCCATGAGCGTCATGGGCCGCCACGGAGTCTGCCGCTCCGCCAGAAAAACGAAATCCTGGGGCTTTTCGCCGATCCACGCGTATTTCGTATTCTTGGCCACTCCCGCGACTTGCGCCCACGGACCGCTGGGACCGTCCAGCCGAAAGCGTTTGCCGATGGGATCCTGCCCCGGCCAGTAGTGCGCCGCGAGATTCTGATTCACCACGGCTACGCGAGGCGTCTGGGGAGTATCGGTGCGCAGAAATCCACGGCCTTCGACGATAGGGATTCCCATGACATCGAAGTAGTGCTCTTCGACGCGACTGCAGAGAATCATCGCGCGGTCCTCACCGGTGGGAAACCGGAAGCCTTCGGGCACGATCGCCACCAGATTCTGGGTGTTCTTCATAGGCACGACGGAAGCCAGCGTGGCGGCCTTCACGCCGTTCATTTGGGCCGCTTGCCCCACCAGGCGATCGTAGAATCGCTGCATCTGCGCTTCGTTGTAGCTTTGCTGGCTGGGAGCGAGGCTCATCATCGCCAGGTGATCGATGCGCGAGCCGGGGCCGTGGCTCACCGAATAACTCACGCCGCGATAGAAGAACATCGTAGCGGTGAGGAGCACTAGCGCGAGCGCCACTTGCGCGCAAACCAGAAGGCTTCGTCCCCAGACGCGGCTGCGGCCCGCCGGCGCCGCGTCGCGCGCCTTCAACGCTCCGGCCAAATCGGAGCGCGCCGTGCGAATCGCCGGAATCAGTCCAAACAGAAACACGCTGATCGAGGCCACGGCTAGACCGAACAACAGCGCCCGCCGGTCCAATCCGATATACGCGAATGTCACTAGATCAGTGGGCAGTTGAATCTGGCGGAAGAGTAGGACGCCCGCGTATCCCACCGCGAGGCCCAACAGCCCACCGAGGGCGGCGATGAGCGCGCTTTCCGTGAGCAATTGGCGGATCAGGCGTACACGCCCCGCGCCGATGGCTAGCCGCACGGACATTTCCCGCGCCCGGACAGGCGCGCGGCTGGTCAGAAGGCCCGCGACGTTGGCGCAGGCTACGCACAGCACAGCGCCGGCGAGACCGAGCAGTGTCCATACCAGTTCCGCGTCGACAGGGTCTTGCTGAACGCGGTTTTGAAATTCGGTCAGAGCGGTGAGACGCTGATCGCGATCGGTTTCGGGATAAACGCGAGCTAAGTTCGCGTCGATCGAGGAAAGCTCCGCTTGCGCTTGCGCGAGCCTTGCGCCCGGATTCAATCGGCCGAGCAGCCGGAGGAAGCGGCGGTCGCGTGCTTCAAGAATGCGCGCATCTCCTGAAATACGCGGATACATCGCTATAGGAAAATAGAACGCGGTGCGGATAAACGGCTCTACCCCGGTGAAACGCTCCGGCGCCACACCGATCACGGCGAACTCGATTCCGTTCAGATGGATTTTGCGGCCAAGAATGGAAGAATCCGCGGCAAGCTCCTGCGCCCAGAGATCGTGACTGAGGACTACGACAGCATCGCGCCCCGGCACGCTGTCTTCTTGGGGTGAAAAACCGCGGCCCAGGGTAGGCGTCACTTCCAGCGCATCGAAGAAGCCGGCGTTCACGGCCGCCGCCATTTTCAGTTGCGGCAACGCTTCGGGCCGCAGAGAAAACCCAGCGGGAATAAAAGCGATGGCCGCAGTTCCCCGAAAGCTCCGGCTATTGTCGCGAATGCTCAAATAGTCCGGATAGGAAGCAAGATCGACGCCACGCCGCAAGGACGTGGTCGAGCCGACCTCTAGCACTTCGTTGTAACGCGGCACGGGCAGCGGGCGCAGCACCAGCGCGTCCGCGGCCGTGAAGAGCGCCGTTACACTTTAGCCCCAATGTCGGGGACATCGTCTTGAAGTTCCCCGAGCCGATCCCGGTTCCGCACATCGACGGCAGGCGGCGCAAGGTCGCCTGAGCGATCAAAACGATAAGTTTCAGTTCACCGTGCGGCGGAAGATCGCGTAGCGTTCAAGCCTTTGCGGCCTGATTTCTGGCAATCGCATGTTCCGCTCGGCGGCACAGAGCAGGATCAGCTAGAATCTCCAAGTGCCCGACTTTGATTCAATTTACCTTGACACGACCTTCCTTCGTAAGAGCAATTGGCCAGAGCTCTCCAAAGAGTTCGGCGAACTCGTCCTAATCGCGAAAAACTTTAGGATCGAGCTGGTGATTCCTGAGCTGGTCGAGATGGAAAGAGAGGAACAGTGGATTCGAGACTTGACAGATAACAGGCAAAAGCTCGACTCTACGATGCGGACGCGATCCCAGCTTTTGAAAGCAATCGCCTTGAACGTGGACGCGCACAGTGAAAACCAAATCG
>DASQJB010000309.1:0-7510 GCA_035631295.1 Bryobacteraceae bacterium | reverse complement strand
ATCGCCATCACCAGCTTCACTCCCGGAAACACCTTGACGATGGTCTGGGTTTCGGCGAAGGCTTTATCGCGATCGTCATCGCTGGGACGAATGACATCCAGCTTCAGATGGGGATGCTGGCGCCCGATGCGCTCGCGAATGAATTTGATCCACTCGTTTTGATTGGCGGCGCTGAGCGCGCCTGTGACGATCGCGAATTCACCCGCGCCGTTGAGCAAGCGTGCAGCTTCATCCGTCAGCGTCTCGCCAATCGCCTGCGCCGTCGCCTGATTCACAAAGAAATCGCGAGCATCCGGCGCGGCGTCGGCGTCCCAGGTCAGCACGCGAATGCCGCGCGCGCGGGCCTTGCGCAAAACGGTCGAAATGCCGGCCTGATTCTCCACAGCTACTGCGATCACGTCCACCCGGCGCGTGATCCAGCTCTCGATGATTTCATTTTGCTTGGCCGCATCCAGGCCGGTAGGACCGTCCCAAATCAAATCCACGCCGAGCTCTCGCGCGGCCTCTTCGGCGCCTTTGCGGCAGCTTACGAAATACGGATCGCCTTTGGCCTTGGGCATCATGGCGATCACCGGACGGCGCCGAGCGCCGGCTGCGATCGCGGCAGGGTCCGCCGAGGGTCGTACGGACCGCACCAGCCAAATGTTCGTGCCCGCAACAATCAGCGCTCCGATTAAGATCGCACCGCACATGACGGCGACTTGACTATTCTTCACGGCAATCCTTCCCTCCATCTGGCTCACGCGGACTGGACGCGCGAGGAAGCGATCGATGCTGATGGCAGCGACCAGAAGCGTTCCGGTCAGCACGCCCGTCAATTCGGAAGGCAACGTGGCCAGGCGCAAACCATTCTGCAACACCGCGAGCGAGAAGATCCCGAGCAGTGTGCCCCCGATGGTTCCGCGTCCGCCAAACACAGAAGCGCCTCCGAGAACCACGGCGGTGATCGCATCCAGCTCATAGCCGGTTCCAGCATCCGACTTCGCCTGTCCCAAATGCGCGACGTAGACCATAGCCGCGACGCTTGCGGCGACGCCGGAAAGCAGGTAGACCAAGCCAATGCGCCTCGCGACGGGGATACCCGAGTAGCGCGTGTTGCCCGCCGAGAACCCAATGGCGTAGAGCGACCGGCCAATTGTGGATCGATGCAGAAGCAATGCGTACCCGATCACGGCGATCAGGAATATTGGAAGCTGCGCCGGCACAACTCCGCCCAGGTAGCCCTGGCCGAGAAAGAGCCAAGCTCTCGGAAACCGGCTGTAGTTCACCGCGCCGCGCGTGATGCCTTCCGCAATCCCGCGAAACAAAGAAAACGATCCCAGGGTTACGATTAGCGCTGGAATACGGAAGCGGGCGATCAGTGCCGCATTCAGCGCGCCGCCCGCGCAGCCAGCGAGAAGAGCCAGAATGGCCGCAGCCGCGAGTGGCGCGTGCCAGTCCTGCCAGGCGGCTCCGAAGACCACGGCTGCCAGTCCCATCATCGATCCCACCGAAAGATCGATTCCGCCGGTCACAATCACCGGGGTCAAGGCCATCGCCAGCAATCCGGTTTCAACACTGGCTCGAACTATCTCGGTGAAGTTTCCGCGAGTGAAAAAGTTCTTCGCGACGGCGGAGAACACCGCGATCTCAGCCACGAGCGCGAGCGCCAAAATCCACTCGCCATTCGGAAACCGGCTATTAAGTTTGGACAAGCCGGTCCCTCCACATCGACGCACGCTTGGGCCACGCTTCGGCGGCCACCGCCACCAGGATGATCGCGCCCTGAATTGCCTTCTCCCAATACGCACTGATACCGAGGAACGTCAGCGCCGGCCCGATTGTGCCGAGCAGGATCACGCCGAGCAGCGTCCCCATGACAGTGCCACGTCCACCGCGAATCGCCGCGCCGCCCACCACCACCGCGGCGATGACCTTCAACTCCATTCCTAATCCGGCGTTACTGGGAATCTGATTGAAACGCGCCGAATTCAGCATCGCGGCACAGCCCGTGAGGGCGCCCGAAATAGCGAATGCCCAGAACGTTACTCGCGCTGCGTCGATTCCCGCGATACGCGCGGCGTTTTCACTCGACCCGACCGCGTACACTGCGCGCCCCGCCCTCAGATTCCGCAATCCCCACGCGGTGGAGGCGAACAGAATGGCTGCGACGCCTGCCGTCACTATTTGCGAGGCCGGGAGTGTCAACCCGAACCACTGAAAATTGCGCGGGAGATCCTCGATCCATGCCCCTTGCGTCGCCCAGCGCAGCGCGTCGCGTAGGGCGATCATCGCGGCCAGCGTGACGACGATCGAAGGGATTCGCACCCTGGCCACCAAGGCCCCGTTGACCGCGCCGAGCGCGGCGCCCGTCAGCAAGACAGCCAATGCTACCGCGAGCAGAGGCAGTCCGGACTTCGCCAGCAATCCCGCTATCACTCCGCAGATTGCGAATTGCGAACCGATCGAAATATCGACCTGCGCCGTGAGAATGATGAGCGTCATTCCCAGCGCGGCGATCAGCACCGGCATGTTCGCCATCAATACATCGCGCTGATTATCTAAGGTGAAGAAACCCGGGGCGGCGAACGCAAGCACGATCCAGAGCGCCACGATGGCGCCCGCCACAGCGATCTCCCTGCGATAGATTGCAGCCACCTAGCTGTGCCCCAGCGCCAGCGAGAGAATCTTCGCCGGCGTCGCCTGCTCGCGCGAAAGCTCACCGCGAATGCGGCCCGCGTGCATCACCGCGATACGATCGCTCATGGCGATAATCTCGGGCAGCTCCGACGAAATCATGATGATCGCCGTGCCGCGCCTCGCCAACTCGCCCATCAGCTTGTGAATCTCATACTTCGAGGCGACATCGACTCCCTGCGTCGGCTCGTCCAGGATCAGAACCGACGGGTTGGTCGCCAGCCACCGCGCAACCGCGACCTTCTGCTGGTTGCCGCCGGAAAGCGTCGCGGCGCTCGACTGAACCGACTTAGCTTTGATGCGCAACTGTCGCATATAGCGGCTGGCGAGTTTGCGCTCAGCGCTGCGATCGATCAGGCCACCACGTGCAACCGACGCGAGACTCGCGAGACTGACGTTCGAAGCGATGGGCATTTCCATCACCACTCCATTCCGGCGGCGGTCTTCCGGGACGTAGCCGATTCCGTGCGCGATCGCGCGCGCGGGTGACTCGATCGCTGCCGGTTTGCCATGCACCAGAATCTCGCCCGAATCGGCGGGCGTGAGTCCGAAGACGGTCTCCGCAAGCTGGGTGCGCCCGGAGCCCACCAAGCCGGCGACGCCTAGAATCTCACCGCGGCGCACATGTAAAGAGATGTCGTGCAGGCCACTTCGCGCATTCGACAACCCCCGCACTTCCAGCGCGATTTCGCCGATGGGAACTTGCGGTTTAGGGAACGTCGCGGCGAGATCCCGGCCGGCCATCTGTTGGATGATTTCGCCGCGCGTGGCGTCTTTTGTGAACTGCGTCGCCACGGTTTCGCCGTCGCGCAGAACCGTGATGCGGTCCGAGATGGAAAAGATCTCCTCCAGCCGATGCGAAATGTATACGATCCCGCAGCCTTTGGCGCGAAACGTGGCGATCCAGCGGAACAGGCGTTCCACTTCGGACTCCGAGAGCGAAGCCGTCGGCTCGTCCATTATCAAGACTCTTGCCTTCGCGCCGATAGCTTTTGCGATTTCCACCAACTGCTGCTCCGGCATGCTAAGCGCCGAAGCGGGACTATCCGGATCGATAGCCGCGCCAACACGCTCTAACAGCTCTCGGGCGAGCCGCTTCCTGCTGCGCCAATCCACCTTGCGCCATGTTCCGCCGGTTTCGAGCGCCCAGGCGATATTCTCCGCCACCGTCAAGTCCGGGAACAGCGAGGGCTGCTGATAGATCGCCGCGATTCCGAGACTCTTCGCCGCCTTCGCATCATGCTGCGCGACCACGCGGCCTTCCACTTCGATGGATCCGGCATCGGACGTTTCCGCGCCGGTAATGATTCGGATGAGCGTAGATTTTCCGGCTCCGTTCTCGCCGACAAGCGCGTGAACTTCGCCAGGCTCGAGATCGAAGCCGGCTCGATGGAGCGCCCGGACCCCGTCGAAGGTCTTCGTGATGGCAGTCGCGCGCAGCAGCATCAACCCGACTATCATAATGTCTTGACAAGCGCGCAGGCCGATTCGATCTTCAAAGCGCTGGACACATTTCGTATCGAACTGCCCTCTTGGGGGTTCGCCGACACAGGCACGCGCTTTGGCAAATTTCTCCAGCCGGCCGCAGCCCGCACCATCGAAGAGAAGTTCAGCGACGCGGGCCAAGTCCACCGCTGGACTGGAGTGTGTCCCACGCTGGCGGTGCATGTTTTGTGGGACCTGCCCGGGGGGATGGCCGACGCCGCAAAGGTGCAGGCGCTCGCCGCGAAGCATGGAGTGCGGCCCGGTTCCATCAATCCAAATACATTCCAGGACCAGATCTACAAATATGGTTCGCTCGGCAGTCCCGATCCCGCGGTGCGCCGGCAAGCGCTCGATCACATCCTGGACAGCATTGAGATTGCCGGCCGTCTGGGCAGCCGTGATGTTTCGCTGTGGTTCGCCGACGGCTCGAACTATCCCGGAACGCAGAATATTCGCCGGCGGAAGCAGTGGTTCGCCGAGGCGCTCGAGATCGCTCACGACCGCCTGGCAAAGGACCAGCGCATGCTCGTCGAGTACAAACCATTCGAGCCAGCCTTCTATCACACCGACATCGCCGATTGGGGCATGGCGCTGTGGCACGCACAGGCGGCGGGACCCCGCGCGAAGGCGCTGGTCGATACAGGCCATCATTACCAGGGCCAGAACATCGAACAGATTGTGGCGTGGCTGCTGGACCTTGATATGCTCGGCGGGTTCCACTTCAACGACCGCCGCTACGCGGATGACGATCTGACGCTGGGTTCGATCGATCCGTATCAGGTTTTCCGCATCTTTCACGAGATTTTGTTTTTCGAATGGGAGACGGGCAAGCGCGCCGATATCGCCTATATGGTCGATCAGAGCCACAACCTGAAAGGCAAGATAGAGGCGATGATTCAGACGGTCTCGTCCGCGCAGGAGCTGTTCGCAAAGGCAGCTCTGGTGGATCATGAAAAACTCGCCGCCTGCCAGGCGAAGTGCGCGCTGGTCGACGCGGAAGCCTGTCTCAAAGACGCCTTCTCCACCGACGTCCGGCCGGCGATTCGCGAATGGGCGCTTTCTAAGGGTCTCGCGGCCTATCCCATGGACGCGTTTCGCCAAAGTGGCTACCTCGAGCGCATTACCGCGGAACGGAGCCAGAGGGCGATGGCGCCAGACTCCAGTTATGCGTGACGGAACAACCTGCGCGGCGCGAATCAAAAATTGAACCGCCCCACAATCTGCACCACTCGCGGCGAATTGGCGACGCTGATGATCTTGCCGAAACTTGCGCTGGTGGTGTCGACAACGGGATTGCCGAATCGCACCCAATTAAAAACGTTCAGCGCGTCCGCCTGAAGGGATAGCTTCCACCCTTCGCGGACGGCGAATTCGCGCCGCAGACTTACGCTTTGGTTGGAATTGCCCGGACCGCGCAGGCCGTACGCTCCTGTCCGCGGCGTGTCGCCGTAGGTGAAGGCGGCGGGCGACTTGAACGCGTTCTTGTCCAGGTACACGGCCGCGCCTTTTACGTCGCCGCTGCCGTAGTCGCCGCCGATGCGCGCCGGTCCTGTGAAGCCTCGATTGTAGTCGGCGTAACAGGAGCCGGCATTCGGCGTGTTGCAGTTTGCTAGAAACGTGTTGAGGAGCTGGCCCGACCGGTAAGTCGTGATTCCGGAAATCTGCCAGCCTCCGGTCAATAATCCCAGGCGCTGCCCCTTGCGGGACGGCAGACTGTAAACCAACAAAACGTTGATGGTATTGGAGGGATCGATCTGCTGCGCCTTTTCGGTTTTCCAGTTATAAGCGCTGCGAGCGGACGCAGAGCCCGTGGTGGCTGTGTCGTCTGTGAAGGCCTTGCTCCAGACGTAATTGCTGTTGAAAACCAGCCGGTGCGAGAGGCGCTTGTTCAACGTGACTTGCAAGGAGTTGTAATTGGAGTTGGCCACATCTCCCCATGCGTCGGTGATGCCCTGATATTGCGGGAACGGGCGGAGCATCTGCGCGATCGAGCCCGTGAACCCCGCGAAGGGAAGCCCGATTCCGGGGATGACGGCGTTGGCCGCCGCGATGTTAGCCGGCGTGGCAGTTGCTTGCAGCAGGTTGCCCAGCGCAAGATATTTGGGGTTGATCTGATCGGACCAGATGCCGCGGCCGCCGCCGCTGAGAAAGTGTCCGTTGCTCCCCACGTAGTTCACTCCCAGATTGAGCGTCTGCGTGAGCGCGCGCTCGAAGCCGAAGTTCCAGTTCTGGTATCTCGGCGGCCGGCCACCGATCTCCGGATCTCCGTAAGTCATGGTCGAAGGGGCTTTGCCGGAACCGTTGAAGCCCGTGCCCAGAGTCGGATCCAAGAACGGCGGCTTGTCGTAGGAAGGCACTCCCTGATCCCAATAAAACGCCGGCGTGATCCCCGAATCGGGTGAAACGAACGAAGGACTCGCCGAAAATCCGAGCGTGCCGGTTCCGGTGCGCGCGTTGCCCCGCCCGCCGACTCCCCCGCGATGCGTGTACATGATGGCATAGCCCGCGCGGATGACAGTCTTGCTGGTGAGTGCGTAATTGATGCCGATTCGCGGTCCGAACAATTTGTAGTCGGTGTCGATGGTGGTCCGGCAGCCGCAACTATCAGGTCCGTTTCCCATGAACATCAGGATGCCGCGATACCCTCCGGCGGCCGGATTCGGAAGCGCCGGATTAAAGAAGGATTCGCGATCCTGTACCTCGACATAGGGCAGCCAGATGTCGTGCCGGAGACCCAGGTTCAGAGTGAGTTTCGGGCTGACCTTGAAATTGTCCTGCATCCACCATGAGAACGTCTTGTAGCGCCCGCCCGAGCCCACCACGGAGTCCTGAGTAACGCCGGCCGAGTTCAGCGCGCCCAGTAGGTAGCTGGCGTATGAATTGCCGGTGCTGGTCATGAGAGTGCCTGTAGGGCTGAACCCCGCAGTCTGGGTATTGCTGAAGTTCCAAGTTGCCAGGCTGCCGTAGGCGTCGGTTTTTTCGTTGGCCTGATTCCACTGCACCTGAACTCCGAAAGTCACCGAGTGTTTGCCGCGTGTCCACTGAGCGTTGTCCTGGAAAGTGAAATCGTTGATCGCTTCCGTAAACGCCCGCGCATTGGTGCCACGCCACCCCGTGATCGAATTGGGACCGCTGAAGGTGATCTCCGGGAACGAAGACGCGGCTTCCCCCGCGGGCAATCCGCTGATGCCTGCCTTCGTCATCCAGTCGCCATCGATGGTGGAGTTTGTAATTGGAATCCAGAAGCGCGAGAGACCGTAGCTGATTTGGTTGACCAGGTTCGGTCTAGCGACGAACGTGTGTTTCACTTGAGCCGTCGTTGGAATCTCGTCCACAAAGCGAGTGACGG
>DASQJB010000308.1:0-14675 GCA_035631295.1 Bryobacteraceae bacterium | reverse complement strand
CCTGCCCGCTGCCGATCATGACCGAATCTTGAAAGGAAACGCGATGAGGCTTCTTCATTTATAGATGCGGAAAATCATCCATCAACTGCAGGCTGCGGCCGGCGGCGCGGAGGTATAGAATTACACCGTGCGAAATGGATTTATGCTGAGTGCGCTTCTGGCGATGGCTGTTCCGATCGCCGCGCAGTTCCCTGCGTATCGGCCGGTTCGCATGGCCGACGGCCATCCTAACCTGAACGGGGTTTGGCAGGCCCTCGTCACCGCCGATTTCGATCTTCAGGATCACGAAGCCAAACCGGGGCCACATCCTGAAGTCATGGGCGCATACGGAGGCGAGCATGCCGGCCAGAGCGTCGTTGAAGGCGGTGAGATTCCATACCAGCCTTGGGCACTCGAGAAGAAGAAGCAGAACTTCGCCAAGCGCACCACCGTGGACGTGAGCAGCGACAAGAAGTGGCACGAGCTGGGTGACCCGGAATTTAAGTGCTACATGCCCGGCGTGCCGCGCGCAACCTACATGCCGTTTCCGTTTAGCATCGTCCAGGGATCCAGCCCCTACATTCTTTTCTCCTATGAATTCGCCAGCGCGACACGCATCGTTCGAATGGACTGGAAGGGCGAGGCGCCGACGCCTTCATGGATGGGCTGGTCGCGCGGCCGCTGGGAAGGCGACACGCTGGTCATCGACGTGAGCGGCTTCCGCGAAGAGACCTGGCTCGACCGCGCCGGCGACTTTCATAGCGATGAGCTGCATGTGGTGGAGCGTTACACTCCCGTAAGTCCGTACCACCTTATGTACGAGGCAACCATCGAAGACCCCAAAATATACACGCGGCCTTGGAAAATCAGTTTTCCCTTGTATCGCCGCGTTGAGAAGAACGTGCAGTTGTTGGAATTCAAGTGCGTGCCTTTTACGGAGGATCTCCTGTACGAACGTTTCAGCAAGCAGGGAGGCTCGAAATGAAAGGAACCCTAGTCGCCGTTTTAGCTATGGCGTTGTGGTTGCCGGCATCGGCCCAAGGGCCGGGAAAAGCAGCGTCGCAGGCGCCAAGGAAACCGGCTCCACCGACGAAACCTGCAGCTAACAAGTCCTCCGCGCCGCGCACGCCCTGGGGAGACCCGGACCTACAGGGCGTTTGGAACGACGCCACCAGCACTCCCCTCCAACGGCCAACAGGAGTCGGAGCGAAAGACGTGCTGACCGATGAGGAGGCCGCCGATTTTCAGGCGCAGCTCGCCAACGACCTGAGCCGCGACCGGCGCGACGGGGGCGCGGATGCGGATGTGAACCGCGCCTACAACGAGCATTGGATGGACGCTCGCCGCCTCAAAATCACAGGGGACCATCGCACTTCGCTGATCGTGGATCCGCAGGACGGAAGAATTCCCCCGCTGGTTCCGTTGTCGCCGGAGCGGGAAAAAGCTCGCACTGCCAGGGCTGGGGCGAACGCGCGGTTCAACGCCGGGCTTCCCGAAACCTACCGCGATATGTCTCTGCCGGTGCAGTGCATCATCCGCACCGATTCGCCGCCCTATCTGCCGACCATCTATAACAACGATTTTCAGATCTTCCAGAGCCCGGGATATGTGGTGATCGCGCCGGAGATGATCCACAGCGCGCGCACGATTCCGCTGGACCGGCGGCCGCATCTCGGAAGGAATCTGCATCAGTGGCTGGGCGATTCGCGCGGGCATTGGGAAGGCGACACGCTGATCGTGGAAACCACAAATTTTCGCACCGACGACGGCGTAATTTTCCAGAACGCCAACCCTGGCACCTTCAAAATCACCGAGCGTTTCACGCGCGTCGATGCAACCACGCTCAACTATGAATTCACCGTCGAGGATCCGCAAACCTGGACAAAGCCTTGGACCGCCATCATCCCGTGGACCAAGATCGACCCCAAAGAGCAAATGTACGAATACGCGTGCCACGAGGACAACTACGACATCGTGCATTTCCTCACGGGAGCCAGAAAGCGCGAGGCGAGTGAGACGTCACGGTGAAGACGGGAAATCGAGGAGGCCAAATGCGACCAATTGCAACTCTGGTTCTGGTCTTAGCGACGGGCGCGATGCCGCTCCGTGCCCATCATGCCTTCGCCGCCGAATTCGACGCGAAGAAACCCATCAAGATCCGCGGCACGGTGTCGAGGATGGAATGGATCAATCCGCACGCCTGGATTCACGTGGACGTGACGAAACCCGACGGTACGGTGGAGGAGTGGATGATTGAAGCTGGAACGCCCAACACTTTGCTCCGGCGCGGCTTCACTCGCGATTCTCTCAAGGCGGGAACCGAAGTGATCGTGGACGGCTATCAGTCCAAGGACGGCTCGCTGCGAGCCAACGGCCGCGACATCACGCTCCCGAACGGCCAGACGCTGTTCTTGGGTAACGCGGACTCGGATGCGCCCGGCGGCGAAAAATCGAAGTAGGAAAGCCAGCACGCCGCGTGGCTAGCGCGGTAGTAACATCCGTCATGACGAGAACCTCTTAGTGCACTGGCTTTGCACATGGACAACGTGTGAAGGTTGCTGCTTTTGAAGTGGATCGGGGTAAGCTTGAAACATGATTGAACCCTACTACACCCGAGAGCAAGCTGAGGCACTTCACAAGTTGCGCGATGCGGCTGGGGGAAAAGCTTTTGACGTGGCTTGGGCCAAGCTTATCGCTGAGGTGCGTGCAGAAATGGAATGCGGCGAAGGCCCCGCTAGGGATCGCGCCAAAGCGCTCGGTCAACGGTGGAGGACACTAGTGAACCAATTTACCGGTGGTGACGGCGACGTTGAGAGATTGCTGTACCAGGCCGCCGACAAGTACTACATCAATTGTGAACGTTCGGGTCTCATCGCCCCTAATGTAGTCGGCTATATCCGCAAGGTGTTTGAAGTACTCGACGCATAGATCGCCCCCCTTTCCGCGGCATGTTGATCTCGCGCGACGGAGGACCTAAGCCGCCCCTTTCCCCGCACTCTTTTCTCCGCTAGCAGCATCTTTCCTTCACTGCGCTTGGACAGGTTTCTGTTGACGAAGCCGACTTCTTGCACAATCGAGATGCGGACGTCGCTACGCTCCGATGGTGTTCGGGATCATCTCAAAATGCCATTCGGATTCATCGCGGATTTAGTGTTCGGCTCCGCCGGATTCCACGTCGGCCTCTATTCGCCTCGCCCGGGAAGGTATCCGGACGCGCCTTCCCCTTGACCACCCCGTTTGAAATACCTATTCTCATCAGGAGGAGATGACCATGCGACACAGTATCCAGCTACCCCTGAGAATCGCGGCCCTCGCCGGTGGGATGGCTCTCGCATTCGGGGTTGCGGCATTTACTCAGCACGCGTTTGCTCAATATACGATGACGGTCAACAAGGACCGTTTGCTGAACGCGCAGAATGAGCCGCAAAACTGGCTCATGATGAATGGCGATTACGGATCAACACGGTACTCGAAGCTTTCTCAGATCAACCGCGAAAATGTCAAAAACCTTCGGATGGTGTGGGCGCTCGCGCTTGGCGGAATGCAGGACGTTGGACAGAACGGTCCTGAAAACGAGGTGAATCCGCTGATCGACAACGGCTTCATGTACACGTCCGACGGCTGGGGCACGATTTACAAGATCGATGCGCGCGATCCTAACCGTGGGCAATTCGCGTGGGTCACCGATCCCGGCGTGAAACACCAGGGCAACTCGCCGCGAACGCGCGGCGTTGCTTTATGGGAGGACCTGGTGATCGCCAACCTTCCGGACGGGCGCGTGATTGCGATGAATCGAAACACCGGCGAAATCGTGTGGGACAAGATGATCGCCACAAGCAACGAGTTCGGGAATAAGGAGAAGTTCGTTACAGCGCCGATCACGGCGGAGGACAAGGTCCTCATCGCAAATGGAGCGGGAGACGCGGGAACGCGTGGGTGGGTCGCGGCCCTGGAAGCGAGAACCGGCAAAGAGCTGTGGCGGTGGTATGTAGTTCCCAAGCCCGGCGATCCGGGGAGCGAAACGTGGAAGGACAAAAATAATGCCTGGAAAACCGGCGGCGGCGGCATCTGGCAGACCGGTTCCTACGATCCCGAGACAAGGCTCACGATTTGGGGTACGGGCAACCCAGTTCCCCAATACGATCCTCAGTCGCGTCCGGGCGACAACCTTTACACCGATTCGGCCGTGGCCCTCAATATCGACACCGGCAAACTCGCGTGGCATTTCCAGTACACGCCCAACGATTCGTGGGACTACGACGAGGTTGGCGTCCACATGCTCTACGACACAATCATTGGCGGTCAGAGCCGGAAGGTGGTCAGCCATTTCGGCCGCAACGGCTTTTTCTATTCGTTGGACCGGACGAATGGAAAGTTCATCAAAGGCGCCCAATACGTCAACGACCTGAACTGGACCAAGGGCCTAGATCCGGAAACCGGAAAGCCCCGCGAATACAATCCGAAGCTGGACGTGCAGACGTACAATCCAGCCGCGCGAGCGCTGCGGGGAGATCCTGAGAAACGGACATGCCCGACCTGGCACGGCGGCATCGCCCATCAACCGACCGCTTATAATCCGGTAAAGCACATCGCCTATGGCGTTGGTATTGAAGGCTGCTTCTCACAAAACGGCGCCGCAGTGGCGTTCAAGTCGCCTGAAGGCGGCATCGACCAGAAGAGCAGCGAGAAACGCACGTACAACAGCGATCTTTACTACGGTTCGGTCACAGCCTTTGACACAATTAACCACAAGGTCATCTCGAAAGCCGTGACCGACATCGAGATTCGCTCGGGCGCTACGGCCACGGCCGGCGGGCTGGTGTTCACGGCGCTGCAGGATGGTTGGGTGGTGGCCTATAACGACGAGACGCTCGAAGAACTGTGGCGATTTAACGTCGGCACGGCGCTGAAAGGCGCACCCGTGACCTACGCGATCGGGACAAAACAGTACGTTGCGGTGCAAGCCGGCGGGCGTCACTTGCATCCTGTGAAATATGACAATCTCCAGGACGCCAGTTACATTTTCGTCTTCGCGCTGAATTGATTTTCGGCTGAACTTTATTTCGGGAACTCTTTACAGGCGTCGGTTTCGGAGCCCCAGAACTCGACGCACTTCGCATGATCCATCGGGCCTTTTTCGACAACTTTCGCCATGAGGAAATCGACAATCAGATCGATCTCGCGTTGCTGCAGAGTAGCCGGAGGGTCGGGCATACGGGTCGGGTACGCTTTCAGGTCGGCTTGTTTCTTGCCGTAGCATCGCCCGTCGCTATAAGCGAACTTGTCGAAGGCCGGCATTTGTGAGTTGAGCCGCCCGCACTTGATGGCCGTGACCAGACCGGCGCGATTGAGCTTGGTCTCGCGCAAGTTGGCGCCGTCAGGCATTTGGCTGTCGGTCTTGTGGCCGTCGCCCGCCCAGCCATGACACGCCTGGCAATTGGCTTTTTGCTGAAAAAGCCTCATTCCATCGGCGACATCAGAAGGGTCGGGTGGTTTTTGCTCTTGTCCTCGCGCTCTCGGCGCGCTGAATCCCGCAGCCATGATCGCGACCGCAACGGCAACCTTCGAAACGTGCAGCCGCAGGGCGCGTTTGCATGTGTCCGTCATGAAAGCAGTATACTGCGCTGCATGAATCTCGTGAAGCGGCCCCCAGGTTAAGAGATACCAGGCGCGAAAACTGTACTCCCCGCCCGCGCTCACACTACACTACGCTTTGCTTCGAGAACTAGTGTTTACAACCTTTTTACGATTCATTTACATGACGATTGTCAATTTCGACAGGCAAATCGCGCATGCCGGATTGAGGGCGAAAACAGAACGCCAATTGAGGAGCGCAAAAACAAATGGGGGCCTGGCTGCGCACAAGCCACCGAGCTTCCGCAGGGGAGAAACCACAATGATGCGAGTTTGTGCCCTCTCGGCACTGGCCGCGGGAGGGTTGCTATCCGCGGCGACCACGTCGAAACCATTTCGCCGGCCTTTGGCATTCGAACCGAACCAGGGACAAGCCCCGGCGCAGTTCAAATGGCTGGGGCGAAGCTCCAGTTATCAGGTCCTGTTGGACGGCGAAAGCGCCACAATCGTAATCCCGGACAAAACTGACCTGCAAGCCGCCTCCACGCGGCTGCCGGGAACGCGGCCGCCCCTCCAGTACAGCGCCGTACGAATGAAGCTTGCGGGCAGCCAGCCCTGGGCGGACATAACCGGCGCCGAGCCCACCGGGGGAATGAGTAACTATGTCAACAATCGGGATCTCAAGCGTTCTATCAATCAGATCCCGCAGTACGGCCGGGTGAAAGTTGCGAATGTCTACGAGGGCATCGACCTCATCTTTTACACCAATGGCGGAGATTTGGAATATGACTTCGCTGTTGCGCCGGGCGCAAATCCCGAGCAAATTCAGGTGGTCTTCGAAGGAACGAAGGAAATGCGCGTTGATCCGAAATCAGGCGATCTGATCTTGAACTTGCCAGGCGGTTCTGAACTCCGGGAGCTCAAGCCCAAGGTATATCAGCAGGTTGGAAATAAACGGGTCGAGATTGCCGGTGGTTACAGGCTGCTCGAACCGCAACGCGCCGCGTTCCGGCTCGCCCGCTATGACCGGAGCCACGCGTTGGTGATCGATCCGAGACTCACTATCGCGCGTTCGTTCGATGGAAATCAGGACGACCTGGCAAATGCGATCGCCGTGGATGACAATGGCAACACATATATCACCGGGTCTACGCTCTCTTTGAATTTTCCGGTGACCAACAACTCAATATTTCAGAGCCCCAAGCGTTGCGGCAGTTTTCCTTTCGATCCCAGCTTTTGTGGCAGCGACTTGGAATCGAATATATTCATCGCCAAGGTGACCTCAGACGGGAGCATCGGATTCGTCACCTACGACGGTGTGGGCTCTGGAAATGGCATCGCGGTGGATTCCTCCGGCATCTACGTCACCGGAGAGGCCATTCCGCCCGACGTGGACATCACGGGTTTCCCCTTCGATAACGATGCCGGCGACCTCTTTGTGCAGAGACTGACGCTGGCCGGCCAGAGTCTTTACTTCACGATTGCGGGAGGGCCGGGAGAAGGTTTCGGCATCGAACATGATGCCGGAAACGGGATTGCTCTCGATGACCTGCACAACGCCTGGGCAGTGGGCGTCGCCACCTATGGCACCCTCCTCACACCTACGGCAAAACGCCACGTGATACTCGTCAAGATCGCTCCCGACGGCAGTAAGCTCGTCCAGCGGGGATTCGACAGCGACGGCAACGATGTTGGGATGGGGGTGGCTGTCGCGGCGCGTCAACCCTGGCTTACAGGACAGACGTGCGGGAGCGGCTTTCCCACTACGGATGGAATCGTGCACCATCCGGATCACTGTGCCGTGTTCGTGCTTCACCAGGATGAAGCGGGGAACGATCTGATGGGCATGATATTCGGCGGCCAGGGCGCCGATGACGGCGGAATCGCGATTGTAACCAACGGCAGCAATGCGGCATTCGTTACGGGGTTCACCAACAACTCCTTTAATTTCCCGCGAACTACGCTCGGCTTAGATACTGCTTTCGTAACCTCGCTACCGATGGGATTCGTTACCGAGGTGACGGCCGTAGGTTCTTCTCCCGGCGCCATCGTCCGCTCCGCGACGATTACCGCCACCAACGGGTTCGTGAGTCCTACCGGAATTGCGACCAACAATAAAACCGCCGAAATCTATATCTCCGGCGTCACGAATTCTCCGTCGTTTCCACGCGCCGTCACTCCCGGGCCAAACAGTGCAAACATGGGCTTCGTCATGAAGGTCCCCCCCAATTTTTCTCAGATTATTTACAGCGTGTTGCTGGGCCAAACACTTACCGGAGTCGCTCTGCGGCAGTCGGCGCCCGTGTTTCCGGAGATCTACGTGGCGGGATTTGAGCACGTGGCTACATCGCAGCAAGCCTTTATGGTGAAGATGATCGAAGACACGCCCACGAGCTTCGCGACCAGCACGTCGACGCAGGTGAACACGAATTCCTTTACAATAAGCTGGGGCGGCTCCAGCGCCGTATCCGGCGCGCTCACTTTCGACGTTCTCGTATCCGACAACGGCGGGCCGTTCACTCCCTTCCAAACGGCGACGACGGCTACGTCGGCGACGTTCACAGGCGTGGCGGGGCATACTTATGGCTTCTTCAGCATTGCTACGGACGCGGCGGGAAACAAGGAACCGATGAAGACCAGGGCCGATTTCGGGGTGACGATCGTCGACGTCACCCCCCCGGTCATCACTCCCCAGATTACGGGCACGCTCGGCAGCAATGGATGGTATCGAAGTGCCGTCACCGTGAACTGGAGCGTATCCGATCTCGAGTCCGGGATTGCATCCTCCACGGGATGCGCACCGACGAACCTGCCCGCAGATACAGCGGGCGTCAGCCTGACCTGCACTGCAACTAACGGAGTTGGCCTTTCCACATCCGTTCCCATCACCATCAAAATCGATAAGACGCCACCCGTGATATCGGGAATGCCTGCTCCTGGGTGTTCTCTTTGGCCTCCGAACCACAAGCTGGTGCAGGTTGCCATTGTGACCGCCGCCGATGCACTATCGGCGCTGGTCCCTGGTTCCCTGAAGGTGACCGGCGCCAGCAATGAGCCGTCATCCGATCCCAACGATCCGGAAATCGTAATCACTCCCAATGGCTCGGGCGGATTCGCCGTTCAACTTCAGGCGGATCGATTGGGAAGCGGTAACGGAAGGACCTATACGCTCAATGCGACGGCTATGGACCAGGCCGGCAGCACCGCAACTTCAACGGCGACATGCACGGTCCCTCACGATAAGGGGGCGAACTGATGCCAGAATCGCCATTCGCCCGATTTGGCGACGTAAAGAGAGCGCGTGAGCGTGTCCCGAATATAGTTGAAGGGTGGTGAGCGGCGGTCAGCCCGTTTCGATAGAATCCGGTTACTCAAGCAGGGACGCCGGGCCCGCATTGCGGCGGCTGCGCTTATGGACGCTTCAGGAATCTCAAGTAGAATGCCACGAACACCAGGACGATTCCGACGTTCACCATCAGGCGCAGCCAGAACCGGTTGCTGAAGAACAGGACGTCCACGCCGATCACGACGGCTACTAGCGCGAGCACGTAAAGCACGACGGCTGTCTGTCTTCCCATCCTTCTTTTCTACCTTGAACTGAAGGAGCCACCCTTGTGTGGCCGGCAGCGGAATACCGATCTGCGTTTGCACAGTAAGTCAATATTCCTGGCTAAGACTTTTGAGCCCAAGCTACTGGGCGCGGCCGAGATGCTTTAGCAGGTCGCCAGGGTAATCCGTGATTATGCCATCCACGCCTCCAGCGATCAGGCGGTCCCAATCTTCGGGCTTATTCGGCGTCCAGGGCAGCACTTCGAGGCCCACGGCGTGCGCGGCTCGAACCTGCTCCGGCGTGACCAGGTGGTAGTCCGGAGACACGATCTTAGCGCCGGATTCCTTGGAGATTTCGACAAAATCCTTGGGCGATCCTTCATAAAGCGCGGCCAATTTGATTTCCGGCGCCGCGTGTTTCATCGCGTGCAGCGTGCGGAAGTCGAAGGATTGGAGAATGACGCGCGATTCCAAGTGATGCTTGCGCACTTTTTCGAGCACCAACCTTACGAATTCCTCGGGCGATGGGCTCAGCTCGGGGCGATCGGCGAAAATCTTGGTCTCGATATTGAACAGGAAGTTGCCCTTTGGCGCTAGATCGAAGACCTCGTCCAGCGTCGGCATGCGCGTGCCGGCGATGGCCTGCTGGCGCGGGAAGGCGGGGTTTTGCACTTTTCCGCAATCCCATTCGCGAACCTGAGCGAGAGTGACCTGGTGAATGGCTATTTCAGGCTTTGGGCCGCTGCAAACGGGAGGGTGAAGCAAGGGATCGTGTGAAATTACGATCTGGCCGTCCTTGGTGACGGCCATGTCTAGCTCCAGCGCGTCCACACCGGCGGCGATGGCGTACTCGAAAGCGGGAAGGGTGTTTTCGGGCCGCAAGCCGCGCGCGCCGCGATGGCCGTGAACCTGAATCGTTTTGGGAGATTGAGCGAACATCGGCATCAACGCGCACAAAGCCAGTAACAGCCGCATATTAGGAAGAATAGCGGCCTCTGGTTACAAACGGATGACCGTGCTCGTAGCCGAATTGTAACTGGATCGACATCCGGTTCTAGCATAGGACCCTTACTCTGACCCATATGTCATCTAAGTCTCTCTTGGTGGCTGTTTTGGCCACTCTTCCTTTATGCGCGCAATTTGAAACTTCGGAAGTGCTGGGAACGGTACGAGATAGCAGCAGCTCGCCTGTCCCGAAAGCAAGCGTTACGTTGCTCAACCAGGATACCGGCGTAGAGGCGAAGGCCACTACGGATGAAGCAGGCAATTATGATTTCTTCAATGTAAGAGCCGGACGCTATACAGTCACAGTGGAGCACGCAGGATTTTCGAAAGCTACCGCGGCGGACATATCCGTAAACGTGAACGCCCGCCAGCGCGTGGATCTTGCTCTTCAAGTGGGCGCAGTGACGGAGTCGGTAAACGTGACGTCCGCAGCGGCAGTTTTGGAGACCGACACCAGCGAACACGGACAAGTGATTAGCTCCGAGGCTGTGGCGGAACTGCCCTTGAACGGGCGCAACTACGCGGATCTCGCGCTCTTATCCACCAATACTGTGAAATCGCCGATCGCCGTTTCTTTTTCGCCGAGCGGCACACCGCGCGAAGGGGCGTTCAACGTGAATGGCATGCGCAGCACCTACAATAATTTCCTGCTCGACGGCCTCGACAACAACGCTTACGGCACCAGCAATCAGGGCTATTCAGCACAGACGGTTCAGCCGTCGCCGGACGCGCTCGGCGAGTTTAAGGTGATCACGAGCAACTACAGCGCGGAATACGGGCGCGTCGGCGGGGCGGTGATCAGCGCCGTGATGCGTTCCGGAACCAATCAACTTCACGGCACGGCTTACGAATTCTTGCGCAACACTTCGCTCAACGCGGGAGGGTTTGAATTTACGCAGCCTTATTTCAAGCCGCCGCTGCAACGCAATCAGTTTGGCCTCACCGTCGGCGGCCCCTTTATTAAGAACAAGCTATTCTTTTTCGCCGACTACGAAGGATTGCGGCAATTGCAGCACTACAACAATTACGCCTCCATCCCCAGCATGACCGATCGCCAGGGGATTCTTCCTGTGGCCGTCGCCAATCCTCTGACGGGCGCGCTTTACCCGGCGAATACCCAGATTCCGATCTCGCAGATCAACCCGTTCGCCGCCGCGGTGTTGAATGCCTTGCCCACGCCGACGGGGTCGGGGCGATCGAACAATTACCAGGCGTTGTTGCTGCTCCGCGACTACGGCGATAAATACGACGCCAAAATCGATGCTCAGATCAACGATCGCATGACGACATTCGTCCGCTTTAGCCAACGCAAGGATATTCAGTACTATCAGCCCAGCATGTCCACGTTCGCGGGAGGAGACGGCAACGGCTATATCCATGTGATCGATCAAAACGCCTCCATAGGGTATACGTGGACGCCGACGTCGAACTCGCTGCTGGAGGCCCGTTTGGGATTCACGCACGTTCTGGCGGGCAAGAATCCGCCTTTTATCGGCGGACCAAGCCTGCAATCGCTGTTCGGCATTCAGGGCCTGCCGACCACTCCCAATCTGACGGGCGGGCTGAATACCCAATCCATCAGCGGTTTCGGGACGGCGCTCGGGCGCCAAACCAGCAACCCACAATTTCAAAATCCGACTTCCTGGAACCCCAAGATCAACTACTCGAAGATCATGGGCCGGCATTCTCTTAAATTCGGCTACGAATATTCCGTGATCCACACGGAGATTCTCGACACAAATCCGCTCTACGGCCAGGATCAGTACACGGGGCAATTCAGCAAGCCGTGCCTTCAGATGGGACTCGCCTCGGGCTGCACGATATCGGGCCAGGACGCCACCAGCTACAATCTTGCGGACTTCATTTTCGGGGTTCCCAGCATCATCAGCCAGGGCAGTTATACGGTGGTGAATCTGCGCCAATATGTCCAATCGCTGTACGCGCAGGACAATTTCCGCATGACTCCAAAGCTGACTTTGAACCTCGGCCTTCGCTGGGATTTCGCCACGCCGCTCTATGAGCGAGACAACAACTACAGCAATTTCGACCCGACTACGGTTTCGATGATCCGGGCGACCGGCGGCAGCTTGTACAACCGCAGCCTGGCGCATCCGGACTACAAAGATTACGGTCCACGTGTGGGCTTCGCCTACAGCGTGAATCCGAAGACCGTGCTCCGCAGCGGCTACGGCATCAGCTATACATTTTTTAACCGGCCTGGCAGCGCGCTGGAAGGCATCAACGCGCCGCAAGCGCTGTTCGGGGTGTTGAACCAAACCATGCCGCAGGGAGGGCCCCTGCCCGCGAGCTTCTTGACAACCATGAACAGCTTCACGACGGGCATTGTCAATCCTTCCGCCTTCAATCCGGTCAACAGCAATGTGGTATATATTCCGCCGGACATGCGCTGGCCGTATATCCAGAATTGGTTTCTGTCGGTAGAGAGGGAACTGGGCAAGCAGACCGTAGTGGAGGTCGCTTACAACGGCAATCACAGCCTGCGATTGCCGATTCTCGCCGATTACAATCAGGCCGCTCCGAATCTGCCCGGTCAGACGCTGGGCGTGCAGGGTCGGCGTCCGATTCCGAGTTTTGGCCCGATCACTTGGGTAGATCCTGCCGGCAATAATCATTACGAAGGTCTTTCGGTGCGCGTAGAGCATCGTCTGTACGCTGGCCTTTATTTCCTGAATTCGTTCACGTGGGGCAAGGCTCTTGGCGACTCCGAACAGGCGCTCGAATACTACGCCGGCTATTTCCAGGCGAATCCCCAAAACATCCGGAATCTGGCGGCTGAAAAAGGCCCTTCGAGCTTCGACGTGAAGCTGAACAACGTGACCAGCGTAGTGTATCTGCTGCCCTTCGGAAAGGGCCGGAAGTACGCCGCGAGCGCAAATCGGGCGTTGGACGCGGTAGTCGGCGGATGGGAGTTGAGCGGCATCAATACGGCGCACACAGGCACGCCGCTCAACGTTTTTTACGCGCCATCAACCGCGAACGACGTCACCGGGCTTTCCAACGACTATCGCGGCCAGGCCTTCCAGCGGCCGAACGTATCGGGCGCGGCGATCAGCCAAAGCTCTTCTCAGATGATCAATTCCTTTTTCGCCGGATACACGTTCCCCACTCCGCCCGCCAGCGCGCCGTTCGGAAACATGGGACGGAACGCGTTTCGCTCACCCGATTTCGAGCAGTGGGATTTGGCCGTTGATAAGAACTTCTTTATTCGAGAAGGAATAACGCTTCAATTCCGGAGCGAATTCTTCAACATTTTAAATCACACCAACTTCGGCATCCCGAATACGAGAACCACTGACACTGCTTTCGGCACGATTCGCACGACGTATCCGCCGCGACAGATCCAGTTCGCGCTGAAGCTGGTTTTCTAGCTGGCTGCTGACCAATTTAAGCCACGGATGGACACGGATACAGGCGGATAAATCACGGGAGCGAGAGCCTGGTAGCGGCGATTCTTTCGAGGATCGAAATGGGCGCCCGCTCCGGCGAAGCCAGGGAGTCGCGGGAGATCAGGAACGTTTGCTCCAGCGCCAGTTGGCCCGAAAGCACGGAGTGCGGAACGATATCCGTGAACACAAGCCAAGTGGCGCCCGGAGGAAACACGAATTCGTACTTGGGGCAGGCGCTTTGGTATTCGGCGTTGTGCTTTAGATAGTCGTGAAAGCGGAGCATGAACTCGTCGTAGGGCGAGCGCACGATCAGCGGCAATCCCACGGCTCGCAGGCCGCGCTTCAGCAGGCGCAATCCGGCCCCATTTACGGCCCTGGGAAGCCCTGCTGCGTCAGCATGCCGCGGAGCGATCGTTTCAAACGGGTCGGAGATTACCCAAACTCGCTGCTTGGTTGGATGAATATTGGTGAACATCCTCAAGATCAAGCCGCCGTTGGTGGGACGCGTGGGGAATGCATCGGTGTGCAACAAGTCGTTGCGTTTTTTCCAAGGCAGTTGGCGGCCCGATTCTTCCAGCGGCCGCAGACTCGCATAATCCAGCTTCCAAGCCGCCCGGTAGCGCGGCAGTAGCCTGCCGGCAGTTTCGATCGCCCATTTCGAATAAGCCTCGAGAATCGTCCGCAGGCGCTCTATTCCCGCGGCATCCAGCTTTCCCGTGCCGGTAACGTGACCCGTAAGCGGCCGGTAAGCGATGTTTTTGTGGTGGCCGATCTCTTCCTCACGGCTTCCCAGAAGGAATTGCTGGTCCACCTCGCTTACGCAAAATGAAGGCTCCTCCAGCGTGAAAATCCTGCCTGATTCCAGGATCTCGTGGGGATCGGCCGCTGGTTTAGGGATTCCCGGTTGCACAAGTCACCCCTTCATCAAATGCGCGAGCCAGACGTCAAGAACGGCTGCTCGGCGCTGGTGGCGGACGGCGTCGAGCGCTTCTTCAATTGCGGAATTCAGCTCCGACGGCCGCTTCACGATTCGCGCAAACGAGCCACCAGCCGCGGCTGCGATTCCCGAGTAGTCAGGCGGCGGATCGAAGGCGATGCCGAGGTCGTCTGATTTTGCGGCGAAGCCATCGGGGTGAACGGCGAGGGCCGAAAATTTGGGAG
>DASQJB010000307.1:0-17137 GCA_035631295.1 Bryobacteraceae bacterium | reverse complement strand
GGGAATGGTCCTGGGGGAATTTATGAATGACAAGAAACGCAGAGTGATTTCACTATTAAGGGTCTGCACCGACCAGCAGGACCTCGCCCGTCAGCGCACCGGCGTGGCGCGGGTGATTGCCTCCCACGGGCTCGAGGCCGTCCGCGTCATCGAACTCGACGGCGTATCGGGACGCCACGTGCAAGCCGATCCACAGTTCAAGACGCTCGTCCGCGATCTGGAGCGGCCCGACGTGGCGGGCGTCGCAGTCAGCGCGTTGGACAGACTTTTTCGCCCCGATCATTTTTCCGATTTCGGCGTCTTGGATGTCTTCCGTCGAGCCGGCAAGTTGATTTTTAGCGCGAAAGAAGGAGAGCTCGACCCGGCGACCGACGCGGGCTTCATGATGTCGCTCATGAGCGGCGCGCAGGCGGGCATGGAATGGCGAGAGCTTCGCCGCCGCACCTTACAGGGCAAGGCCGAAAAGCGGGCCGATGGTTTGCACATCGACGGCGGCCCGCAGACCTTGCCGCGCGGGGTCGAGTTTATCCCCGAGCGCAACAAGCAGGGCCGCATCGTGGGCGGCGAGTGGCGGTACACAGAGGACGCCGCACGCATCGTGCAAGCTTTCGATTTGCTCTTCGAGCGCCGCTCCTGGCCGTTGATTTCGCCGTCGCGCTGGAGCGAGGCGCAGGTCCTCATCGCGGGCAAGCGCCGTTCGTGGCTCCAGACGCGGCGCGCCGAGCCTGCGCCGTTTCTATGCCTCGGGATTGCCCGCTGTGGCTGTGGACGGCCTTTGTATAGCAATCACAGGCCCGCCGTCTGCTACTACTCGTGCAAGTCGCGGATGCGGCGCTACGGTCCCTCCTGTGGCGCGCGCAACGTGCGGCGTGAGGCGCTCGATACCGCCGTGGAGCGGCTCTTCAGCGCCCAGATGCTCGATGCGGCGTTTCTGATTCCCCTCCTCCAGCGCGCCATCCGCCAGACCGTGGCCGCGCAGCCCGTCCACAGCCGCGAGAGGGAGCGGCTCGAGGCCAAGCGGAGGCGCGTGCTCGACAACTTCGAAGACGGCTACTTGAGCCGCACCGAGCGTGACGAAAAAGTGCGTGCGCTGGACGCCGAGCTTGCCAGACTCCAGCCTGCCGTCGCCCCGGCTTCCCTTGACGCCGAGAAGTTGGCCCGCGCCATCGTCCGCCTCTTTGCGGGATTCGCGCGTCTGCCCTTCCGAGAGCGGCGCGATCGGCTCCGAGCTAGAGTGCGCGAAGTGATCGTGGAGGACCACGCCATCACCGGCCTGACGCTCGCGGGCACGCCGCCGGAGGATGGCGTTACGACCGGAGCAAAAACTTGCAAGCCGTCAAAATCGCCGTGTTTGCTCCAACGCCGAGCGCAAGCGTCAACATGGTGATGATCGCGAAGCTTGGCGCCTTCCGTAACTGTCGCGCGCCATAGCGCAGGTCGCGCATCATGCCGCCGAAGACCGTGCGCGTGGATCTTTCCGGCTTTGACCGCGGCGCGTTGAACGCGAGGCGAAGCTCATTCGCCAACCCCGACCAGGGCCGAGCGCGTTGGACGACCTCGCGAAACGCTTCTTCGGGACTCAGACCGCTGTGAGTGGCGCGCCGAAAGTTCTCTTCAAATTCAAGCGCCAGTTCCTCTACGATTTCCGCTTCTCGCTCACCCGGCAAGCCCAGGGGCGGCAGATTCCGGCGGACGTATTCCCTGAAGTCAGGCATTTTCGAGTCCTCCCACCTTTTGCAGCGCGGCCAAGAACGCGCTCCAGCTCCGGCGTTGGGCGGCAAGCGTCTTGCGGCCGGAGCGAGTGAGCCGGTAATATCTTCTGCGGCGCTGTCCCGCCGCTTCGACCCAACGGCCCGCAATCAGGCCCTTTCGCTCCAGGCGGTAAAGGACCGGATAAAGCGAGGCGATCTGAAAGGAGACTTCGCCCTCCGGACCGCCGTTCGATTTCGACGCCGATCTCATAGCCGTGCCGCGGGCGGCTTTCCAGTTGCGCGAGGATGAGAAGCTCAGCCGAGCCTTTCTTGCGTGCGCTTTCATCGGTGGCTGTGACTGCCATATATCGCACTAATATATATCGGAGTAAAACTGGCGTCAAGGCGGATTTCGCAAAGGAAGTCGGCGTAAAGATGGATTCCGTATCAGGGCACGGCTTTGGCCGGGCTGGCGAGACCTCGAACAATTTGTGGCTTCAGCCTCTTGAAGTGAGCCTGCCAGCCGCCCAAGCCGGGGCTACAGCCCTCGTGTCCGGCAGCCGCCAGCGGCACGGCTCAAGCCGTGCGTTGATACAAGCTCAACCAATCGAGGGCAGCTATGCGTCGCAGATCAACAGAGCTTTGTCGAGCGTGGCGATCGGATCGTGGCCGGGCGCGGGAGTGTATTCGTGGGAGATAAAGCCGGTGAATCCCAAATCCGCGATGGACTGGGCGACGAAGCGGTAGTTGAGCTCCTGCGAGTCGTCGATGTCGTGGCGGCCGGGATTGCCGCCGGTGTGGAAATGGCCGATCCACTGGAAATTGTCGCGGATGTTGCGGACTACGTCGCCGTCCATGATTTGGGCGTGATAGATGTCGAACAAGATTTTGACGCGCGGGGAATTGACGCGCTTCATCACGTCCACGCCCCAGCCGATATGATCGAACATGTAGTCTTTGTGGTTCACCTTGCTGTTGAGCAATTCAAGGCAAAGAGTGACGCCTTTGTCCTCGGCATAGGCTCTGACCTTGTTGAGGATTGCGACGCAATTGTCGGCTCCTTCGGCGTCGGGCATGCCGCGGCGGTTGCCGGAGAAGGTGATGATGTTGGGGACTCCGTTCGCTGCGGCCAGATCGATTCCCTCGCGCAGAGATTTTTCGATGCGATCGTGATTTTCCTTGCGGTTGAGCGCGTCGGGGATTGTGCCGCCGGGACCTTGATACATAGAGGGCGTGAGGCCGTATTTCTTGAGCGTCGGCCAATCGGCTGGACCTATGAGGTCGAAGCCTTGGACGCCGAGGCGCGCGGCTTCGCGGCAACAAGCCTCCAGGCTCATTTCGCGGGCGAATACGCCGCGCGTCACGCCTTGCTTGAGGCGTCCCCGGCGGGGAACGGAGGTGGGAGCTTGGGCGAGTACGACGGGCGCGGCGAGAACATGCAGAAAATCGCGGCGGCGCATGGCTGGATCGTATCACGGCTGACGTCGTGGTGGCCGCGAAGGTATGAGGATTAACGGAAGGGTGACATTCTCATGAATTATTGATAAACGCACAATACCGTGTCGCGAACTGGCCCCGGTTCGTGCTTAACTCACGTACGGTCGTTTCTGAAGCCTGAACAAAGAGATGGACTCGGATCGCGCCAGCGCGGAAGTGGAGAAGATCTTTGACGAGTGGTATCCCTACCTTGTCCGCTACGGAAGGCGGCTTTGCCGTGAACACGCGGCCGTCGAGGACTGCCTACAGCAAGTGATGCTTCTTTTGTTTCGGAAGCTTCGCCGCGGCGGCAATGTTCCGAATCCCAAGGCATGGGTTCTGCTCGTCCTGCGCCGTGAACTGCTCCGGTCGCTGCGGCGGGAACGGATTCAGGTCGTCATGACGAAGCACCCGGTTTCCGAGCCTGTGGCGGAAGACTACGAAAGTCTTCCCGTGGCAAGAGTCGACTCATTCCTCGCATTGCTTTCAACGCGGGAGGCGGAGGTGTTGCTGCGGCGCCGATCCGGCTGCACAGGAGGGGCTTCTGACGCCGTCACTCGCCACACTCGGCCAGCCCGGAGCGAACGGATCAGCCGGGACCTGCGCAATGAGTACGTCATTGGGTATTCGCCGAGTAACGCGGCGCGCGATGGAAAATACCGGCGGATTCAGTTGGAGGTGGCGGGCGGGGAGAAGCTGAAGGCAGACTACCGGCGCGGTTATTACGCCCCGGCGCAGTAGCAGTCGCCAGACATTCGCCGCCGGCGCATAGCGGCTAATGTGCTGACTCAGAAATGCGAATTGCCGCTTTAATTATGCCGACGCGCTCCATCAGACTTCTTGGCTCGACTGAGATCAGCTCGAAGCCGAAGTCCCGGTAAAGCTCCTCGTGAATTTTCTCAAAACGCAGCGTTTCCTCAAAGGTGATTCGCCGCGCTTCGGTAGGCGTCACGAAGCCAAGATTGCGAATGAAGAACACTCGGTTTTGGTAGATTGATTCTTTTTTGACGCGCTCCAGTTCGCCGGCAAGAAAGGGTGAAAAAGGCCGGCCGAGGTAGACTGCGAGCGCCGCGGTGCACACCGCGCAACGGTCGTGAAACTGCACCTCCTCCGGTTGATAGGACGCTCGAATCTGACGGTCCTTTTGCAGATTAGCAATTACATCGATAAACGAGGGATGGGTCCAGGGTTGAACCGCTCCTTGGGCTAGCAAAACCGAGATTACGTCAGTAGCTGCCTCTTCGACTACGCTGAACCCGTCGAGTTCTAACTGACGGATGATTGCTGTCTTCCCGGCGCCCGGTGCGCCGGTGATGATGAACCTTCTCATGTGGTTTCCTTCTTTAGGACAATAGCGCGGGACGCTGGATCATTCCGTAAGCGCACTCGGTGCCGTGATCCGTCCGTAAGATCGTTGAATTCGTGAAGTGAAGTCGCAGTCCCCGCGCGGTGATAGCGCTACGATAGCGGTGTGAAACAAATTGCCGTTTTCTTCACCTTTTTGCTCTCTGCGGGGGCGCTTCTCGCTCAATCGCAGGCGAGCGAAACTGCGCTGCAGTCGCTGCCTTACAGTCCCAGCCTGGACGTTTCCGCGATGGACCGGTCGGTGGATCCGTGCACGGATTTCTACCGCTATTCCTGCGGCGGTTGGATCAAAAAGAACCCTATTCCGCCGGACCAGGCGCGCTGGGACGTTTACGCGAAACTGACCGAGGATAATCTGCGGTTTCTATGGGGCATGCTTGAGGAGGCATCGAAGCCCTCGGCTGGGCGCAGCGCGGTGGAGGCGCAGATCGGCGATTATTTTTACTCCTGCATGGATGAGGGGGCGGTGGAAAAGGCGGAAGCGGCGCCGCTGAGGCCAGGGTTGGATCAGATCGCGGCGCTGAAGTCGGTGGGCGATTTGCCGGCGCTGGTGGCGCGGCTGCACTTGGATGGCGGGACGATGATGTTCGATTTCGGCTCAAGTCAGGATTATGGGGATTCTTCGCGCGTGATTGCGTTCGCGAATGCGGGAGGGCTTGGCCTTCCCGACCGCGATTACTACGTGAAAACGGACGCCAAAAGTCAGGAGACGCGCCAGAAATATCTGGAGCATGTGCAAAAGATGCTGGAGCTTCTAGGTGAACCGGTGGAAAAGGCCAAGGCCGACGCGCAAACGGTGATGGACATCGAAAGCGCGCTGGCGAAGGCGTCCTTGACGCGCGTGGAGCTGCGCGATCCGCAAAAGCTGTTTCACCGCATGCCGGTTGCACAACTTCAGGCGATGACGCCGTCATTCAAGTGGAACGCGTACCTGGCGGAGGCAAAGGTTCCGGATGCCTCCGTGGTGAACGTTACCGAACCGGCTTTTTACAAAGAGCTCCAGGCGCTGCTCAAAGCGCGGCCAGTGGCGGATTGGCAGACCTACCTGCGCTGGCATTTGGTCCATTCGTACGCGCCGTATCTTTCATCGCCCTTCGTAAACGCAAACTTCGATTTCTACAGCAAGCATCTTCGCGGACTGGAGCAGTTGCCACCGCGCTGGAAGCGCTGCGTGCGGCAGGTGGACCGGGACTTGGGAGAAGCGCTGGGGCAAGTCTTCGTCGCCAAGACCTTCAGCGCGGACACGAAGGCGCGGACGCAGTTGATGACCAAACAGGTGGAAGACGCGATGGAGATCGAGATCAAGCAATTGCCCTGGATGAGCGAGGCGACCAGACAAAGGGCGCTTGAGAAGCTGCATGCAGTGGTGAATAAGATCGGGTATCCGGAAAAGTGGCGGGATTACAGCTCCGTCAAGATTGCGCGCGACGATTATTTCGGAAACGTGCTGCGGACTACAGCCTTCGAATCGCGGCGGCAGCTCGATAAGATCGGCAAGCCGGTGGACCGCACGGAGTGGATGATGACGCCTCCCACCGTGAACGCCTATTACGATCCGCAGATGAACGACATCAATTTTCCGGCCGGTGTTTTGCAGCCGCCACTTTACGATCCGAGGACCGACGACGCGCCGAATTATGGAGACACGGGCGCAACCATCGGGCACGAATTGACGCACGGCTTTGACGACGAAGGCCGGCAATTCGACGCGAAGGGGAATTTGAAGAACTGGTGGACGAAGTCCGACGCGCAGTCGTTCGAAAAAGCGGCCAAGTGCATTTCGGACGAGTATTCGGGATTCACCATCATCGACAACATTAAGATCAACGGTAAGCTGACGCTGGGCGAGGATCTGGCGGACTTGGGCGGCACGTGGCTGGCGTATCTGGCGTGGAAGGAAGCCACGAAGGGGCAGAATCTTCAACCCGCCGACGGGCTGTCGCCGGACCAGCGGTTCTTTGTCGGCATGGCGCAATGGGCGTGCGGCGACGAGCGTCCGGAGAGCAAGCGGCTGGGCGCGATCACCAATCCTCATTCGCCGCTGGAGTACCGGGTGAACGGAGTGGTGTCGAACATGCCGGAGTTCGGCAAGGCATTCTCTTGCAAAGTCGGGCAGCCGATGGTGCGGACGAATCAGTGCAAGGTGTGGTGAGCGGTGGGCTTTGCTTCGCTCAGCTCAGTAAGTCGTGTGGTGCGAATCCGCCGTTCTTCTGGTGCGTTCGGGCGCGATCGAGAGTCCAGTGTTCAAGTTCCCCCTGCCTGGGGAGGGTCGTGCCGCCACCCTTGCCGTGCAGCGAGACTTTCTTCATGAATTCGTTTACGATCACGCTTTTGCCGGTGCTCGCCGCCTTGTCATCGACAACAGCTTTAACGCCGCTCAGGCCAGCGGTGGCCATGAGTCCGTAAAACTCTTTGCTCACGTTACCCCAGTGGTTCGGGAAAACTGTTTGGTGTCGACTCCCTCGAATAACCAGCCAAGATCGACCAATGTGGTGCGGTTGAATGTCCAGTCCTTTTCACTGGGCGGCTGCTTGCACCCTGGAAAGACGTTGGTATTCTTCAGGTCTAGCTCATGAATTCGATCATTGATGGAGCTGGGGCCGTATTTAGTGGCCAACGCCTCAGGCGCGCGGTTAAAGCGATTCACCCAACACCCGTGTCAACATCACGCGCAGCGATTCGAAATTCGTTTGCGAAGGAGGCTCTGGCGCGGAGAAAATAGCGCAGCGGAGCCGCAGCCAAACATCGCGCAGACACTCGTGTCGAGGGGCAGTCTGGCGCGTCTCCAGGCGTCGAGACTAGTCTCGACGCGGCAGGCAAGAGTGCCTGCGCCACGCGAATTTGCAACCGGGCATTGGCTTTGGGTTAGAAAAACCTTTCGAGAGTGAGCACAGCCGTATTCGCCAGCGTTCCGTCAATCGAGAGGTGCACTTCGACATAGGGTGGGTCCCAAAACTCGTCGTCGGGGCTAGGCAACAGAATATTGATCTGATCCAATCCGGGCGTGCCTTGCGGGCCCGCATACGTTACCGTCAGGAGCCGGCCGGATACCCAGCATTGGACATTGCCTGTGCCGGCGCCGCGGAAGCCGGTTCCATAGAACGTGACATAGGAGCCCTGCGCCGACGGCGACACCGGCTGAAAATTGCAGGCGCCGGCCGGCGTGCAGCTAAAGACAGGCGAAGAGGTTTGCACTCCTCTTGCGTCCACCAGCGTATTGATCGCCGCGGGCAGCGACATGGAAGGATCCGCCATAAAGAGCGTCGGCGCAACCGATGCGACGTGCATGGAACCTGTCTGAACCACGGCCCCGCCGCGCGTGACGACGATCGACGCATCCGCCACGGTTGAAGGCGCCGTCTGCGGCGGGACTTGAAAGTTGATCTGACCCTGCGAGACATAGAGCAACGGCGCGAGCCGCTTGGACTGTCCATCGTCAATCTGGACGCTGACTCCGCCGAGCGTAACCGGCAAGGTAGAAGCCGCCGATTGCCTGGGCACGCCCAGCGGAAGGTACAGCGTCGCGAGTGAGCCGGGCGCCACGACGGCTGTCCCTTCGGCGGCGGCAACCGCGCGCAGCTCTGCCTCCGGCCCTGCCTTTGTCAGTAGCAAAGTGAGACTATTGGAGCGCCAGTTCGGCACGAGCAGATCGCTGCGCCCGTCGCCGTCGAAGTCCGCGGCGATGCCGGGCTGCGCCCCCCATCCCACGCTTTGTTCGACGGGAGGCAAGAAGGTTCCGTCGCCCCTCCCGAGGGAAATGCCTATTTTGTTGGCGCTTTCCAGCGCGGCAAGATCGATGCGGCCGTCGCCATCCAAGTCGGTCAAGGCAAAGGCAGCTTCGGAGAGGGGCGCCGGACGTTGAAACATGCCATCACCTAGACCGAAGAGTACGAGGGATCCCGACACCAGATCCAGAATTCCGTCGCCATTAAGTTCGGCAGTCAGCGGCGTGCCCGTGAAGGCTCCTGCCGGAAGCGCGATGGCGCTGAGCTCCCTAAAGCTGCCATCTCCGTTTCCCAGAAAGACCGCGATCGCATTCCCGAAGCTGATGGCCAGGTCCGGTTTCCCGTCGCGATTGAAGTCCGCCACCAGCGGCTTGTATCCACCTGCAATCTGAGCTTGGTAGGCGGAGTGAAACGTGCCGTTTCCATTTCCGAGAAGGATGAGCAAGAGGGAGCACGCAGGATCGCCGTTCCCGCATGCTCCCATTTGAACGGCCGCGAGGTCGGCCACGCCATCCCGATTGAAGTCGGCGGTCTCGGCCACAAACCATCCTGGCGACATCGGACGGGGAGAGAGGAAGCTGCCATCGCCGCGGCCGAAGGCGATCTGGCCGTCCGCGGCAAGGTCGAGTTTGCCATCGCCATTGAAGTCGGCGATGGCGGCTGGGACAGGCCGGAGAATGCCCGTGAGAATGGCCGGCGCGAAGGATGCGTGACCTGAATTGAGCATAACCGCGAGACCACTGGCCGTAGCGATTACCAAGTCCGGACGTCCGTCGCCGTTGAAGTCTCCCGCCGCGAGCATGGCGCCGTAGTCCCCCAGCGGTTGAGTAAGTTGGATATCCTCGCGCAGGAGCGCCAGACCAGCCGCGTTTAAGGCGGACGCGAACAGGAAGAATAGGAACACGCGCGTCATTTTGCTTTTCGGCATGCCTGTTTACTGAATTCCCAGTTGAAGGACAGCGTCCCGACCCAGTTGCTGTTTGACGGTATCCTTGATCCACTGCTGAACGGCGTAGGTATCCACTCGCACGCGAATGTCTTTGCTCAGGCAGTCGATGCCTCCATCGCTGGCGATGGCGACAATCGGTCTGCGGTTTTCGAGCACGTCGGGGAGGTTATTGAGAAAGGTAGGCGCCCCAGAGTCCCCAGCGCAGACGGAGCTAGGCAGTTCCCAGGAAGCCCATACTCCATTCAGCACCGTCGCGAGCTTGGAGTTCCTGAACTTCCGAAGGCCATCCCTAACCGACAAGTCGGGGTTCGGGAATTCGTGGCCATAACCGATCGTGGTCATCGGAGTGAAACTGGACTGCGGATCTTGCAGGCTGCCGACTGGCGCCAGGACGGCTGGCTTGACGCCGGCTGGCCGACTAAGAAAGACGAGCCCCAAATCGGTAACCGCCGGGTCACCCGCCTCGAACTCGCCAGTGCTGGTCGGATCACATCCGACTGGCGGAGGGCAAGGCGGCAAAGACGGATTCCCCGCCTGAGTCGAAACCGGAATCCAGTGCGGCGGGATCGAAAGAGGCGCCTTAGTAAATCCGTCAAGCGCAGTTGGGCTGAAGCTCACGTACGCCTTGGCGAAAGGCGGAAGCTCAGGCAAGCTCGGTCCAACACAATGCCCGGCTGTCAGAAAGACACGATCCCCGATCAGCGCGCCACTACAGAAACCGGCGATTCCTTCCGGGGTACCGAAAGGATTCGGCGCTGTAAGAACGATGAGGAGAGAGCCGACAGCCGGATTGCGATTCTCCAGATCCACGGTGTAGTTCCTCCGAGTCTGCGCCTGAAGCGAGCATGCGCTCCAGAGCAAAGCGAGAATCAACGGTGCTGTTTTCATGATTCCTCCTTAAGGGCCTGTTGAAGGATGTCCCTAACCGCTCCTTTCAGTAGCGGCTCAGCCAGCGGCGCTGAACGCCAGGTCCTCTCCGCGGTCAGCGTTGCGCTGGCGGCGTTGACCAAGCTTCTGGGAATTATGAGTGAGGATGAGTCTGCTTGCTAGGTGTTATACCGTGTTTAACATTCCGGCTCACTGGTAGGGGAGGGGAAGTTCATTCGCCGCACAAGGTTCATGAACCCAGCATGCCGGCGCAAATCGTCAAAGAAAGGTTCGACGCCGAGAAGGCACACGGTCCGTTCCTTTCCCTCATATGCTTTCTCCAGAAACTCAACGGCGCGATCGTGCTCGTTAAAACCGAGAGCGGCAGAGGCAAAACAGAATGCCGGCATATAGCCCCTGGTGGCAAGCGCTTCCAGTTCGCCGCGCCGCTCCATCGCTTTGTCGCGCTGGTTTGCCCGCGCGTGTGCATAAGCCAGCAATGACAGTGCGTAGGGAAAGCGGGGAGCTAGCCTGCGTGCCGCGCTGAATGCTTCGATCGCTTCGAAAAGACGTCCCAAGCCGGCATACGCGAGTCCGATGTAGACATGCGCCATCAGAGAGCCACGGTCCAGACAGATGCTAGCGTGCAAGTGCTCAATTGCATCTTCAAACCGGTGGGCCCAGTAGAGATGCTCACCGTAGTAGCACTCTATGAGGATGGAAAAAGGATCCTGCACATGGGCCAGCCGGTTTTCGAGGATCGCATCTTTATGGCGCCCGGTCTGGCCAAGAAAGAAGCCATACTGCATATGCCCCGTGGAACAACGCGGGTTCAAATCGAGGGCCCGGCTGAACAGACTGTCGGCTTGTTCCCAATCCCAGTCGTGCCAAGCCGCGACGCCGGCCAGGGCATTCCACGCTTCGGCGAGATTTGGATCGAGTTCCAGCGCCCGTTGGGCGGTCGCTCTTGCCTTAGGATGCGACGCGCTTGTCGGAACCACCCCGCGATCGCCGAGCCACAGCCAGGCCTCAGCCAGTCCGGCGTAGGCGGGCGCGTACGCGGGATCTTGTGCGAGCGCCTCCTGAAAACACTCCACGCCCCTGCGCAGATCCTGCGGCGTCGACAGGCGGCAATGATATCGCCCTTTTAGGTACGACTCGTACGCTAGCGGGTTGATCGCACAGCGAGTCTGCACTTCGGGCGCTGTGGAGACAACGCGGATCTGCTTCGCCACGGCAAGGGCGATCTCAGCCAGGACTTTCAGCACGTCGTGCAGTTCCCGCTCGTATGATTCCGCCCACAAGTGTCTTTCCGGATGCGCCTGGACAAACTGGCAGGTGATGCGGACTCGTCCCGCGCATCGGATTACAGATCCTTCGAGGATGTGGGTGACACCCAACTCCCATGCGATTTCCTGCAGAGGTTTCCGTAATCGTTTGTAGAGCATTACCGATGTACGGGAAATCACACGCAGTGCGCCGAGCTTTGCCAGTTCCGTGATGATCCCGTCGGTCAATCCGTCCGCCAGGTATTCCTGCGCGGCGTCATTTGAGAAGTTCTCGAAAGGAAGCACGGCGATCCCGGGCACCGGTTCTTCAGGGGTGGACTTGGCCGGAGGAGCTGCCGGGCTGAGCGGCAGAAATCGGGCCGCGTAGCCCCCCTTTGGAATCTCAATGCGGATAGAATCGGCGGCGCCTTCCGACTCGTAATACTCTCGAAGCCGGTCGCGAAGCCGTCGAGCATCCACCCGCACGGCCGGATCGTTAGCCGGGTCGAACCCAAAACGTTTGCCGTAGAGCTCCGAGGCGATGACCGTCTCTTTTAGGCAGTCGCCGCGTCCCTTTAGGTTTTCCTCTACGACGAATCGCAGAAAGGCGCTTAACCGAGCCGAGCGGCTGAATATCTCGCTCGCGAGCATCCTTGCGAGCTGGCTCCGGACAACGGAGTCGCTTACACGATTTCGAGAGGGAATATCCGGTTTTGAATCGGTCCGCATGATCTCTCATCCGGTCGGCTCTGATTATAATTGACTAGCATGTTGCAATTTGGCAGCCACCATCTCACCGATGCGCGGCTACGGCGCTCTCAATTTAGCCTTGATTTATGGAGAGCCGAGAGACCGTCGGCTGCGTTCCAGCAACTGGAGACCAGCTACAGGGCGTTAACAATGCTGCGCCGGCTATTTGGCGGCGATCTGCGTCAGCACCGCCTCGGCTTCCTCTTCCGTGAAGTGTTGAGTTTTGTTCGAATGGTTCATCGAGCAGAACTTGGGACCGCACATGGAGCAGAACGCCGCGTCCTTGAAGCCCTCCTCGGGCAGGGTTTCATCGTGGTAAGCGCGCGCGGTTTCCGGATCGAGTGATAGCTCGAACTGCCGCTTCCAGTCGAAGGCGAAGCGCGCGCGGGAAAGTTCGTCGTCGCGATCTTGAGCGCCGGGGCGATGGCGGGCGATGTCAGCCGCGTGGGCGGCGATCTTGTACGCGATCAGTCCCTGCTTGACGTCCTCCCGGTTGGGAAGCCCCAGGTGCTCCTTGGGCGTGACGTAACAAAGCATGGACGCGCCATGCCATCCGATCATCGCGGCCCCGATGGCGGATGTAATGTGATCGTAACCGGGGGCGAAGTCGGTGACGAGCGGGCCCAGCGTGTAGAATGGCGCTTCCTGGCAGATGGCGGCTTCCTTTTCTACTTGCATCTGGATTTGATCCATGGGGATATGGCCGGGGCCTTCGATCATCACTTGAACGTCGTGCGCCCAAGCGATTTTGGTCAGCTCTCCCAGGGTTTCCAGTTCAGCGAACTGCGCGCGGTCGCTGGCGTCGGCGATGGAGCCGGGGCGCAAACCGTCGCCTAGTGAAAAGCTTACATCGTGTTTTTGAAAGATCTTGCAGATGTCCTCGAAGCGTTCATAGAGGAAGTTTTGGCGATGGTTGCGAACCATCCATTCCGCCAGGATGGAGCCCCCGCGGCTTACGATCCCGGTGACGCGGCGCGTGGTGAGGGGGATGTATTGCACCAGAACGCCGGCGTGGATGGTCATGTAATCGACGCCCTGCTCGGCCTGCTCCTCGATGACTTCAAGCATTACTTGAATATTGAGATCCTCCACGCGGCGCACGCGAGCAAGCGCTTCATAGATCGGAACGGTCCCGATGGGCACCGGCGATTCGGCGATGATCGCCTTGCGGATTCGTGGAATGTCCCCGCCGGTAGAGAGATCCATGACGGTATCGGCGCCGTAGCGGACAGCATAGCGCAGCTTCTCGAGTTCTTCGCCGACGTTGGAAGTAGTGGACGAATTGCCGATGTTGGCGTTCACTTTGCAAACCGAAGCGACGCCGATGCACATGGGTTCGAGATTGGAGTGGTGGATATTGGCGGGAATGATCATGCGTCCGCGAGCCACTTCTTCGCGTACGGTTTCCGCCGCCAGGCGCTCGCGCCGCGCCACGTATTCCATCTCTTCGGTGATTTGCCCGAGACGGGCGTAATGCATCTGAGTGCGGATGCTGTCGGTGGAGCGCCGAGCTAGGTAGTCCTCTCTCATACTGGACTGATTATAGCTGTTTTGCGCGTTCTTGAATGTTCTACGATTTGGTTTGATTCAGCCGATAGAAAGTTTTGATTGGACCGCTGGCAAGGCTTGCCTTACGCTCGATTTATGATGGCGACTGAAGCTGTAAGCGCGAGCGGGCCGGACGATGTTTCGGTGCTGCACAGAGTGAGCCGGATCGTCAGTTCGGAGCTCTCGCTGGACGAAATGCTCGGGGAGATTGTAGGATTGGCGGCACGGGTGACGGGATGCGACGCATGTTTGGTTTATCTGGCGGAGGCAGAGACCAACGAACTGGTATTGCGCGCATCCCAGGTTCCTCACGCAGCCGACCTGGGGCATCTCCGGATGAAGATAGGCGAAGGCGTAACGGGCTGGGTGGCCGAGCATCAATCGCCGGTGGCTCTGGCGGGGAACGCAGCGGCGGACCCGCGCTTTAAAATGTTCCCAGCGTTGGTGGAAGACACCTATGAAGCTTTTCTGTCGGTGCCTGTGATCAACAAGGGAAAAGCGATCGGCGTGATCAACATGCATCACCGCGAGCGGCATGCGCACGCCGTGGATGAGATCAGCACGATCCAGTTCATCGGCGAGCAGATGGGAAGCGCCATCGCCAAGAGCCTGCTGGAGGAGGAGAACGCGCGGCTGGCGGCAGAAACAGAGGAGATGAAGCGTCAGCTCGAGACCCGCAAGGCGGTGGAGCGGGCCAAGGGGATTCTCCAGCGGCGCCACAACCTTACCGAAGAAGAGGCATACCTGCGCATGCGGAACGAGAGTCGGCGGCTGCGCCGACCCATGAAGGAACTCGCCGAGGCGATCATCCTCGCCGAAGAGCTTGCGCGGAAAGACAGTTCGTCATCGTCAGAGGACTGAAACGGGACTGTAACGCAGCGCCGCACAGTGGCGCTCGGCTCAGCTCTGAAAGACTCGTTCGAGATGCAGAACAAATCCCGCTACTGGACCCTCGCCCGAGACCTGAGCCGGATTTGAGAGAACCTCGGGCTCCTGGCCCGGGCGATACATGCTCACCGTTTTTTCCAGCGGATCAATCAACCAGCCAAGCAGGACGCCGTTCTTGATGTATTCTCCCATCTTGTCCCGCTGCATTTGAGCACGCTGTTCTGGGAGCATACTTCGATCACAAATTCGGGGGCGAACACTGGCACTCTTTTGCCGGGTGTTCTGGCCTTGGCTGTCTTCCATCGTTCCGCATCGAACCATGCGGCGTCGGGCTCGCGGCGGGCTCCATTAGGGAAGAAGAAGCTAGCGTCAGGTCCAGTCACTCTACCGCGTCCGTCTTGCCGCGCCCAGGTTGTCAACTGGAAATTAACGTCAAGCACACCTTCACTGGTTTCGGGATCCGTTCCGGGCATTATGATTACGGTTCCATCCGCCGTGTACTCGACAAAATAGTCGTCGAACTCTGCGCACAACTCGAAGTATTCCTCCTCGGTCAATCCCGGTTTGGTGAAAGTTACCGGAAGCAGCTCCGTAAGGTCTATCGCGGTTGGGGGCAGGCTAAGAGTCAGCGTGGCCATTCCGATTCCAATTTACCGCTTGCCACCCCCGGCCAGCTCCTGCTTCATCGCGGCGACGTTGCGCGCGGCCTGCTGCTGCATGGGGCCGGCCATGGCGGCCGATTGCTCGCTGAACTTTTCGGCCTCTTGCAGCTTCGCGCGGTCACTGGTAATCTTGGCGAGATTGTAGTTCGCAAGCCCCAGATAGAAATAGGTGGGACCGGCGACGGACGGTTCCTTACCCACGTAAGGCAGCGCCGCCCGCAGATTTTTGTCGCAATCGGTCCAGGTGGATTTCGTGCACGCCGCCGCGCCGGCCACGTAATAGCCTTGGCCCAGGTAGAGCGACTTCTTCCGTTCCCAGTCCGCATCGGCCATGCCTTCGGGCTTGGCCTTGGACTTCATCACGTTGACGAGGCGGGTCGCGTAGGTCCCATTCATCGAACTAGTCGCAAGCGTATAGAGCGCGTCTTCATTGTTCGGAGCGCCATTGAGGATTTTTTGCGCTCCGTCGGCCGGCTTCTTGCCCTCTTTCGCCAGCGCCTGGAGATAGGAATACGCGCACTCGTTCAGATACGTGCTCTTGGGATTGATTTCGATGAGAGCGTCCACCAATTCGACGGTCTTCGCCGGCGGCGCGGTGACTGCGGTCGTGGAAAGAGAGTATTCCGCGAAGGTCTGGACATCTCTCGCGAATTCCATGCGTTTCTTCCATTGATCCGCAGCGGCGTCGGTGGGTTGGGTTTTAGCGGCTTCGGCTTTGGCGTCCTTGGCTGTCTGCACCGCAAGCTTCTTGATCTCGTCCGGATCCTTCTTGGGCTGCGCTTCCTTAAGCGCCGCGTAATGGTCGTCTAAATCGTCTGCCCGGACAACGCCGGCGAGTGAAAACGCCGCGAGCAGGGCTATTCCGAATCTCATGTACACCTCCCGAAAGCTCTATAAGGCTTTCCTAAACACGCGATTATACCCCACGTGCCAAAATTTTTCGGACGGCGGCGTCCTCGATCTCGAACGGTTTCCGGCCCGAAAGGGCCAAGGCCGCCGAGAGTCCGCAGATCGCGGCGAAGGAAAGCCATAGGCCAGGCACCGCGCGGTTGCCGGTGAGATGAATCAGGTAGGTGCAGATGGCGGGCGTAAATCCTCCGAAGATAGCCGTGGCCAGACTATAGGCCAGCGAGAATCCGGAGATTCGCATCTGGACCGGCATAATCTCCGTGAGAAATACGGCCATGGCGCCGTTATAGGCGGCATACAGAAACGCGAGCCACAGCTCCACACCCAGCAGGCGGGCGAACGACGGCGCGGCCGCGAGCCATAGCAGGGCGGGGTAGGCAGTGATCAAAGCCGCCACGGTGCATGTAATCAAAATCGGGCGGCGGCCTACGCGATCCGAAAGAGCGCCCGACAAAGGCAGGATCAGAAGATTGCACATTCCCACGCACAAGGTCACCGTCAAATTTCCGACAGGCGCCAGATGCAAAACGCTGCTGCCGAACGTCGGCGTGTAGGCGGTCACCATGTAGAAACACACTGTGGTCATTGTCGAAAGCATCACGCCGAGCGTCACCACGCGCCAGTTCGCCGCGAGCATTCCTGCGATCTTACGCGGCGAGGGACGCTCGGCGCGGCTCAAGAACGATTCCGTCTCTTCGAGAGACCGCCGGAGGAAAAGCAGGAGGGGGAGAATCGCGCATCCAGCCAGCAGTGGAATGCGCCATCCCCAATTGTTCATCTGCGCCGGAGAAAGCGAAGACGCCAGCGCCAGACCCAGCAATGCCGCGAACATCACCGCCACCTGCTGGCTGCCCGATTGCCAACTGACGTAAAATCCTTTGCGACCCGGCGTGGCGATCTCCGACAAATACACCGAGACGCCGCCCAGTTCCGCTCCGGCTGAAAATCCTTGCACCAGCCGGCCCGCCAGCACCAGTAATGGCGCGGCAATCCCCAATACCCCGAATCCCGGCAGCACGGCGATCGACAGCGTGCCCAC
>DASQJB010000306.1:0-2649 GCA_035631295.1 Bryobacteraceae bacterium | reverse complement strand
CAGATCATCGTGCTGTCCTGCGGCAGCTTCTGAAGCTCCGAACGCAGCGCGAATGCTTTTTCCAGAGCGTTAGCGAAACGCCGGTGAGAGTCGCGGTCGGCGAACCGGCGGCGCGCGTCTTCTTCACGGCCCGCCGCGGCGAAGCCGGCGATCTCGCCTTCGATCAGTGAGAGATCCAAGCCCCCGATGCCCGTGGCTTCCCCGGCCGAGTACACGCCAGGCACGGAGGTTCGCTGGTGCTCGTCCACCGCGACGCCTTCCTCGATGCGGCAACCGAGCAGCGCGGCCAGTTCCGTGTTTGGGACCAATCCGAAGCCGCAAGCCAGGTAGTCGCACGGCTCCGTCCAAGTGCGGCTGCCACGCCGGAGCGTGACGCTTTCCAACTTCTCTGAACCGTGCGCCGCGAGCGGCCAACATCCGGTCTGGTACGGAATGCCGCGTAGGGACGCTCGCAAGCGCGCTGCCTGGCGTGCTTTATTTGGAGACCGCGTGAGCGCGAGCCCGAAGCGAAGCAGACTCGAACGGCCGGCCTGCTCCGCGACCAATCGAACCTCGGCGCCATGCTCGCGCAAGTAACTTCCTACAGCCAGCAGAAGAGGACCACTGCCGGCAACCACTACTTTTTTCTCTGCGATAGGCATGGCGCCCTTCGCGAGCGCCTGCAATCCGCCCGCGCCCATGACGTTGGGCAGCGTCCAGCCGGGAAACGGCAAGAATCGCTCGCGCGCGCCGGTCGCTAAGATCAAACTGCGATATTCCAGTTCCTCAACCTTGCCGTCTGCGCATTCGATGGCGATAAATCCCAGGTGCGCATCGAACACGCGCGCTCCGTGGACCAGGCGCACTTTCTCATGGAGCCACGATTTGCACTCCGCCGCGCCGCCGCGCCAGATCTGCCCGCCGGGTTGGACGTTCTCATCGATGATCGTGACCGCGGCGCCTGACTCGGCGGCGCTGCGGGCGGCCGCCAGGCCGGCGGGGCCCGCTCCCACCACTGCCACGTCAATCATCCGTGCGCACCTCCATCCCAGGCTCGCAGGGGATTTGGCAACTGCGTTGATGCGCCTGTCCGTTGATGCTGACGCGACACTCGAAGCAGATTCCCATTCCGCAGAGTGGCCCACGCGGCTCGCCCGTCACCGATCGCCGGAACATCGCCATACCCGCCATAGCGACGGCAGTCGAAACCATGGCCCCCGCGGGCACGCCAATCCCCGCACCATTGACGGTGATCGTGACGGTGTCAGGCACGGTGACGACTCGGCAGATAGGGTTCGATTGGAATCGCGGGTGTGCGGCCCAGAAATTGATCCACCAATAGTTTTGCGGTGGCGAGTGAGGTCGTGATGCCCAATCCTTCGTGGCCGGTGGCAAGATAGAGCCGCTGGCTGCCCGGCGCCGGGCCGATCAGAGGCAACTTGTCAGGAGTGGCCGCGCGAAACCCCGTCCAGGCGCGGATCGCGCTCAGGTTTGCTAAGCCTGGCATGTACTCGACGGCGCGTTGCAACATCCGTTGGAGAATCGGTTGTTCGACGGATGCATCCTCGGCTCCGTACTGGCGTGAGGAACCGATGAGCACCTGGCCTGTCTTTCGCGGCTGCACGTTAAAGGCAACCGAGTCCCCGGTGCTGGAGTGCGCGCTTTTCAAATAGCCTAATTCGACAAGTTGGTGGCGCACATAGCCTGGGTAGCGGTCCGTGATCACCAGATGTCCTTTGCGCTTTCGGATTTCGAGTCCCGGGGCCCCTTGCGCCCATGCACCGGTTGCATCCACCTTGAAGCCCGCGGCGAGGAATGAGCCGTCCCGCAGGCGGATGCCGTCGTTCGTCAAATCGGCGGCGAATCCGCTAAGCACGGATGCGCCTTGCGCGCGCGCACGGTCCAACAAATAACGCGCGGCGCAAGGAGGATAGATCACCGCATCGCTAGCCATGAGCAACCCGCCCGCGAGGTCGGGGCGCAGGCTCGGTTCAGCCTCGGCGAGCTCTTGCAGGCCCAGAATCTCCGTGGGCACGCCGGCGGCTTCATATACGCACTTCTTCCGCCGGACCTCGGCCATCTCCTTTTCATCCGCGGCGAGCCAAATCGTCCCACACGTCGCGTACTCGACTTCCGCGGGAAGCGCGGGGCGCAATTCCGCCCATAAACGGCAGGAATAGGCGGTGAGCGCCAGTTGAGCGGGCGAATCGTCCATCACAACGAGATGGCCCATGCCCGCCGCAGTGGCGCCGCCGCCGGCCACGCCTGCCTCGACCACCACAACCTTCAGCCCCGCTGCGGCGCACTCGGCAGCGCACGCCGCTCCGACAATTCCACCTCCGGCGATGGCTACGTCGTAGACGCGCATGAGTCAGAATGGCGTCCCTGGGATGTTTGGCGAATTCCGTAGCATAAAGGATCGCGCTCGTCGAGGATGAGGTCGGCCTCCGCGTTGATGTACGCGCGTCCCGTGATGCGTGGATAAATCCTTCCATCTTCCACGGACACCGAACCCTCGAAAATGCAGCCGGCGATGCTTTCCTGGCGCCATATCTGGCCTTCGCACAATTTTCCGTCGGCATAGAGGCAAGCGAGCTTGGCGCTGGTGCCCGTGCCGCACGGGGAACGGTCGTAGGCGCGGCCGGGGCACAAGACAAAATTTTTGCTGTC
>DASQJB010000305.1:0-7087 GCA_035631295.1 Bryobacteraceae bacterium | reverse complement strand
GATGCTATCCACCTGGCATTCCAAACGACAGTGGATCCGATGAGCTGACCTCCGGCCAAAATCTCGAGCACACGGCAGCCCGGGGACGAATGTGCAAGATAAGTCCGGTTCAGGTGATCACGGCGACCGGACAGGAACCGGACAGAGGCCAGGATTGAGCAAATTATTGACTGATACCAAGCTGTTTATCCATTAAGGCAGAGGTCTGCAAACGTTTATCACGGATTATGCCAATAGAACATAGCTGCCACCCGACTTTGGCGCCTCGCCTGCCTAACACTGTAAGCTCCCCAATATCAGACTTGCCGGGGCATCAGTTAGCCGGGAAAACTGCGGGGAAGGCTCGATGTTGAAGGAAATTGTGCAAACCCGTGGTCTCCTGGCAGCCCTATGGGCCGGGATCGTGATTTTTGGGGCTGACCGTTGCTTCCAGCCGATTCTTCACGGTCCTCCTGAATGCATCCCGATGGAGGAAGAGGCGGTCCGGATGGGCTTCGCTCTCTATAAATACGGAGCCTATCTCAACCCCTATAAGACTTTCGACACGGGGCCCACCGCCCACACCGGCCCCGGATTTCCCACTCTGGTAGCGGGCCTGTACCATATCTTTGGCGACCAAGTCGCCGGCGCCTATGCGGTACAGATGACGGAAGCAACCGCCGTTGTGGCGCAGATCGCATTGCTTCCGTGTGTCATGGAAGCCCTCGGGACGAGCTTTCTTACGGGATTGCTCGGCGCGCTGTTCGCGGTAATCGGCGTCCGGCGGGACCCCACCTGGGAGGCGAACTACTCCGGCCTGCTGTTGATGGCGGCGACGCTTCTGGCCTGCCGTTATTACCGCGCGATACTGGGCAAAACCAATCCATCGGCGCTGCTTGGCTCACCCCTCCGCATCGCCTCGGCGTTTGGCCTGGTATGGGGCGCCATCCTTCTTACGGGTCCAAGCACCGGCTCCATTTGGGTCGTGTGGCTGGTCCTGGGAATATGGGTGGGTCGCCAGTTTGGGTCTCCTCGCGCATGGGTCCCGGCTCTAATCGTTCCGCTGGTGCTGCTGATTCCCTGGGAATGGCGGAACTACAACGTGTTCCACGCCTTTGTGCCAATCCGAGATAGCTTCGGCCTTGAGCTCCAGCTTTCCAACAATCCCTGCGCGAAGGTCACGATTTGGCTCAACCGTCATGGAGAAAAGTGTTACGACCACCCTAAGGAGGTGGCCGCCGAGGCGCGGAAAGTCCTGGACTTTGGCGAGGTCGAATACAACCGCGGGAAACAGCGCGAGGCAGTTCGTTGGATCGCATCCCATCCGCAGCAAGCTTTGAGCCTGTGGGAGAAGCGCTTTGGCGTCTTCTGGTTTCTGCGGCTGGACCGCCGCATTGCAACCTGGGCCATAGATTTCGCGACTGCCCTAACCCCCCTCGGGCTGCTCGTCCTCTACCGGCGAAGCCGCCTGGGCGCAGTGCTATGCGCAAGCATCCTGCTGGTGTTTCCGCTCATCTACTATACAATTCAAGCCTCGGACCGCTACCGCCTCCCGATCATGTGGGTCACCTTCGGATTGGCAGCAGCCGGATGCGCTGCGCCGATTGAGTGGGCCTTTAGAAGCCTGCGCTTCAGTCGCGCTCAGAAAGTCGTCCTATCTAGTCGCGCTTAAGGCTCCCGGAAAGGCGAGCCTTCCATCCCAGCATCGCGGCAATGAGCACAGACGCCCACGAGACGGCCATCCCCGTCTTTTCCGCCCAATTCCAGGGCATCGTAAGATGCACGATGTGTTCGCCGGGGGGCGCTTCGACAGCGATGAGTCCCGTGCCCGGCGCAGGCTCTACGTGAAGGTCGCGGCCCTCGCCTGTTCTCGCGATCCAGCCTGGATAGTACAAACGCCGCACGGTGAGCCACTCCCCACCCTGGATATCGCTGGTAAACTCGATATCTCGTGGCTGCCAGGCGCGAACGGAAACCGAGCCCTGCCACCGCCCGCCCACCGCAGCTCTCTGGCTTAGTTCCGCGAAACCTGTCGGAGTGAGGTAGGGAAAATCGCTCCATTTCGCCCACGCGAGCAAAAGAGTATCGCCGAACTTCAAGGACATGTCCGGAGTGAAGCGAGGCGTAGAGACCATGCCCTTAAAGTCCGTTGCGGCCCAAACGAGTGTGATCGCGGCGATTCCAGCGAAGCCCGCGACTCGTCCGATGCGATATGACTTCGGCCAAGACTCCAGCACGATATCGGCGGCCATGGCGAGCAGAGGCGCGGCAGCCACAGCCAAAACCGAACTGAACCGCCAGGGAAACTGAATCATGGGAAGCACTGGGATGATTTTCCAGAGGAAATTGCTGAACGGCAGCATCATGGCGAAACTCGCCAGCGCGGCAACGAGCCAGAAGATCCGTCGCGTGCGCAGAGTTGAAGCTTTGCCAGTCAACAAGAAGCCGCAGATGGCGGCCGCCAAAGTCGAAGCGCCAACCCAGGAAGTCTTCCATAAGAACAGGTCGTTTCCCGAATGCCCAGCCCAGGCGCGCCAAGCGAAAGCGAAATGCCCATCATACCGATACCGCGGGTCAAGCGCGTCCAGGCGTTTCTGCGATACATTCGTCGCGTGCGCCAGCGCGGGGAGCCAGTAGGCGGAAGAAAGCCCCATCCCCAAAAGCAACCAGGGGCTAGCTGCCTTCAAAGCTTGCCAACCACCATGCTGAGACGGAACAAAAAACACGGCGGCCAACAGAACTGGCGTGAAAATGAGCGCAATCATCAAGTGGCTCAATATCAGCAGCGCATAGCTCACTGCCAGCCCTGCGCCCGCCAACGCGAATCCGCCCTCCAGAATCTGCGAAAGGAAATACAACGAGAGCGGCATCCAGACGAAAGGCCACATTTCGGCGACGGCGGCGCGCGTATAGGCGTCAATGACGACGTGATACGGCATCGCCATGTACAAAATTGCCGCGGCTGTGGCGGCCCACCGGCTCGCCATCGTCCTCAGCCACAGATACGCCGCTACGCCAGATAGCGCGATCGCCAGCCATATGGAGATTCCCAGCTCCAGGCTCTCCCGGCTCGCGTTGACGGGCAATCTCAAAAGCGGACGGAGCAGAGCCGGCGCGAAGTATGGTAGCGGCGCATAGACGAACAGCGCCGGGCTGCCCAAGCCGGAATTCATTCTGGCAAGCCAGCGCGGGTAGACCTCGCCTTCCCAGAATTGGGCGGCCACGCAAGAGTACCGCTGAAGATGATCGAGCGTATCGTGCCCAAGGGGAATGCCCCGGATCAGCAGAGGAAAACCTAGCGCAACGCTTGCGGCGAGAATGCTGAGAAAACTCCACAGGCGCGCGTGCTTGCCCGCAATCATACGTCGAGCATACTATGGGATCGCCGCCGCTCGTTCCGAATGCGCTGTGGACGCCTGAAGCCCCCGCCGGGTATCGTACAAATCCAGCGCGATCCAAAAATAGGATTGACGGTCGATGGCGGGAAACCGTGTGTCCCACTGCTTTCGAGCGCTCCGCGCAAGGCGGAGAAGATCGATTAAGTCGCCGCGGGTGTAGCTAATGAGCCAAGATCGCGTGCAACCCCGGTCCTCCAGGGTGGCGATGGGAGTGAACGTCAGCGAGGCATGCCGCTCGCATAAACATACCACGCCATGTGAAAGTGGTAATCCTCGCCGGAAGGAACAACCACGTAACAGTCCCCAGGCTGGGAATGAGCCGCCAAATAGGTCGTGCTATCGCGGAAATTCTCTTTATGCGGGACGAGATAATTGGCTCGCAGCGCGAAGCCTGAATAGAAAAGGGCAGCGCAAGCCAATAGCGGAGCGGCCGCGCGGATTCGGAAGGACGTCATTCCCCGAGCGATCAGCACATAATAAGGCGCCACGCAAAAGCTTAGGTAGCGGTACTCGTAAAAGCGAATGACCAGTCCGATCGCCAGAGCGATCACCAACGGAAGGGCCGATAACAGCAGCATGAACACGGCGCTGTCGCGCCGAGAACTGCGCTTCTCTTCATCCCGATAAGCAACGGCGCGCGCTAACCCAATCACGGCCGGCACGCTGAAAATCAACCCCCCAAATACGAACGTCCACCATGGACCGAGGCTGTACAGCGAGTTGGGCCGGCCGTTGTTGAAGACGTTGACTAGCTCAAAGGGCGCAAACCAGCGCTCCGACCATGCCTTGCCGCGCTCGTTCGCCATCTTCGGGCCATCGAGCGCTTCCTGCAGCGGGCCGCTAGCGAGCCACGCCGCCAGAAAAGCCGCGACGATGAGCCCGCCTCCGACCCACCAGCTTCGAGGAATCGGATACGTCCTTTGGTAGAGCACGCCAAAAGCGGCCAAAGAGATAAGCGTCAGGAGTCCGAAATAATGCGTGTATTCCACAAGAACTGCCGACGCAATAAAAAGCCACCAGAATAACGAACGCTGCTCTTTTAAAGCGCGCAGGAAGAAGTAGCTCGCCGCAATTGTGAGCAAGAGAAGCTGCGCGTAGGCGCGCGCTTCCTGCGAGTATTGAATGCTGAGTTGGGAAACCGCCAGCAGCAGCGCCGAAACCAGCGCGGTTTCGCGGTCAAACAAGAGGTTTGCGAGCCCATACAACGCCGGGATCGCAAGGGTTCCGAAAACGGCCGATAGCAGCCTTCCTTGCAGCGTTCCGAAGCCAAACCATCGGAACCACTCATGCAACAAATAGTAATGCAGCGGCGGATGCACCACGTCCTTCACCATCGCTGCGTGCATTCCCGCCCATGACGACTTGACCAGCGCGAATGCGAACACCTCATCGCCCCAATAGCTTTCATGGTCGAGGCGATACAGGCGAAGCGCAAGCCCAAACAGAGCAATTAAGGCAGGCAGGAGCCAGGGTGGCCACTCGCGGCTCTGAAATCCTGGCACGGTTGACGCGAGTTCGGTCGCGTTTGAAGTTCTCCGTCCAGCCGCCTGCATCCCCACGGCGCGTGCAAAGGCATTGCCAATCGTCGGGGGCGCCGGCTTTCTAAACACTGCCACGCCTCAGTATTCTCTGTTTTTTGGCCCCAAAATAACCGGGTGGTTTACTAAATATTGGGAACCAATGGCCAAAGCTCTCGCGCCAGATTCGAAATTACCTGCGGCGGCTCCGCTTCGAATTCAAGAGCTCAAATCGATGGCGCGGCTGGCGACGCCCATTGTCCTCGCCGAACTGGGCTGGATGGGGATGGGAATCGTCGACACGATGATGGTGGGCCGGGTGGGCGCGGACGCGATCGCGGCAGTCGGTCTCGGCGCGATGGTCTTCTACGGAGTTGGAGTTTGCGCCAGCGGCGTGCTCCTCGGGTTGGACACGTTGGCGGCTCAGGCCTTCGGAGCGGGCGCCCGCGAGGAATGCCGCCGATGGCTGGTCAATGGCGTGTGGGTGGCGATATTACTCGTTCCGCTGGTGACGGGAGTGGTCCGCGCCTTTGATCCGTTGCTCGCCGCGTTTGGGGTCAGAGACGAGGTGCTCCGCTCGACTCTCCCGTATTTGCACGCGTTGAACTGGAGCGCGCCGGCTCTGCTCTTGTATTTCGCTTTGCGGCGATACTTGCAGGCGCTGCACATCGTGCGGCCTGTGATGTGGACCTTGATCACGGCCAACCTGGTGAATTTGGCCGGAAATTGGGTGCTGGTGTTCGGGCATCTGGGCGCCCCGCGCATGAGCGCCGAGGGATCGGGATGGGCCACGTGCATTTCGCGCGCCTACATGGCGGTAGTTCTGGCCATTGTGGTGTGGCGGCATGAGCCCCAATTGTTCGATGCGACCCGCGGCGTCTCGTGGCGTCCCAGTCGCGGCGCCATAGCGCGGCTGCTACGGCTGGGCCTTCCCGCGGCGGGGCAACTGGGGGTGGAAATCGGCGTGTTCGCGTTCGTGACCGTACTGATCGCGCGGCTGAACGCGGTGTCGCTTGCGGCGAATCAAATCGCCATCACCACCGTCAGCACCACATACATGTTGCCTCTGGGGATCAGTTCGGCCGCCGCTGTTCGCGTGGGAAATGCGCTGGGCCGAGGCGACCCGGATGCCGCGGCGCGCTCCGGCTGGACGGCTCTGGGGTTAGGCCTCGCCGTAATGTCGGTAGCGGCCTTGGCCCTGCTTTCCTTCCCTCACCTGATTGGCCGCCTATTCACTCCCGAAGCCGGTGTAATCGGCGCCGCAGTCACGCTGCTTCAGATCGCGGCGTTCTTTCAGTTGTTCGACGGACTTCAGGTGGTCGCCACCGGCGCGCTGCGGGGCGCGGGCGAAACTCGCCTGCCCATGTTTTGCCACTTCGCCGGCTATTGGCTGATCGGGCTTCCCCTGGGCGCCGGGCTGTGCTTCGGCGGAGGCTTGGGCGCGGCGGGATTGTGGACGGGTCTATCGGCGGGCCTAATTCTGATCGGCAGCGCGCTGACGCTAGTGTGGCGGCGCGCGGCGCGGGGGCTCGGATTGGGAGACTCCGCTTCAGCTTCCGCCCTTCACCTTGCGGAGCTCAATGACCAAACGTAAGGCTTCGTTCACCGCTCTTGTACTGCGGAACACGCGATGGACGTCCGGGTCAAGTAAGACCAGGTTCGTACCGGCACTGTAACGCTGGGCGTACTTGCCGCGTACGCTTCTCTGCAGCAACTGGCGAAGATCATACTCCGGCCGCAATTCGTCGGTCGTGTTACGGCTCGGTGTTCTCATATGCCCTTTTCTCTGTCCTCGTCAACGTCCTGGCGCTAATGATCCGTATACGCCCGCCGCGCTCGGTGTGGGCGACCATAATCAGCCTACCTCTCGATGACGTTCCGAGGGTAATGTAGCGGTGTTCATCAGCTGCATGGTCCGATCGGAAGCCGTGGCGGAAAGCGAGTCGCCAAAAACCGTGGTAGCTTCATCGAAGGAAATTTTGTGTTTGCGGAGATTGGCAGCGGCCTTCCGTGGGTCCCACCCGAACTCCACAGTCTATAGTTTAACGGAGGCTCACCGCTTCTCGACCATCTTTCTGACCCGGTCCAATTCCTTCCGCAAGCGGCGTTCGCGGAGGCCGAGAGTCAGCGCGTAGATCATCACGATTAGCCAGGCGACGACGAAGCCGGCGAAGACGAACTGAAATTCGCGAG
>DASQJB010000304.1:0-27490 GCA_035631295.1 Bryobacteraceae bacterium | reverse complement strand
GATTTCCGCCGGCGCCGGCGGAGCGGCTTGTGGCGCAGGAGCTTGCGGCGCGCGCGACGGGGGCGGCGGCGGCGCGGCGGCCGCGGCAGGCGCAGCGCCCGCGGAGCTAGCCAGGTAAGCTTCCAAATCGTGCTTGGTGATGCGTCCGCCCGCGCCTGTGCCGCGAATTTTGCTCAGGTCGATATTGTGCTCGCGCGCCATCTTGCGCACCAGCGGAGAAAGCGGACCGGCCATTTCCTCGGCCGCCGCCGGCGGCGCGGGCGCTTCCGCTTGGGGAGCCTCCGCCGGAGCAGGAGCGGGACTGGGCGCCGGGGCCGCAGCGGGCCGTTCCGCGGCGGGACGTTCCGGAGCGGGAGCCGGAGCCCGAGCCGGCGCTGCGGCAGCCGCGGCTGCTCCAGCACCGTCCTGTATCCGGCCAACCACCGCATTAATCGCTACGGTCTGCCCTTCCTGAACCACCACTTCGGCCAGCGTTCCCGCGCTCGGCGACGGAATCTCCGTGTCGACCTTATCGGTGGAAATCTCAAAGAGCGGTTCGTCGCGCTCCACGCGCTCGCCCGGCTGCTTCAGCCACTTCGTCAAGGTTCCTTCGACAATGCTTTCGCCCATTTGGGGCATAACGACATCGATCATATGTTCTCCACAATTTCCCGCTCAAACACCCGCCCGAAGCTCCGCGCAACGGCGGCAACAACGGCTTCTCGGCCGGCGCTCGATCCCGCCTCGCGCATGGAAGTGACGGGCTTCGTCAAACCACATGGCACGATGTACCGGAAATAGCTCAGATCGGCGTCGACGTTCAGGGCGAAGCCATGCGACGCGACCCAGCGGCTCACGTGAATCCCGATTGCTGCGATTTTCGCTACGCCTCCGGGGGCCGAAACCCACACGCCGGTGGCGCCCGCCAGGCGGCTGCCGCGGATGCCGAACTCCGAAAGCGCTCCGATCAGCACTTCCTCGATGGCCCGTACATAAGCGACGACGTCGCGTTTCCATTCTCTCAAATCGAATATAGGATAGCCGACGATCTGGCCGGGCCCGTGAAAGGTCACGTCGCCGCCGCGGTCGGTGCGATGAAACTCGATTCCCGCGCGCGCCAACAATTCCGGTGAAGCGAGCAAATTGTCTCCATTCCCATTCCGCCCCATCGTCACAACGGGGGGATGTTCGACAATCAATAACTGATCCGGAATCTCCCCCCGCTTCCTTTGCTCCACCAACCGCCGCTGCATCTCGAATGCTTCGGCATAGGGAACTTCGCCCAAATCCCGGAGTTCGCATCTAAACGCGGAGATTCTGTGTTCTGCCTTTTGACTTTTGACTTCTGCGACCTCAAACATTTATCGCGAGTCCGTACACCGCGTTGAACGCCTCGCCCATGGCTTCGTAGATGGTGGGGTGCGCATGAATGGCTTGCATCATCGTCTCCGCGGTCGCTTCGGACTCCATTGCGGCCACCGCCTCGGCGACCAACTCGAAAGCCTCCGGTCCGATAATATGCACGCCCAATATCTCTCCATACTGTTCGTCAGCCACGATTTTAACGAAGCCCTCGTGGCGTCCGAGAATGGATGCCTTGCTGTTGGCCGAGAATGGAAACTTGCCGACTTTGATTTTGCGCCCCTGCGCGCGCGCCTGCGCTTCCGTCAGCCCGACGCTGCCGATGCCCGGCTCGGTGAACGTGACCCCGGGAATCCGGTTTCGGTTCACCGGAACCGCGGATTTACCCGCGATGTGCGCAATCGCCACCATCCCTTCGCGGGTGGCAACGTGCGCCAGTTGCGGCGTGCCGGAGACAATGTCGCCGATGGCGTAAACGCCAGGCTCGCCGGTGCGTTGATATGGATCCACCTTGACGAAGCCGCGATCAAGCTCCACCTTGGTTCCCTCGAGTCCGAGATTCTCCGTATTCGGCTTGCGCCCGATGGCGACCAGCAGCGCTTCCGCTTCCACGGTTTCCGTTTTGCCGTTTTCGAGCGTCACCTGAAAGCAGACGCCCTGATCGTGCACCTGGACGCCGCCCGCCCGCGCGCCCGTCTCCACGCGAATGCCGCCTTTTTTGAATGCGCGCGTGAGTTCTTTCGAGACTTCCTCGTCCTCGACCGGCACAATGCGAGGCAACATTTCGAAAAGGGAGACCTTGCTGCCGAACCGTGCGAAGCACGAGGCGAACTCCACTCCCACCGCGCCCGCGCCCAAAATGGCAAGCGATTTGGGGATCTGCGCCAAGTCCAGAATCTCGATATTGGTGAGGATCTGCTTGGAGTCGGGCTTCAAGCCCGGCAGCATCCGAGCCTCCGAGCCGGTGGCCAAAACAATGGCCCGCGTCTCGATGATCTGCTTGCCGCTTTCCGACGTCACTTCCACCTTGCCGGGTCCGGCCAGGCGTCCGTAGCCCTTGATCCAATCGACCTTGTTCTTCTTCATCAAGAACTCGACGCCCTTGGCGTGCTTGGCGACGATCTTGTTCTTCCGGTCCAAGACCAACGGGAAGTCCAGGCGAGGATTATCGCAGTGAATCCCGTCCTCTTCCGGATGCTGAAAGCGTTCCCAAACCTCGGCCGCGTGCAAGAATGCCTTGGTCGGGATACAGCCAACATGCAGGCAGCATCCTCCTAGCTTGGGGTCTTTTTCAATGATGGCCGTCTTCAGGCCGTATTGGCCGGCGCGCACCGCCGCCGAATATCCACCGGGGCCGCTCCCGATGACGATCACGTCGTATGTCATGTTTGGGTTCTTCTCAGTCTACCAAGCGTCTCCTGGGTCGCGACTCACAACGGTCGATCCGCACTCTTAATTACTTGTAATTACTTGCATCGCCGCAATTACTTGCAGAGCCGCGACCGAAGGGAGCGGTTACTTCCGGCGTCCACCGATGAACGCCGCAGAAATCGCCGATAGCAATGTGTGCTTTTTAGATGACAAACGACGACCGCCGGTTGCGGCAGCCGGTCGCGAGCGAGCGCTCGATGAAGGCAGGAAGGAGCGGGGCAGACCTCGGCCTGCCCCACCGTAAAAGAGGTTAGCGTTTCTGTCCGGAGGGATGAGAGCCAGATGGGCCATGCGAAGGCGCGCCCGCGCCCGCGTATTCCGACTCCTCTTGCGCGGTCTTCATCCATTCGTCCGCGCGACGCTGGGCTTCCTCTCTCGCGTAGCCGTAGCGCTCTTGCAATTTCCCGATAAGCATGTCGCGCTTACCGCCGATGACGTTCAGGTCGTCGTCGGTGAGCTTGCCGAATTGATGTTTCACGCTTCCTCTGAGTTGCTTCCACTTTCCTAGCAACTGATCTTGATTCATGAATGCACTCCTTTCAATTCAAGCGGCGGTAGCCGCACGTTCGTTCACAAATGCAGACGGTCTGCCAAAGCCCCTCGGGGATGGAAGATCAATGTTTTCAGTCCCGCGGTTGGATCCAGCGATGGAAATTTTGCCCCAGGAGGGGCAAGATCTGGCCGGCTAACGCACACAACGGAACGTCGCTGCGGCGTTTTCCAGCATGAATGAGGACGCAGCTGCGTCCTGTGCGCTCGGATCAAGAGGGCCGTTTCGATTGGCCTGCCCGGACTCCAAGCAGAAACATCAAAGCGAATCCGATCAACACCAGCGTCGTCGCGAGCACGGGCAGCACCGGAACGTAAAAGAAAAACGCCGCGGAACTTATGAAACACAACAGCGCGACCAGGATGATCAGATAGCGGCCCATAGGTGGAGTCTCCTGCATGCCGAGTGCCAACAGCGATATTCTGGCAGCATTCGTGCTCGTGCATCGACATAACTATGACACGAGGGCATCAAAGTTCGTTTCGAGGAAGGCATTTTTTCCGGAACGGGCTTTTTTTCCGTCTCGCGCTTCCTCTTGTGTGTTGCCTGGCCGTTTGCCAAACGGCTTGTGCGCAAGCACCAGCCCCAGGGGCGGCCGCGCCTCAGAAGCCCGCCGCCACGCATGAGGATCCTTACAATCGCGCTTCCCCCCAGCGCGCGGTTCTGTCCTTCCTGGAAGCGTGGCGTGGGCAGAACTATATCGCCGCTACGCGCTATCTAGATCTCCGGAAACTCTCGCCCGAGGACCGCCGCAAGGAAGGTCCGAAGCTGGCGCAGCAGTTGGGACAGGCGCTCGACAGCGATCCCCAGTTCGACGTTGCCGCGCTGAGCCCAAACCCGGAGGGGGACAGCGCAGATCCGAACCGCGACCGTGTCGTCACCATGCATCTCGGTGAAAAGGCGGTGGACTTGGAAGTGCAGCGCACGCAATTGCGCTCGGGAATTTGGGTGTGGCGTTTTGCGCCGGAAACCGTCGATCTGATCCCGAGGCTGGCGCAACAAACCGCAGCGTCCCCGCTCGAGCGGTATGTTCCGCTGCCGCTGGAGAGAATTGTGTTCTTGGATACGGCCCTGTGGCAGTGGATCGCATTGCTCGTTGTGGCGCTGGCGCTGGCGGGACTCGGAAGACTGCTTTCGCGCGGGCTTCTCGCCCTGCTTCGCCCCGCGATTGCGCGCGTCGCTCCGAAACTGAATTGGAGCGAAGTGCAGGCGTTTGTCGCGCCCTTGCAGTTGCTGTTGGCCACGGCCTTGTTCCGCGCGGCGATGGCGGCGATCGGTTCTTCCGCCATCGTGCGTTTCTACCTAGAACGCACGCTTTCGCTCCTGTCGATCTTCGCCGGCGCCTGGCTGTGCGTCCGAATCGTGGACGCGGCCATGATTCCGGTGCGGCACGTCCTATCGTTCAGGCGCCGCACCGTCACCCACTCCGTGGTCCCTTTGATCGCTCGGCTCACGAAGCTTGCGATATGGGTGTTCGCGGTTACGGGAATCCTTGCAAGCTGGGGCTACCCCACCGGAACCGTGTTGGCGGGCTTGGGCATTGGCGGCATCGCCATCGCGCTGGCGGCGCAAAAGACTGTGGAGAACTTCTTTGGTGGCCTGTCAGTGATCACCGATCGCCCCGTCTACGTCGGCGATTTCTGCAAGTTCGGAGACAGCGTCGGCACCGTCGAAGACATCGGATTGCGCTCTACTCGCATCCGCACGCTCGACCGGACTTTGCTCACGGTTCCCAACGCGCAGTTCTCTTCCGCTACGCTGGAGAATTTTTCGCGCCAGGACAAAATGCTCTTTCATCCGAAGCTGAATTTGCGGCGCGACACCACCCCCGAACAGGTCCGGAACATTCTCGCCGCCATTGAAAAGCTACTGAAAGCTCATCCCAAGGTTGAGGCCGGCAAGCTGCCCGTGCGCTTCATCGGCGTCGGGGCGTACTCTTTGGATATCGAAATCTTCGTCTACATCCTCACGGAAGACGGAGACGAATTCATGGCCATCCGCCAGGATCTCCTTCTGCGCATTCTCGACGCGATAAAAGCGGCGGGCTCCGCCCTGGCCATCCCCACCCAAGCCAGCATCGTCTATCCCACGCGGAATAACGACGCCGCCAGCCAGGATTCCGAGCCGCACTCGCTTCCGAGCGTCGAGCGCTCCTAGGCCGCAACTGCGGCGGATCGGTCTGTTCCGCTCCCGCCCATGCCCAAGTCTAGAATTGAAAGAGTAGTGTCCATCCAAACAATTCTGGTCATCGATGACGACGAGAGCCTCCGCGACACCATCGGCCTGATGCTGGAGAAGGAAAGCTTCCGCCCCATCCTCGTAGGCGACGGCGCAGCGGGCCTGGAACAGGCGTTCTCGGCGAAGCCCCATCTAATCTTGGTCGATCTGCGCATGCCGGGCTTGAACGGCGTGGATGTCTGCAAGCGATTGCGCGCCTCCGGCGCCAAAACCCCCGTGATTGTACTGAGCGCGGTGGGCGACGAAATCGACAAAGTGCTGCTGCTGGAAATCGGCGCCGACGATTACGTGGTGAAGCCCTTCGGCGCCCGCGAGTTGCTGGCCCGTATCCGCGCGGTTCTGCGGCGGTCCGCTCAGGACTCGCCACCGTCACTCAGTTTCGCCGACATCGAAGTGGATCTCGACCGGCGCGTGGTGCGGCGCTCCTCCGAGGAGGTCCGCATGACGCGCGCCGAATTCAATTTGCTGGCCTTTTTCCTTCAGAATCCCGGACGTGCTCTCTCCCGCGACGTGCTGCTCAATTCCGTCTGGGGCTATGACTCCTTCCCCAATACCCGTACCGTGGATGCGCACGTAGTGCGCCTTCGTCAGAAGCTCGAGCCGGATCCGGAGACTCCGCGCCATTTCCTCACCATGCACGGCGTGGGTTACCGCTTCCTCCCTTAATGACGGATTCCCCCTCGCATCGCGATAAACTGGCGTTTACTGTTCTTTTAGTGGACGACGCCGAAGATTGCCTGGCCACGCTGGGTTTGGCTCTGGAAGGGGCGCCAGGGATCACGATTCGGTTCGCCCGGACGGCGGAAGATGGACTCGCGGTTCTGGACCAGGAAGCCGTTTCCGCGGTCGTCACCGATCTTCAGCTTCCGGTGATGACTGGGCTGGAGTTGATTGCCCGCATCCGCCGGCAGGAAAGATTTGGCGCCCTGCCGATTGTGGCAATCAGCGCGGCAACGGATCCCAAGACGCCCCAGGCGGCGCTTGACTCGGGGGCGAACGCGTTCTTCGCCAAGCCGTTTTCGCCGAGCGCCGTGCGGAGGAAGCTGGAAGAGTTGATTTACGGGGGTGATCTATGGGGGAAACAGGAGTCAGGAGTCAGGAGACGGGAGTCAGAATAGGCGCGGTGGCGCGATGGCTTTTGATGGCCGCCTCGCTGGCGCAGGCACAGACGCCCGATTTGCAATCCGTGCTTCAGCGCCTTGACCGGCTTGAAGAGCAGAATCAAGACTTGATGGCCGAAATTCGCGCCCTTCGGCAACAACTCGCGGCCGCGCCGGCTACTGCAGCCGGATCGAGCGCAGCCTCGTCGAACACGGTTTCGCCACCCGCGCCAGCCAATTCCGAAACAGCCGAGCAGGCTCAAGTGGAACGCAATCAGATCTCGCAATTAGATCAGGAAAAGATCTCAACCGATCATCGGATGCCGCTTTCCCTCACCGGAATGTTGCTGTTCAATTCATTTTGGACGGGTAGGGGAGGAGGCGGCGCGGACAATCCCACCATCGCGGCCTCGCCCTCCACGCCGCCGGAGTCGTCCGGGGGCGCGACTTTCCGGCAGACCGTGGTGGGCGTGAAATTCGACGGACCGCAAATCGTGGGCGGCGGCAAAATCACCGGGTCAGCCTACATCGATTTCTACGGAGGCGGGGGAACCACTCTGAATCAACTCCTGCGCCTCCGCGTGGCCTCGGTGGACGCCGCCTGGAAAAGCACCACCCTCACTCTGGCTCTGGATAAACCGATCGTCGCTCCGCGCGAGCCTGATTCGCTCGCTCACGTCGGCGTCTCCCCGCTCACGCGAGCCGGCAATCTGTGGCTGTGGCAGCCGCAGGTGCGCGTGGAGCAACGCTTCGCTCTGGGATCGCAGGCGGGCTTGCGGGCGCAAGCTGGGGTTTACCAGACAGCGGAAGGCGGCGCGGGAGTAGCGGCGGCCTACGCGTCGTCGCTCACCAATTCCCGGCCTGGTTACGAAAGCCGGCTCGAGTTCTGGTCTCAACTGGGGGAATCGCGCCGCATCGAAATCGCGCCAGGGTATCACTGGAGCGACACCCACGTTCTCGCAGCCTCCGTCCCATCGCGTATTCTCACTCTGGACTGGCTCGTCCGCCCGCTGAGCCGTGTGGATTTCACCGGAGCTTTCTTTTCCGGCGAGAACGTCGGCGTGATTGGCGGGCTGCCCCAGGGCGTGAATGACTCAAACCGTTGGGCGCCGAGGCCCGTGCACGCCATCGGTGGATGGGCGCAGATGAAGTTTCGCCTCACGCCGCGCCTTACCTTCAATGCGTATGGCGGGCAGGAAGAAGATCGCAATTCGGATCTTTCCACGGGATCGACAAGTAGAAATCTGTCTTATGCCGGAAATATAATGTACAGATTCGGCTCGAATGTCTTGGGGAGTTTCGAGGCTTCCCAAACGCGCACCACTTACCTGAACTCGGGAACGCGGATATTTCCTCATTATGATTTGGGGCTTGCGTATTTGTTTTAGCCTGCTGTGCGCGGCCTCCCTGAGCGCCGCAACCCTCAACGGCAGAGTCGAATTGCGCGACTCCAAGGAAGCCGCCGTCCGGAAGAAGAAGGATTTTTCGGGTGTGGTGATTTGGCTGGAGCCCCTTAACGGCAAGCCGCTTCAACAGCCCACCGTTCGCGCGCGCATGACCCAAAAAGACAAGACCTTTTCGCCCCACATGCTGGCCGTTCCGACCGGCGCCGTCGTAGACTTCCCGAATTTCGATCCGATCTTCCATAACGTCTTCTCTACCTATGACGGCCAACCGTTCGACTTGGCGCTTTATCCTCCCCGCACTTCCAAAAGCGTAAAGTTCACGCAGCCCGGCATCGTGCGCGTCTTTTGCAACATTCACTCCACCATGAGCGCGGTGATCGCGGTCCTCGACACGCCGTACTTCGATGTCAGCAAGCGGGAGGGAACATTCGAATTGCGGGACGTCCCCGCAGGCGACTATCGCCTCCACCTCTTCCACGAACGCGCCACGCAAGCCACGTTGGACGAGTTGGGCCGCCGCCTTACCGTCGATGGCGATCAACAGGACATAGCGCCAATTGCGATTTCCGAAAGCGGTTACTTGCCTATTCCGCACCTGAACAAATTTGGCCGGCCCTATCCCCAACCCCCAGACGACGGCGGCGTCTATCCCGGTGTTCGCAAATGAGCGCACGTCAATGAAAATGCGGCTGCGGCGCCGTTCGACTTCCTTGCTGTGGAAGATTCTGTTCTCCACCTCGGTGGCGATCACGGCGCTGCTGGCGGCCATGGGATGGATTCTTCAGGATCAGTTCGTTCGCAGCGCAACGCTGGGTTTAGAGCAGGAAGCGCAGACCAGCTTCCGCGCTTACGAATCGCTCTCCAACGCCCGAGCGGATGAGCTGGCTGCTGTCACCGGCGTGTTGAGCCAGATGCCCCAAGTACGGGCCGCCTTTAGCACGCGCGATGGAAACACGATTCGCGACGCCGCCTCGGAGGCCTGGGACCGCATCTCGAAGCCCGGCGCGCTCTTCATGGTCGCCGATCCCCGCGGCGCCGCCATCGCTTTATTGGGCGACGCGCACCCGGATGGCCTCTTCGATATGTCTTTCGTCCCGGCGGCCGTCAAGCGATTTCCCAGCCAGGCTCGCGGCTTCACGCTGTTGGACCGGGGCCTATACCAAATCGTGGCGACGCCGGTTTATGTCGCCTCCGGCCAGGGTGAAGCGTTGCTCAATGTCCTGGTGGCCGGCATCGCTGTGGATGCCGACTTCGCGCGCGAGCTGAAGGCCTCCACGGGAGGCAGCGATTTCGTGTACCTCGCGCACGGGAAAGTGGCCGCATCGACACTCGATTCTGCCGCTCAAAAGCAGATCGAAAGAGACGGCGTGCCGGCAGGATCGCAAATCCGCCTCGCCGGGGTCAAATACTACCAGTTTCCGTCTCCGCTCACCGATCTCGAAGGCAGAACCATCGGCGAGCTGAGGATTTTGCGGCCGTTCGACGCGGCCGAGAAGCGCATATCCGAGTTGCGCTCGCGGCTGGTGGCGCTGTGGATCGCGGCGATGCTGGCCGGCTTCGCGATCACTTACTGGCTGGCTCGCCGGCTGCTCAAGCCGGTTGGCGAGCTCGACCGGGCCGCGGCCGAAATCGGAAAAGGAAATTACGAAGTCCAGGTTCCCGTATCTTCCGGCGACGAGATCGGCCGGCTTGCCGGGACCTTCAACTCGATGTGCGCCTCCATCCGCCAAGGCCGCGAAGACCTGATTCGGCACGAGCGCATCGCCACTATCGGCCGATTGTCCACTTCGATCATTCACGATTTGCGGAATCCGCTTGCGGCCATCTATGGGGGCGCTGAGATTCTGGTGGATACCGAGCTTTCGCAGGAGCAGGTGCGGCGGCTGGCGAACAACATCTATCGCGCATCGCGCCGCGTGCAGGATCTCTTGCAGGAGTTGGCGGACGTCACGGAGGGCCGTTCGCACGCCCGCGAAGTCTGCCGTTTGCGCGACGTCATTCTGGCCGCGTGCGAACCGCTGGCCGCAGTGGCGCAGACCAACCGGGTTTCTCTGCACCTCGAAGTCCAGGATGACGTCGAGCTGCCTTTGGATCGCTCCCCCATGGAGCGCGTCTTTCAGAATCTGGTCGCCAACGCGATCGAGGCCATGCCGGAGGGCGGCGATGTATCTGTTCGCGCGGTCCGCCGCGATTCCGTCCTTCTGGTCAGCGTCGAAGATACCGGCCCCGGCATCCCGGACGTAATCGCGCCCCAACTTTTTCAGCCCTTCGTCACCGCCGGCAAGAAGAACGGGATGGGGCTGGGCCTGGCCCTCTCACGCAAGACGGTGCTTTCCCACGGCGGCGATCTGTGGAGCGAGCACATCGAAACCGGCGCCAAGTTCGTCATGAAGCTGCCGGTGTAACCGGCGTGGGTGCGCGGACCTTCGGAAAAACGGACCCACCGGCGCAGAACTCCCTACTCCTCAGTAACTTACAAGCATCCGCAAAGCCCCGCCTAGCGCTTCGGCTCTTGTGCCGTCGGATGTTATTCTGAATTAAGAACCCTCAAGTGTCCCAGCACATCCTGTCGAGCGGTATCCCTATAGCAGATCTCTACTCGCGCGAAGGCTTGGCGCGCTTGGACGAGCTGTTTCTGCAGCGCCTCGAACAGACCAGCACGGACCTTCATCATCGCCTGATCCTCGCCCGCCGCGATCCGTCTTCCTTAGAAGATAAACCTCGCTCGGAACTGATCATCGAGCTTGCGCCCCATCTCGAAGATTTCATTGGCGATCAATTCGGTGTCTCGCGCGAACTGTCGGAGATTCAGGCCCGCCATCACGAACTGGCTCCCTTGTACGCCATCAAGCGTAAATTCGTGCAGCGCCGCGCCATCAGTGGAATGACCGCTGAACAGGCCTCCTTGATCGACGGCGAAGCCATCGCGGCCGAGCTGGAAAAGCGCTTCGCCGGCCCGATCACGGAACGCTCTTTCGCGGAACACGTCTCGCAGTGGCTCGAAGCCGAGTCTCAATTCACGGCGGAAATCGATCTAGCCACGCGCTACGCCGCCTGGGCCACGCTCTCGCCGGCTGGACTAGCCAAGCACAAGCAGGGCATCTTATTTAAAACACCCCACAAGCTCGATTTCGCCCATCTTGTCCCGGTGGAAACTCTGACATCCAACGGTCACTCTGCGCTGCGCCTCCCTCCCGATCACTGGCGCCGGCGCGAAGGATTCAAGCTCACCGACCCCGGCACGGACATCGTGGGCGCTCTCGATCAGGCCCATTACTGCATCAAGTGCCACAACCAGGCCAAAGACAGTTGTTCGACAGGCCTGCGCGAGAAAACGGGTGAATTTCGTAAAAGTCCCCTGGGCGTCACTCTCGCCGGCTGTCCTCTTTCCGAGAAGATCTCCGAAATGAATGTAGTGCGCCAGCGCGGCAATCCCGTCGGCGCGCTCGCCATCGTCACGGTGGACAATCCCATGGCCGCCGCCACCGGCCATCGCATCTGCAACGACTGCATGAAGTCCTGCGTGTTCCAAAAGCAGGAGCCCGTCGACATTCCGCAAATCGAAACGGAAACGCTGAAGCAGGTGCTGGCGCTGCCTTGGGGATTTGAAATTTACAGCCTGCTCACCCGCTGGAATCCTTTGAATTTCGAGCGCCCTCTGCCCCGCCCCGCCACCGGCAACAAAGTCTTGGTGGTCGGCCTCGGCCCCGCCGGCTTCACTCTGGCGCATCACTTAATGAACGACGGTCACGCCATCGTCGGCATTGATGGATTGAAAATCGAGCCTCTCCCCGCCGAAGTCTCCGGCGTCAAAGCCTCTGGCGAGCGCGTTCCCTTCCGCCCCATCCGTGATGTTCGCGAGATTTACGAATCGCTCGACGACCGCGTGATGGCAGGTTTCGGCGGCGTCGCCGAATACGGCATCACCGTCCGATGGAACAAGAATTTCTTGAAAATCGCGCGCCTTCTGATTGAGCGCCGCCGCGAATTCGCCATGTATGGCGGCGTCCGCTTCGGCGGCACCATTACCGTCGATCGCGCCTTCGATCTCGGTTTCGATCACGTCGCCCTTTGCGCCGGCGCCGGACGTCCCACCATCGTCCCCATGGCCAACGGCCTCGCTCGCGGCGTCCGCCAGGCCTCCGATTTCCTCATGGCCTTGCAGCTCACCGGCGCCGCCAAGCGCGACTCCGTCGCCAATCTACAAATCCGCATGCCGATTGTCGTGATCGGCGGCGGCCTCACCGCCATCGACACCGCCACGGAATCGCTCGCCTATTACGTCGTCCAGGTGGAAAAATTCCTGGAGCGCTACGAGACGCTCATGGAAGAGCGCGGCGAGCGTGAGGTGCGCGAAAGCTGGAGCGAAGAGGAAGAGGAAACCGCCGAAGAGTTCCTCGCCCACGCTCGCGCCCTCCGCGCGGCTAAACCCTCCGAGCGGCACACTCTGCTCAACTCCTGGGGCGGCGTCACCATCGCTTACCGCCGCCGCCTCATGGACGCGCCCAGCTACACACTCAATCACGAGGAAGTCGCGAAGGCTCTCGAAGAAGGCGTTCATTTCGCCGAAGAGTTAGCCCCCGTCGCCGTGGAAATCGACCGTCACGGCCACGCCTCCGGCCTGCGCCTCAAGAAAGCTTCTGGCGAGACCGTCCTCCTGCCGGCCAAATCTATTCTGGTCGCCGCCGGAACCCAACCCAATACGGTGCTCTCGCGCGAAGACCCGGATCGTCTTCATCTCGATGGCCGCTACTACCAGGCCCTCGACGAAGAAGGCCAGTCCGTCCAGCCGGAAAAGAACGCCAAGCCAAAATCCGCGCGTGTGCTCACTTCGCTTCTGCCGGATGGCCGCGCCATCAGCTTCTTCGGCGATCTCCATCCGTCGTTCGCCGGCAATGTGGTTAAAGCCATGGCCAGCGCGAAGCAAGGTTACCCCGTCGTCTCGCGCCTGCTCGCGCGCTGTCCTGCATCGGCGCCTTCGCCCGAGGCCCTCGTAACCAAGCTCGATGCAGAACTCCGCGCCACCGTCCGTGAAGTGGTTCGCCTCACCCCCAACACCGTCGAAGTCGTGGTCAAAGCGCCCATGGCTGCCCGCGCCTTCGAGCCGGGTCAGTTCTACCGTCTCCAGAACTACGAATCGTTAGCGCCGCGCTCCAATGGCACCACGCTCGCGATGGAGGGCCTCGCGCTCACCGGTGCCTGGGTGGATCGCGAGCAAGGTCTGCTTTCCACCATCGTGCTCGAAATGGGAGGCTCCTCCGATCTCTGCGCTCTCCTCAAACCCGGCGAACCCGTCGTCCTGATGGGGCCGACCGGTACGCCGACCCACACTCCGCCGCAAGAAACGGTATTGCTTGCCGGCGGCGGCTTGGGCAACGCCGTGCTCTTTTCCATCGGCCGCCGCCTCCGCGAGCTCGGCAGCCGCGTCCTCTATTTCGCCGGCTATAAGAAAATGGCGGACCGGTTCAAAGTCGAAGAAATCGAGCGCGCCTCGGACGTCGTTGTTTGGTGCTGCGATGAAGCGCCGGGCTTCGCCCCCAGCCGCCCCGGCGATCTCACTTTCACCGGCAACATCGTCGAAGCCATGACCGCCTACGCGAGCGGCCAACTCGGCGACATCGAGATTCCTCTCTCCGACGCCCGCCGCATCATCGTGATCGGCTCCGACGGAATGATGCGCGCCGTCCAGCGCGCCCGCCACACGGTGCTCAAGCCTTTCCTCGATCCCGATCACCACGGCATCGCGAGCATTAACTCGCCCATGCAGTGCATGATGAAGGAAATTTGCGCCCAGTGCTTGCAGCGCCACGTCGATCCCGAAACCGGTGAAGAAACCGTCGTCTTCTCTTGTTTCAATCAGGACCAGGCTCTCGACCAAGTCGATTTCGACGTCCTCCGCGCCCGCCTCTCCCTCAACGGCGTGCAGGAAAAGCTCACGCGCCTCTGGATCGACCGCTGCCTCCGCGATCTCGGCGCGCGCCGCGCGCTCGCCACCCAGGCAGGTTGATCCTTGCGTTTGATCTCTCCGTTTGGGGTCTTGACCCCATGGGGTCAAACAGCTTAGTCTAGAATTGTGGCGGACGTAAAGATCAGAAATTTGCCCGACTGGGTGGTCGACCGGTTCAAAATGCAGGCCGAGCACGAAGGCAAAAGCCTGGAGCAGAAGCTTCGCGATTTGATCACCCAACAAGCGGCTCGCGACCGCGAGCAATTGTTGCGCAAGGTAAAGGCGTTTCAGAACAAGCTTCGAAAGAAATACGGGGAGCTTAGCGATAGCACTCCTGGCATCCGCGCCGATCGCGATGCTTGGGGATGACGGTCGTTGACGCCAGCGTCGCTGTCAAATGGCTGACCGCCGAGGAGCGCAGAGACGCGGCAAACCGCATACTAGAAGGCGCTGACAAGCTGATCGGCCCGGCGCTGCTCCGAGTGGAAACCGCGGCAGCGATTACTCGCAAGGCCCTGCTAAGCGAGGTCACGGTGCAAGAAGCGCACGAGGCATTAGAGGTGTGGGCGGCTATCATACGCGGCACTCTTGATCTGATGCCCGAGGATGAAGATCTCCCCGGCGCGCTCAAGCTGGCGCTGGAGTTGAAGCATGCGCTTCAAGACTGCATCTATCTAGCGCTCGCGGAACGGCTCGACGCAACCTTGATCACCGCCGACGGCAAATTCGTCGCCAAGGCACGCGGCCGCTACCCGCGAGTGCAGCTTCTGGGCGCGGAATCGTGAAACGCAAAGGGGCTCCGAAGAGCCCCTTTATCGATCCAATTTGACTTGCGGCCTAGGCCCAGCTATAGCCGGACTTCGAGATCGGCATTTGCCGCACGCGATCGCCCGTCGCCGAAAAGATCGCATTCGCGATCGCCGGCAGAATCGGCGGTAGCGAGGGCTCGCCCAATCCCGTCGGCGAGTTTTCCGACTTCAGGAAGTGGATCTCGATGTCGGCCGGAACCTGCGCCATACGCACCATAGGGTGCTGATGGAAGTTGCCCTGCTCCACGCGGCCGTTCTTCACCGTGATCTCTTGGCCCATCAGCTCGCTCATCCCGTCGATGACCGCGCCCTGAGCCATGTTCTCCGCCATGCTCTGGTTGATGATCTGGCTGCCGACATCCGCCGCCACCCAGACCTTGTTCACCTTCACCTTCTTGTTGCTAACGCTGACTTCGGCCACTTCGGCGAAATAACCCTGATGGCTGAAGTGGAAGGCGATGCCCATCGCGGTCCCTTTGGGCAGATTGCGCTTGCCCCAGTTGGATTTTTCTGCAGCGAGCTTGGTGACGCCAGTCATCCGCTCCGCGCTGAAGCCGTTGCCGTTCTTGTTGCCCTGGGCAAGCAGATCCAGCCGGAACTGCACCGGATCTTTGCCTGCCGCATGCGCCAGTTCATCGATAAACGACTGAATCACGAACGCCTGCGAATTGCTCGACGGCGCACGCAGCGAACCCGTACGGATCGCCAGCGGCATCGCCGAGGTGTGCAGCGCATAGTCTTTGACGAAAGGTTGTGGGAACTCCGTCGCGCCCATGCCGCCCGCGCTCACGGTTTGCAGCCGCGGACCGTTGCCCGCCGGCCCACCGCCCGGAGGTCCGCCAAACCCGCCCGGAGCCGGACCCATCACCATCGCGCCATAGGTGACGAAGTGATTGCGCCAAGCGACAATTTTGCCCTGCGCGTCCACGCCCGCCTTTAGGAAGTGGTAGCCGCCCGGACGATAGTAATCGTGCGCCATATCGTCTTCGCGCGACCACACCAGCTTCACCGGCGCGCCCGCCATCTTGGAGATGTAGGCCGCCTCCACCATGTAGTCGTTGGTCAGACGTCGCCCGAATCCACCGCCGCCGCGCACCATGTGCAACGTTACGTTGGACTGATCGATTCCCAACGCGCCAGCAGCAAGACCGCGCCCGCCCTGGGGAATCTGACTGGTCGACCAGATGGTGCACTTGCCGTCTTTGTAATCGGCGGTGCAGTTCTGCGGCTCCAGCGGAGCGTGGGAGATGAACGGATAGGAGTAAGCCGCTTCCACGGTCTTCGCCGCGCTCCCCAAGGCCGCTTCCACGTCGCCGTCGTTGCGCGTAGTGGTCATCGGCTTCTGCTTGTTGATCTCCTCGGCCTTTTGGGCATACGTAACGCTGGTATGCTCCGCCACGCCCCGCGCGCCTTCGTCCCACTTGATCCAGTTATTCGTCTGGGCCTTCCTGCGCGCCGACTGCGCGTTCCACCAAGTGTCCGCGAGAATCGCCACGCCGTTTTCCAAACCGGGATCGCCCGGAAGCACCGCGTCTTTGACCTCCGGGCGGTCGTTCACCACGATCACTTGCTTTACGCCCGGCAATTTCTTAATCTCGTCAACGTTTACGCTGACGGGTTTGCCCCCAAACACGCCGCACTTCTCATAGACTGCGTACAGCATGCCGGGCACGGTTTGATCGATTCCAAACAGCGGCTTGCCGGTGACAATCGACATGATGTCGTTGTTCTTTACAGGCTTGCCGACGATTTTGTAATCGGCGGGCTTCTTGAGCTTGTCGGGCGTAACCAGATCCGGCGCCGGCAGAGTGGCGACCTTCGACGCAAGCTGCGAGTAGGTCATCGAACGATCGGAGGTCTTGTGGTAAGCTTTCCCGGATCCCGTGGTGATTTCGGATTCGGGTACGTTCCACGTCTGCGCGGCTGCGGTGACGAACATCGCGCGCGCCGTGGCGCCCACCTGCCGCATCGGGTTCCAGTTTTGCGGAGTAGCGGTGCTGCCGCCCGCAAGCTGGCCGGCGTACTTCGCCGGATCGAAATCGGTCTGCTCGATCCTCACGTCCTTCCAATCGACGTCCAATTCCTCGGCGATCAGCATCGGCAGCATTGTGCGAACGCCCTGGCCGACTTCCGGGTTCTTGGCCATGATGGTGACGGTGCCGTCGGCGTTCACTTTGATATAGTTTTCGACCTTGGGAGCCGGTCCGCCAAATCCGCCGCCGCCCCCGCGTCCCGCGCCGCCGCGCCCGCCCTGCTGCTGGGCCGTCGCCAGAGGCTCGACGCATAGACCAATAAGCACTCCGCCTGCGCCGGTCGCCGTGACTTTCAAAAAGGAGCGGCGCGCAATGAGTTTTTGATCGAGAGATTCTGTTTTCATGTTCGCTTCCTCCTTATCGAAGCGCCGCGGCTGATGAAGCCGGTGGCCGTGACTGGCTGGCGATGGCCGCTGCTCTCACGATGGCTGCGCGAATTCGCAAATAAGTTCCGCAGCGGCAAAGATTGCCGTTCATCGCACTATCGATGTCCTGACTGCTGGGATGCGGCTTCTGCTTCAATAGAGCCGCTGCCGCCATCATCTGGCCGACTTGACAATAGCCGCATTGAGGAACGTCCGTCTCGAGCCAGGCTTGCTGGACTGGATGCAGGTTATCGCCGTTGGAAAGCCCTTCAATCGTGGTGATCTCGTCTTTGACCGCGGAAACCTGGATTTGGCAGGAGGGCGTGGCTTTGCCGCCCACGTGCACCGTGCAGGCCCGGCATTGCCCGATTCCGCAGCCGTATTTGGTTCCTTTCAGGTTGAGGACGTCGCGCAGTACCCACAACAGGGGGGTATCCGGCGTCGCGTCCACGGTCTGTTTCTTGCCGTTAACGGTTAGGGTGTATGGCATGGATTCAACTCCGCTTGGACATGTTTAAGCTGCAGTGTCTTGTACACCTTACAAAGATGGATAAGGCCGGAATCGTCGCCGGCATGGGGTCACTCTAGCACCGGCCGAACAGGAGTGTCAAACTGACCGTCCGCGAGCATAGAATAAACTAGCCATATTGGCAGGAATGACAGATCCTCCCGTAACGCCGAAGAGCCGTCCACTCGCATCCGGAGACGGCTGGGCCGTTTCTGAAGTAGTTTGCACGGCCGGACCGCAGGACCGGCCCTATGAAGAGCAACATTCGCGAACCTCGATCGCCATCGTGATCGGTGGTACGTTTCAGTACCAAACCTCAACCGGGTGCGAATTGATGACGCCCGGTTCCTTGCTGCTCGGCAACGCCGGTGATTGCTTCACGTGCGCTCACGAACACGGCAAAGGCGACCGTTGCTTGTCTTTTTCTTACAGTGAGGAGTTTCGGGAGCAAGTCGCGGAAGGCGCCAGCCGATCCCGTTTTAGAACGCCGCGCCTGCCGCCGATGCGCGACCTCTCGTCGCTGGTTGCAAGAGCTTCAGAGGTCCTCTCCGGCGCCGATCCATTTCACCATCGCGCGTCATTTGAGGAGCTTGGCGTCCGAGCGTTGGCGCAAGCGTCTCAGCTCGAAAGCGGCCGTGCGCCGCGGCCGGCTGGCTCGGAACCGAGTTCGTTGGCGCGCGTTACGCGGGTTGTCCGATCCATCGAGAACGATCTGGAGGTTCCGCGCGACCTCGCCAGCCTGGCGCAGATTGCTCGCCTGACCCCTTATCACTTTCTTCGAGTGTTCGAAGCCGTCACGGGGACAACGCCGCATCAATACCTGCTCAGAATGCGGCTGCGGCGTGCTGCAACTCGCCTGCGCACGGAGCGAGCGAAAATCCTGGACATCGCGCTCGCTTGCGGCTTTGGCGACATCTCCAACTTCAACCGAGCGTTTCGCGCCGAGTTCGGAGTCAGCCCCCGCGCCTATCGTTCCCTGGCTTAGTAGCAAAGAAAAAACCGCATCGGAATTAGGAGCGGAGGTAGCGAAAAGCTGCCCATTCCGATGCGGTTCCGCCCGCCGTCTTACAGCAAGACGGGCTTCAGATCCTCGCTTCCGCCCAACCCAAACTCCACTGGAGCCCGCGTCCTAAAGTTCTCCAGCGGACAGGCGAGGCCGAGACTGCGGATCCAGGAAAGGCCCTTATGCTCATGGCCAAAAGAAAATCCGTTTGTGAAAGCGCCCGCATAAAAAACCCCTCTGTTGCAACGCGCTCAAACCCAAAGAACGAGCGGAGCAAAATTCAAACACCGGCTCCCGCAAGCACGCTAGTATTTAAAGCCACTCGCTTCTCTGGCTCCAAGCCCATTGCAAACAGAGGGCAGGTTTCAAAGAGTTACTGCATCAATTCGCGTGAGAGGATGCACCCAGCCTTCCAACCAGAGCTCTCCTGCTTTCAAACAGATACATTGCACTGGCTGGATCGGAACGCGGGTGGGCGACCCAGCGAGTGTGTCGCGCGGACACACACTCCCGCCCAATCGGGTAGGCACGGACTGACTGTTCTGCCGGTAGTTTTGGAAGCGGACAAGAGGCATGCTTGGGGCATGAACAATCCACTTATTTCTCTTTCCGTGCAGCTCGCCACCACAGTGGAGCAAACGGCTCGCTCGATCGTCGCGGTTCACGCTCGCCCGCGCTTCGATTCCAGCGGGGTCTATTGGAGTCCCGGAGTGGTCGTCACGGCCGACCACACCATCCGGCGCGACGAGGATCTTCGCGTCACTGCGCCGGGTGGATCGAGCCTGCCAGCCGAACTCGCAGGACGCGATCCGGGCACGGATCTCGCGGTGCTGCGCGTTCCCGGCCTGGATCTGCCTGCCCCGCCGCGTGCCGTCAAGACGGCGCTCAGGCCCGGCGAGGTCGCTTTGGCCGTTGGCCGTTCTGAGGATGGCGCGATTGCGGCGTTTGGGGTGGTCAGCAGCCTCTCCGGTCCGTCGCAAACGTGGCGCGGAGGACGCCTGGACCAGGTTGTCCGCCTGGATTTGAGCCTGCATCCCGGCGCGGAGGGCGGCGCGGTGGTCGACGGCGCCGGCAACGTCGTGGGAATCGGAACGTCCGCGCTCTCCCGCTTTGCCGTATTCGCAGTGCCGGTGGAAACCATAGACCGCGTGGCCGCCAAGCTTCTGGAGCACGGCCGCATGCCGCGGGCATATCTCGGAGTCGGGCTACAACCGGTGGCCATCCCTGAGCATCTGAAAAGCAAGTTGAATCTTCCGGCGCGAGTGGGATTGATCCTGGTGAGCGTTGATCCCGACGCCGCTGCCGGGCGCGCTGGGCTGCTGATCGGCGACATTTTGGTGGAACTCGGTGGCCGCGCCATCGAAAGACCCGAGAATCTTCAGGAAGCCCTCGATGCGGACTCCATCGGCAAGTCCGTTCCAGCTCGCATCGTGCGAGGAGGCGAAGTGAAGACTGTCGAGATCACTCCCGGCGAGAAACCACGAAGGAGCTGAAGATGCGAGGCTTTGGAGAAATCGGCGAAAAGCTCCGCCGCTCCACCGTGAGAATCTTAAGCGGCCCCTTTCCAGGACGAGGTGGAGAGCAAGGCAGCGGCTCCGGCGTCATTTGGTCGGCGGACGGAACGGTGATCACCAACGCTCACGTGGTTCGCGACCGGGCGCAGGTGGAGCTGTGGGATGGATCGACGGTTGCCGCAACCGTCGCGGAACGGGACGAGCGCCGGGATCTGGCGAAGCTGAAGGCGAATGTAACGAACCTGCCGGTCGCACAATGGCGCGATTCCACATCGCTGCGGCCCGGAGAATTGGTAGTGGCGGTCGGAAATCCGCTGGGATTCGTGGGAGCGCTGAGCACTGGCGTGGTTCATGCTTCGGGCCCGGTGCGCGGCTTGGGGGCGAGAACGTGGGTCCAGGCGGCGATCCGCCTGGCCCCGGGCAACTCCGGAGGTCCTTTGGCGGATGCCGAGGGCCGCGTGGTGGGAATTAACACGATGGTGGTGGGAGGCGGGCTGGCGCTAGCGGTTCCCAGCAACGCGGTCGCGGATTTTCTGCGCGACGGCGCGCGTCCGTCACTGGGAGTGGTAGTGCAACCGGTGGCGGAAGGGAACCGCGGCGCACTGCTGGTGTTGCGCGTGGTCCCGCGAAGCCCGGCGGAGCGTGCGTCCGTTCTTACCGGAGATCTGCTGATCGCGGCGAATGGGCGGGGGTTCGAGTCGGTGGAGGATCTGGGGGACGCAATCGACCGCTCCGCAGGCGGGGTTCTAAAGCTGCGATTTCTGCGCGGGGACCGCCGGTCGCACAGGGAGGTGGCGATTGCGCTGCCGCAGCCGGCTCCGATTTTATGATCCGGGTTCGGATTGAGACTCCCTCGGCGGTGACGCGCGCCGGACTGGAGGCTTTGTTTGCGGAGCACGCCGATTTCGGCATGGCCGCCTCGGCCGCGGATGCGGACGTCGTACTGACCGACGACGCCGATTTCTCGGAGAACGGCGCGCCCGTAGTCCTGCTCGGTGGCGACCTCTCCGTGCAGGACGGGCTGCGTTCCGGCGCCCGCGTAGTGTTGCCCCGCGACGCTCCACCGGCGCAGATTGTCGCGGCGATCTATGCGGCCTCCGCGGGATTGATCGCCGCGCCCGCCGAAGACGCCGGATTTCTGCTTCCCGCCACCCATGCCGAAGAGAACACGGAGCCACTTACGCCGCGCGAGCTGGACGTGTTGGAAATGCTCGCGGAAGGATTGAGCAATAAAATGATCGCCTATCGCTTGTCAATTTCCGAACATACGGCGAAATTTCACGTGAATTCGATTCTGGCGAAATTGCACGCCGGCACCCGCACGGAAGCCGTGATGCGGGGCGTGCGGCTGGGGCTGGTAAAGGTTTAGGCTGCCCGCGCGATAATCGGAGTTGCCCCCATCAAGCACGAAACAGGCGGTGCGGCCCTCCCGGCCCAACCGCGAAGGGCCTAATCACTCTTGCATCGCCATCATTGGCGCGCCCATGGATTTGGGAGCGGGACGCCGCGGCGTGGACATGGGGCCTTCGGCGCTGCGCGTCGCGGGGTTGAACGAGAAACTCGCGGCCATCGGCTACCAGGTGGAAGATTTGGGCAACGTGGTTGTCGAGCAGCCCGAATCGTTGCCCGCGGGGCCTTCGCATGCCCGCTATCTGCCGCAGATCGCGCATACCTGCGCGCGACTAGCAGACATGGTCGAAACCGCCGCGAATGGCGGCCGCGTTCCCTTGGTTCTGGGTGGCGATCACTCAGTGGCCATGGGCGCGGTGGCGGGCATGTCGCGCCACTTCCACGAGCGGAACCGCAAGCTCGGCTTGATCTGGATCGACGCGCATGCCGACATGAACACTCCGGAGTCGAGCCCAAGCGGCAACGTCCATGGAATGCCCTTGGCGTGTTGCATCGGAAACGGTCCGGAGGAGTTGGCGCGTCTTGCCGGCTATACCCCGGCCGTGGAGCCCGGATCGGTGGCCATCGTCGGGCTTCGCAGCGTTGATGACATTGAGCGCCTGAATGTGCGCGGCACGGGTGTTCATCCCTTCACCATGCGCGATATCGACGAACGCGGCATGCGCGCCGTCATTCAAGAGGCGATTCATCTCGCTTCCCTGGGAACTGCCGGATTTCATCTATCTTTCGACCTGGACGCCGTAGACCCCAGCGAAGCGCCCGGAGTTGGCACGCCAGTTCACGGCGGTATTACCTATCGCGAGGCGCATTTAGCCATGGAGATGGTATGCGACAGTGGGCTTATGGTTTCCATGGAAGCCGTGGAAGTAAATCCTGTGATGGATGAAGCCAACCGGACAGCATTGTTGACCGTCGAGCTGATTTTATCCGCCTTGGGAAAGAGGATCTTGTGAGCCGTTTGCGGGTGGCGGTCATTTGCGGCGGCCGCAGCGGCGAGCATGAGATCTCGCTCCGCTCGGCGGAATCGGTGATCGCCGCGATGGATTCGGACCGCTACGAGGTGCGGCGCATTTTGATTACCAAGGAAGGCCGCTGGCAGCCGGGTCCCATCCTTCCCGAGCCGGGCGCAAACCCCGGCATCGACGTGGTGTTCCCAGTGCTGCATGGAACGTTCGGCGAAGACGGAACCATACAAGGGCTACTGGAGTTGGCTGCTCTGCCATACGTGGGAGCCGGGGTGCTGGCGTCGTCCGTTTCGATGGATAAAGAGGTGATGAAGCGCCTGTGCATGGAGCGAGGCTTACCGGTGACCGAATACCTGGTAGCGCGCCGGGGGCAGTTTCGTCGGGAAGACATTTGCGGACGCATGCCGTATCCTCTCTTCGTGAAGCCTGCCAACCTTGGATCCTCCGTGGGAATTTCCAAAGTGAAAGCGTGCGAGGATCTGAGCGCGGCGCTCGAAATAGCGGCGCAATACGACCGCAAAATCCTGGTCGAGCGAGCCATTGAAGGGCGTGAATTCGAATGCTCGGTGATGGGCAACGATGAGCCGATGGCTGCGGTCCCTTGCGAAATCCTGCCTTCGCGCGAATTCTACGATTACGAAGACAAATATCTCTTGAATCAGGCTCAGACTGTGCTCCCGGCGGACCTGACCGAAGAGCAGATGCGCGAGATGCGGCGCCTGGCTGTAGCCTGTTATCAGGCTGTAGAGTGCGAAGGCATGGCGCGAGTGGACTTTCTCAGGGAGACCGCCACCGGAAATCTCTACATCAACGAAATCAACACGGTTCCCGGTTTCACCTCGATCAGCATGTTCCCGAAGATGTGGGAAGCGGCGGGGATTCCGTATCCCAAGCTGATCGACCGGTTGATCGAGCTAGCGCTGGAGCGGCACCGCGAGCGCCAGGCCACGCGGTACGAGCGATGAATACGCAATGTGGAGCGGGCTTTAGCATGCAACAGGGACTTCAGTCCCTGCTTCGCCGGCGGAGGCTCAAGCCTCCGTTGCAGGCTAAAGCCTGCTCCACGCTCGTTGCGGCCGCACTGCTCTGTGTCACTGCGAGGGCAGCCGACGATCGCGCTGACAGTCTGGTTCCCGAGGTCAAGAAGCTGATCGACATCTACTCCATCGCCGAAAGCGAAGCCGCGGACCCGGTGGACCCCAGCGCGGCCTTCTATCAAGGCGCGATTCCCGGCATGCTCCGCACGCTCGATCCGCATTCGAACTTCTTCGATCCTGAACAATTCCTGCAATTGCAGCAGTTGGAGCGTAGCGAGCAGAAGGGCTTCGGCAGCATTGTCAGCGTGCTGCCCGGCCGCGTCATCGTCTTGCAGACGCTGCCTGGAACGCCGTCGGCAAAAGCCGGCCTGTCAGGGGGAGATGAAATCGTCGCCATCAACGGCATTCCGCTGGCGCGGCTCGAGTTCGATCAGCTCATCGGTCTGCTCACCGAGGCGCGTCAGCACGAAGTCGCGCTGGATGTCTTCAAACCCGGAAGCGCCCGGCCGGAGCGCATTAGCATGTCTCCCGAGTTGGTGGACACCCCGAGCGTCGATCGCGCCTTCATGATCGCGCCGGGAGTGGCATATGTGCGTATTACCGAATTCGAGGACCCGACTGGAAAGCTGCTTCAGCAAGCGATTGAAAAGCTGGGCGGGGCGGAACTGAAAGGATTGGTTCTGGATTTGCGCAACAATCCTGGCGGCGCGGTGAAAGCGGCGATGGAGGCGGCGGCGCTGTTTCTGAAGCCAGATCAGCTTGTGTTCTCGATTCGCGGGCGAAAGGCGGAGGCCGAGGATGTCCGCGTGCCCAAGCTCGCGCGCCCTTACAGCTTCCCCGTTACGGTGCTGGTGAACGGAAAGACCGCCAGCGCCTCCGAGATTCTCACCGGCGCGCTGCAAGACCACGACCGCGCCATCGTCCTGGGCGAGCCAAGTTACGGCAAGGGACTGGTGCAGCAAGTCTACTCTTTGAGCGGCGGCGCGGGGTTGGCGCTCACGACGGCGTTCTATTTCACTCCCAGCGGCCGATCGATTCAAAAGCCGCTGGGTAGCGGCCAACTTGGCGGGGCGACGGTGATGGCGCAGGGTCCGTTCAAGACCGATGCAGGGCGCGAAGTGCGTGGCGGTGGCGGTATTCAACCCGATGAGATGGTCTTTCCAGAAGCGCAGACCCGTTTACGGGTGGCGCTGGACGCCTCGGGAGTGATGACCTCCTTCGCGGGAGAATATGTACGCGGCCATGAGATCGCCGCGAATTTCGAAGCGACGCCCGAGCTGCTGGACGATTTCAAGGTCTACTGCTCGACGCACGAGATTCAGCCATCGGTAGGGGAGTGGTCCGTTGATCGCGACTGGATCCGCAGCCGCCTGACGCAGGAGCTGGTCAACCTGAAGTTCGGCGTGGCCAAAGGCGACGAAATCGAGATGCGCCACGATCCAGTGGTGCGGCGGGCGCTGCAGCGGCTGGGATCGTGACTACAAGCGGAAGCTGAACCCGATGGAAATCACCGGAAGCACGTGCAAGAACGAGGCGTCGTGATCCAGCTTTTTCTTCTCCGCTGCGATGTTGGATTGCACGGAAGGATCGGTGGCCGCGTTCAGACAGACGCCGGCGCTGACGCAGGCGCCTCCCGTTAGGGACAACGTGGATTGCGGCGATCCGATGAAAACTGCACCCAACTCGAAATTCACACCCACGCGCCGGCCGCTCCTGGGGATCGGGTTGCCCCAACCGACCAGTCCCATCGGCGCGACGCGATTGTGGTCCAGTCCGAGCGTCGCGTTTCCGGCAATGGGATTGGTCGGATCGCTTGTGTAGCTGACTCCGCCGAGCGTAAAGGATTGCCCGCCGCTCGGGGAAACTTTCGCTGTGATGTTGTTGCCGTTGTACAGCAGTGCTCCGCCGCTCAGGTGAAATTTCCCACCGAAGGGGAACCAATCGTACAGGGCCTCCGCGGACCGGAGACGCAGGCCGGCGTTATAGACGAGATTATCTTTGGTCTCGCTGAAATCGTAGCTGAACAAATTGAATCCGCCTCGTAGATTGGATTTGCGGGTCAGCTCGACCGCCCCCTCCACTCCTATTCCGAGCAAGGCCGAAACTCGCACGCCTAACGCGACCCGGTGATGAGTTTCCGCGGCCTCGCCGGCGGCCTGAGCCGGGAGAGGGGCGGGCGCGGGCGAGTCATCCGCGCGAGCCGCGGGCGCGCCAATCCAAACCAGCGAAAGCGCGAAGCCCAAACTGCAAGAAACCCTCGTCACGACCTCATACTACTTTACGCTAGGGCCGCGCCCTCGCGCCCAACGCCAAACCCACCAGCATAGTGCCGCGGCCAACGACAGCGAGAGCGCCGACGGCTCGGGAACTGGCGATGGCGACGGATTTTGAAGCTGCGCGCTGGGAGCGCCGAGCGAAAGGCGCCGCCGGGAGCGGAGCCGAACTCGGAGTCCTGCGCGTTTGTTCCACTGGTCAGCGCTATATCCAGAAACTCATCGGCGGGGCCGGTGGTCGGAAGTTCGCTGCCGAGGCTATCGAGAATGGCGAGCGTGAACAGATCCGGCGTGCCTCCGGGATCGGCGTTGTTTGTCGTGTTCAGCGTAAAGGAGAGCAGGGACCCGGGCGTGAAGTTCTCGATGTATTCGTTGAAGAAGACGGTGTCTTTCAACGTCACGCCTGCCGTGAGGCCCCCGGAGGCTCCGCCAGTCGCGGTCCCTGAACCCAACGCGCTTCCGCCGGCCCCGAAGGCGAAGCTTGTGAGCGTCACCACGTTGTTGTTCAGGTCGCCGGGCGTCCCGCTCCCATCCAAAAACTGCAAGTCAAGCTTGAACGGGCCGTTGCCTGTCAGCGGGCTGGTATTCAGCGTGACGGTGTAAATGTCCGCTTTGGCCGCCGAAGCAAGCGCAAACGCGAGTGGCAATTGCAAAAGTAAGTTTCGTTTCATCTCTATCTCCCTCCCGGCCCGGCCAGCACGCGCAGGCTGTAGGTGATGCCTGTTTGCGCCGTATCGATGAAGTCGATGCTGCCGGAAATAGAAGCGCCCGGCGCCAACGTCTGCCCTGCCCCGATGTTGCCGATATTGATGTACGGACTTCCTTGAGGAGTAGCCACAGCGTGTCGCCCTCGATGCCGAACAGCGTGGCGCTGGCCGGCAGATTATCCACGACCAACGAAATGGGCCCCGGGATCGAGGAGCCGCTGGTGTTGGTGACGGAGCCGATCAGAGCGAAAAGACCGGTCGAGTGGTTGTAGTGGAAGCCCGTGCGACTGATGGACACTCGATTTGGCACGCCGGTGGCGCAGGGACCGGTGGGCGTCAGAAGATAGTTGGCCGTTACTCGCGATAAATTGGCCGGCGTCGTTGATTGGGCGCGTGGCCTGAGCGGAGACTCCCGCGGGCAAGTGGATCGGCGTGGAGACGCCGTTTTGCCACATGGCAAATCCGAGGATGCTGCCGGAATTAGTTACGGTATAGACAACCTGCCCGACGTTATTCATGTATCCGTAACCGCTCTGGCCGAGGTCGTGAAGGCCGCTGTTGTCCCAAACCACGAGGTGGGCGCCTGTACTAGGACCGCTGTAGTAGCCCAGCACGTCACCCACATCGTTGATGGATGTGCCTTTCGCTCCACCAAGGCTTCCCACCGGCAGGAACGAAGTGCTCCCGTTGGTCTGGATCAAGAAGCGGTCGGCTGAGGGAAAACCCGGCGGCGGAATGTATGGGGGTCCACAGAAGAAATTACCGAGGGTCCGCATCACCACATCGGCATCATTCATGGATGCCGGGAGTGACCTCCGGACGGATTACGGGCCACTCGGACCGGACAGAGGAT